>JAKFVC010000072.1 GCA_021732415.1 Planctomycetaceae bacterium
AGCCCCTCTCCCCGGAGTACCAGGGCGAGGGGAGCAAAATATTCACGCCACTTGGCTGATCGCAATTCATGCGACACACTCTAGACTCCAATGTGATCCCGAACTGTGGGCTAGCGCCCAGCGGCTGATTGCGGTCGACTTACCCGCCCAGCGGCAAGGTGAGCTGCGGGCCTAAGGTCGCGCCTTCCGATTCCTGCAGCGCGAACAGGATCTCGAGGGTCGCCAGGGTGGCTCGCGAGGTCACGTCGTCCAGGCTGATGGAGAACCAGTACCCGCGATACTTCACAGTACACTCCGAATGACGCGGCCGATAGCGGTGGACTTGAACACAGAACAGGCCTTCGGTCGCCGGGGTCCAGTCGAAGGGCACTCCATCAGGACCAATCGTCGAGGGTGCGATTCCGCAGAGAGTGTGTTGCTCAGGAACGCGTACGCCCTTGGACAGGAAAGTCATGATCTGCAGGATCGAGCGCATGTTGAGATAGATCGTGTCGCTCGGCGGAATGATTTTTTGATTCGGCGTCGAGTCGTCCGTCAGCTCGGCCTTGATCTTGTAGTAGCTTTGTTTGGGAATCAGGTTTAAGACCCGGCAAAATTCTTCCAACTCCGGAGAATCCACGAACGCTGGCCGGACCGACAAGACCAGCCCCTTCTCTTTGCGACTGACGGTCAGCCGCTTTCCATTCTGCGGGTCGGCATGGAAGACGTATTTCTCCTTCGCTGCATTGAAAACATCCCGCGCATTGACCTCACCGACCTCGATCGGCTCCGTACTTTCGACTTCTTCCATTGTCTTGAAGGCCAGTTCCACGGCGTTGCGATTGCGCAACTCTGAGAACAGCGAAATGGCGTAACGGAATTCCGAGTTGTCTTCGCCCGCCGTGGGAATCATGGCCGTTCCGCGAGACGCGTTCTGGACATCGTTCATGTCATTGACCGTCATCAGAAACAGCTGCTCGATATTGGCTCCCGCTTGAATCACGCGCGACAGTTCGGCCGTGAGGGGCGTCAACAGGGCCTTGGCGATCTCGTTGCCGCCGCGCGGATGATAGCTGAGCGTGGGGGAATCGCGGAGAGAGAGCTCACCGAGTCCCAGGTTGCTTCGCCCCGGCCCCGAACCATCCAGACCGTTGGCAAAAGAGCCGCGTCCAGAGAGCTCGAACTGACTGGTGATGTTCGGCAGGTCGATGAAGACCGGCGAATCCGCATAGCGGAGACGAACAATGTTGAGGAGCAACTGTTCGTCGTTGGTGTTGCGATAAACTTCGTTGTATTTCAGCCGAGTATGGCTGATGGCATGAGGTCCCACGCAACCGGGAACCAGGACGCAAGCGGCAATGAGCGTGACGATCCGGCCGAACCACTGCCAGCATCGCATGGCTCTCGCCGGCTGTCGCATTTCGATTCATCCAGTGTGGTTAGGCACAATGGAATGCCACCGTAAATCCTCGCCCAAACGCTACAATCGGCGTTCTCGTTGTAATTGTCGTCAGGATTGCTTAGGAACTTGATGAATCTCGAGGGTGGACGCTGCCGGCGCGGAGTTTCGGAAGACCAGGCAGTTTAGGGCGTGTTTGAAACGGGAGGGCGAGGGCCCCAGAGGGTACCCCGCCCTCCCATCTACCGCTTCAATCCTGGCTGGCGACAACGCGATCGCGGAACAAGAGGGCGAACAAAACCGCCAGCGCTCCGGACAAAACGGCGGGAATCAGCCAAATCGCTTGCCAGTTGTGAACTGTCTGCGAGCCAGCCTGCTGCGTGTAGTGCTGCCCGACGACTCCGGAGAGCCACGAGCCGATAAACATGCCCGCTCCCAGGGTCACAAACGCATGCAGCCCCTGGGCCGCACCGCGGATCTGGGCACTCGCCCGGCTGTCGACGTACATGCGGCCCATCACGAAAATGAAGTCGTAACACATCCCGTGCACGGCGATGCCCAGAAAGAGCATCCAGGCGGCGTCCCGTTGCGCATCAAATGCCGAGAACAGGCCAAACCGCACCGCCCAGGCGATCATGCCCACGACCAGAATTCCCTTCACGCCAATCTTCGGCAACAGCAATGGCAGCAGCATCAGGAAGATCACGTCGGAGACTTGTCCAATTGTCATCTTCGCCGCGGCATTCGGGATGCTCAGCTCATTCATGAAGGCATTCATCCAGGCAAAATAGAAGCTCAGAGGAATGCAGACCAGGAACGAACAGATGATGAAGACCGCAAACGAACGATCCTTCATCAGCGTCAAGGCATCCAGTCCGAGAACGGTCCGCAGCGAAACAGACTCGCCAGCCCCTTTCGGCGGCGTGTGAGGGAGCGTCAACGAGTACAGCCCCATGATGAGCGCCGCCGTCGAGGCCAGTTGGAACATGCCCTCGGTCTTCTCGAACTGCAGCCAACTCACCACCAGCCCCGAGCAGATCCAGCCGACGCTGCCCATCATCATGACGAGCGGGAATTCACGTCCGGGGTTCTTGGAATGATGCAGAGTCAACGAGTTCGTCAGCCCGTGGCCGGCCATGTAGCTGATCGTGTAGGCAATCAACGCGGGGTAGAACAAGGAAAATGTGGTCAGAGTAGAAACCAGCAGCAGCAAACCGGCCCCTACGAGATGCAATGCCGCCAGCAGGCGTTGAGTCGCGAAGAAGCGGTCGGCGCTGATGCCCGCCAGGAAGGGTGAAACCAAGGCGCCAATCGCCGTCGTGCCGTAGGCCAGACCGATTTGCTCACCGGGAAAATGCAGCTTCTCGTTGAGGTACGTCCCCATCGTGACGTACCACGCCCCCCAGACGAAGTAATGCAGAAACACCATCAGAGCCAGGCGAGAAAACAAGAGGGGCGACATGCGGGGTGGCCTTTCGACGCGAGAAGCAGGCGGAATTCAGGGCGCAATTCATCCGACGGCCGATAACGAGTGGCCGGATTCTATTCCGTGGCGGGTGGATTTCGTAGCGACTCGGCGGAGTTTGGATGGCTGCGCGGCCTTGCTGTAGCCTGACTCTCTGAGTCGGGAGCATCCAGACCAAGAGTCCCGACTCGGAGAGTCAGGCTACAGTTCGGCTAACGCCTCATCATCAATCGTGTCACTCGCCTACAGAAAACTTCCGCACGATCCGAGATTCGTTCCCCTGTCGATCCTTCACCGACACAGTCAGCATCCCGGAGGGCAACTTGCTCAACGGACTCTTCAAGGCGAGCGTCCAGGCACCGGGCGTCGATTCGCGGAAATGCTTAGACAAATCCTCACCCGCCTTGTGGCCCGCGACATCAAAGTCAGCAACCACCCGCAGGCTATCTGGCTCAATGCCGGAATAGAAATCGTGGATACCAAACCGGATTTCACTCAGAGGGGGATTCGCTCCCGGTTGCGGCAACGACAGGGCCAATGTCGGCCGGGCATCGTCGAGCATCCAGCCGAAGCCGCGGGCGTCCGGCTTCTCGGGATTGAAGTCCAAGTCGATCGGACAGCCAAGGTCGATCCAGCGCAAAATCGTTAGTCGGTCTTCCTCTGAAAGAGCTTGCACCTGGCCTTTCGCAACGGCTTCGGGGGGCGGCATGATGCTGCCTGTGAAGTCCAGATCGAGCCTCGATTTGAATTGTTCGACAGGGAGCGTCTTGCCCTCGTGAACCAATTCGCCCGATCCTGGCTTGGACTCCGAGGGGTGCGTGTCGTTGGAGAAACCATCCAGTCGCTTCCCGAACAGTTTCCATACCAGCAGGCTGCGCCGCGCCTGCAGCTTGCGAATATAGCGAGACGCCTGCGGATAACCCCACGAGTCATAACCCACCGGACGATGACCGAACTTGCCGCGTTCGTCCAGTGCCAGTCGATAGTACGTGCCGGGGAACTTGCCGTGATGATCGTGCTGGATCACAGTTTCGTCGTCATCCAACACGAGTCCCCCCGCTGGCTGTGGCGATTTCCCGGAATGGCAGCCGTTGCAGCTCCGCTTGAGAATTGGCTGGATATCGCGCAGGTACTCCACCGTGGCCATGCGATCCTGATAGCGTAAACCGGTCTGCCCGGCCGCGTCCCATTTGCCGCCCGATTCATCCTTCGACTTGGCCGTCAACAACGGAACCTTCGTCGACAGGTCGAAGACTTGATAGTCAGGCCGTGCCGCGAATGTGTCCGCAAATTCTGTCGGCTTCTGACTATGCGCATGACAGCCGCCGCAGTCATGACGGACCTCTCCCGCTCGCAACTGATGCCACGTTTGCGACATGTTGAGCAGCAGGCCGTCGCGGTCAATCGTCTGGAAAGTAAACACAACATCCGCCGGGATTCGGGCCAGGAAACTGGTATCGGGATTGCCATCTGGATCGAGCGGCTCGCCGTCCGAAGTCGACTTTGCGGGGCCGGCTTTTTCGTCGGGCTTCACGAATTTGCGGACGGGGATTTCGCCGAGAATTCGCAGGCGTTCCTGGGCATGGCTGTAGAACATGCGTCCCGATTTCGGACCGCTGCGGCGGTCTGTGGTCGGCTCCATCGCGAGGATTCGAATCGCATGAATGTCGGCGTTGTCATACAAGCCGGCATCCCCCCCCTGGTTGTGCCAGGCCACCGGCATCCCATTGCCGTGACTGGTGAACGCGTCCAGGTCTTTCCAGGGATCCTTGCCACCGGCGTAAGTCGAGGTCACCTTGCCCTCGGGGACGACACCGTTGGGATAGGTTTCTCGCTTGTACAGACTGGAAGATCCGACCAGCCCTAGTGGAGTTCCCGCCGGCAGCCACTTCGATTTCTGGCCATCATTCGCCAGACGCGGCAGGATGGCCGGTTCCTTACGGCCATAGATCCTGTCGTAAGTGACCACGGCCCGCGGCCAGCTTTCGTTGTACTGCGGATCGTTCTTGATCAACAGCATCTGCCCCGGCTCATTGACAACGTCCCCCTTCTTGATCAGGTAGATGCCACCATCAAGCTGGGGCAGGTAGGTGTATTGATGATTGGCCGGGCCGGGCGACCAGATGGTCAGCAAATGGTTATCCGGAGCGCCGGAGGGATGCGTGACTTTCCCGACCGCTGGGGATTTCTTCTCGCCGATAATCGAGGGATCGGCGGGGCCTTCATTGTTCAATGCGAACGGGGTTAAAGAGACGGTCCCCGTCGGCATGAACGGCAGGCGATAATACTTGCCTTTGCCGTTGTCGAATCGCCCGAATCGCAGCGGTTGATTCCGCTTGTCATTCATGAAGGCGGGCCCGAACTGAGCGTAGCCCTTCGGCGGATAGAGCGGCAGCTTGAGATAAGCACCAAACCCACTGTTGTTCTGGTTGTAGTACTCTTCCACGACCAGCCCACCATCCGACAGTTGAGTCTGAAAATGGAATCCATTGGAGGCTCCCCCTGGATCAAACGCGCTGACCAGCGGCGCCCAGTTGGTGCCATCCGGATGAATGGTCCAGGTGCCCCAGGAGATCTCACTGCGAATTCCCTGCGATTCGAGCGTGCTGAACATGATGCGTCCATCCGCCAGCACCACCGGATGCAAGGCCCCAGCAATATTCAGATGACCAATCTTTTCGATGTTATTGGGGTAGGGATCAAGGGGATCGACGTTCTGGTCGCTGTCATCCATCACAAACAATTGCAGCGCGACGGCCGGGTAGCCCTTCGAAGGCCGATATCCATCACGGTTACTGGTAAACACGATCCGGCCGCCGGGCAGCGGAAACGGCCCCATGTTGAAGACACCATAGTTAAAATGGTCCTTCGAATCACTTGAGCTACGATAATCCTCAGACCAGTTAGCGGCTCCGGTATTGGGGGTGAATCGCTGATTGGTCAGTTGCACGATCCGCCGCGACGGCAGATGGATCTTGTAGATGTCCGCACCTTCCCGGGGCGGCGACCACTGATCGCGCTGTTCGAGATTGTGAATCAGGGCGTAATACACCCACTGACCGTCAAACGAAACGACGGGATCAGTGACTGAACCGCGACCACCCGCAACCAGCAGCTCTTCCTTGCCGTCGGGATGCAGCAGCATCAAGTCGGCGCCAGGCTCCATCGTCACGGGTTGGGAAAAGTCGGTATAATATCTTTTGTGAACTTGATCTCCTGCGCGGCGGGCTCGCACGTAGACAATGTCAAAATCATATTTTACCGAAGAATCGCTGGAAATATGCGGCGGATTGACATTCAGCGGTCCCTTGAACAGTGGCTCATCTTCCTGAGCCTGAAGGGCTGGAAAGGAACTTGCCAGGCAAATCAGGACCAGCCAACCAAACTTGATCAAGTGGGTCATCGTGAACCTCCGAGCTAGAGGAAGACTGACCGTCCTGGCAAAATCCCCTGAGAAATCTAACGGATTCGTCTATACGGATTTGGCCAGGACGATATCCCAAAGAACTGAATCTGGTCCGATTATAGACCGTTTTTCAAAGATCCATCAATGAACGTGCCTGCGTGCATTTCATATTTGTGAAATAATGAATAAGATTCTCCACACGGCTACCAACACCATTCGCTCGCAGATGAGTGAGCAACACGTAGTGATTGAAAAGACAGAACAGGGGATATAGAACCAGCTTGTCCTATTGTCCTGAGTGCCGTTGTTTCCACTTGACAAATGGGTTGAGCCACATCACAGTGCAAGAATCACATCAATAATCTTTTATGCAGGTGTCTTTCCGTTTCGAATCGTGGTTCAGGTGGCTGGCTCGCCGACGAACCGCAAGCGTTTTAGATGCTGAGTTCGATCGTGAAGTGCAGCGCAATCCTGTCGAAACTGCAATCTTGGCGGACGAACAGAGGAATTGATTGAGTCACAGCCTTCTTGATTTCAGCCATGTCGCGAATAACTCTGGAATGTTTTTCAAGGTGTCTCGCCGAAGCGATACTTGACTTGATACAATCCGCGTTTTATGTCCAAGAGCGAATTGAGCCACGAAGAACCACACGTCAGCTCGTTGAAATTCACTGACTTATGTGGACTTCAGAGCAGCCTGATCGATTGTCGAGATCGAGCGGAAAAAGAATGCATATGAACTCTCCAATTGGCAGCAGCCAGTAGGAGATTGGATACAGTGGGCCAGAGAACGTTAGAATAGCAGCGATCTCAGTTTGAGAATGCCGAACAAGAATCGAAGGGAAAAACGTCATGCGACAAAAGCCAGTTTTGACACAACGACAGGAAGAAATTTTCGAATTTCTGAAGGAAAAGATTTTGAAGCGCGGTTACGGCCCCACCGTGCGTGAGATTGGAGCGGAGTTTGGAATCCGTTCCCCCAACGGTGTGATGTGCCATTTGAAGGCCCTGGAAAAGAAGGGCCTGATCGCTCGTGAAGCACACATGGCCCGTGCGATTCAGCTGGCCAATCAACCGGTATCGCGGTCGGCCCTGGCCGACGTCGGTCGTCTCGATGGGACGAACCCCCTCGAAGCTCTCGACCGCGGAGACGAATCAGACTTCGCGCCGCTGTTTGAGAACAGTGACAATTTCGCGGTCACCGCTTCCGGCGAGACGCTGGTCGACTACCACATTGCAGATGGCGATACCGTCATTCTGACACGCAGCAAGAGCGCTCGCGACGGGGACATCGTTCTGGCTCTGGTCGACGGCGGAGACCCGGTATTGCGCGTCTACCACAAGGAATCCAACCGCATTCGGTTGGACGCCAGCGGCAAAACCAAGCCGATTCTGTCCAACAGCGTGCAGATTCTCGGTAAGGCTGTCGCCGTCATCCGCAAGTTCTAATCGCAAAATCGGAATTCGTTTTCTCAAAGCCTCGCCCCCTGCGAGGCCTTGAATTACGAACCGTTCTGACCGACTGGCTAACTGCGCGTACCATTCGGGTACCGCAGTCGTACCAAGGGGCCCGTGGCCGACGCTGCTAGCGCCTGCGAACCGACGCTGGCAGCGTCGGCCACGGCGGAGAAGACCTTACGTGAAACCGCCCTACTTGTCCGGCCCAGCGCGATAGATCGAGAGGCAGCCGGTGTGATTCACCAGCAACTTCTCGATCAGCGATTCCGCCAGCAGGCGATAAGAAGCTGGATCCAGACTGATCGCCGCCCGAGCATGTTTCGCGGCTTCCTGCGCTCGTTGCATGTCCTCGTAAAACTGGGCCAGCAGAAAATGCGTTTCCGCATTCGGCGCCAATTCCAACGCCGCCAGATACGCCGCCTCAGCTGCGGACCGGTGGCCTAGTTTTCGTTCTGCGAACGCAATTCCCTTCCATGCGCGAACTTCTTCGGGAATCCGAACCGACTCAGCTTTGAGCAGCATTTGAGCCCGCGCATTCCAATCGCGGCTGGCTGGCCACTCGCCGCGCTCTTCAGACAGCGTTCCCAGCAACAGACACGCCTCAACAGCAACCGGCGTTTGATCAACCAGCCGCAGAGCGATGGCCTCAGAATCACGAGACTCGCCCCGCATCGCCAGTAAGGACGCTTTCTGCAACGCGGCGGCGGGTTGATCTGCAGAGCTCGACAGCGAATCACATTCCAGTTGCAATGCCAGAAGCTCAGCTCGCAGTCTGCGTTCCACGAGCCGTAGCGGCTGCTTCCGAAAGCGTGCCTGCGGGTTGATTGCCAGAATTTCCACAGCGAGCTGTCGGGCGCTCCCCAGGCGTTGCTCGTCGATTCGTTCACCGAGCCGCGTCAGTCCTTTTTCGATGCGTTCCTGCTCGAAGAGCACCGGCACCACCAGCGCCACACCGACTGCGAATGCCTGCTTCCAGGCGCTGCTAGTCGTCACGGCTAGATTTGCTGATTCGATGAGCAACATGGCCAAAACACAGCGCACCCAGACAACGATCAGCACGCTGACTGTCATCCGCAACATCCAGCTCGTTACGTACCATTCCATCATCAGCGGTGCGGCCAGCAAGCACACGAGCAACAACAGCGGATGGAACCAGAGGACCAGCCACGAGAGGCTGGCTCGATGTATCAAGCCTGCAACCAATCCGCCGCAGAGCCAACTAGCCGCAAGATAGGTCACAGCCAGATCAGCCCACACGAAGGGCAACCGCAATCCGTGATGAGATGTCGCGGTTGGGAAGCACACAACGATGGCACCCATGAGGGCCGTCGCGAGCAATGTTCGCCAGATGGTCTCTGTGCTGATCTCTGCTTCCAAGTTGCGATTGGAGTGGGTCATGTGATGCCTCGCCGAGCCTGGCGACGACGCTTCCAGATCAGGCCATCGTAAGCATAGTGCAAATAGGCGGCCACGATATTCAGCAGCAGCCAAGCCTGTAACGTTTGCCGGTCCGAAACCCAGCCGATCACTGCCAGCGAGATGGCAAATGAACCCACTGCCAGCCCCCATTGCGGGACCATGCGGGCTAGCAGATTTTTGTCATCTGCGGGTTCTGGAAAACGCTGATGCACGGCCCAGTTCACCAGCGCCAGATACTCGGTGGCGTGGCAGAGCGCCGAGACCGTCGAGAGCAGCAGTACAAGATCGAACCGATGAACGTGAACGGCCGCGAGTAGCGCCGTGTAGAGTGTTAAAAAACTCGTCAGATACAGCAGTCCGCCGCGATCGTCTCGACCTCGATTTCTGATGACCAGCGCAATCAAAATCGCCGGCAAACCCATCCAGAACCAGTCGGCCTTCTGAAGCCAGGCATCTAACCGATCGGGAGACCAGTCGGCCGAGACCGGCGAGATTCCCACGAACATCTCACCCAGCAGCGACCATTGCAGACCCGACATTCTCAAGATCACATACAGCACGAATCCGCGAACCAGCAATTTTTCAAACCCGGCATGACCTGTTGCTGGTGATCCCGATTGGCGGGCGTAGATACGGACGATCCCCGCATGTTGCGAGGCAAAGTGCCAGGCATTCCACAAATAGTCAATCGCCAGCAGACAGGTCAGTGTCCCCGTCGAAATACGCACGGTGAAACACAGGGCGATCGCCATCACCGCCAGCAGCACAAACGTTTTGGGTCGCTCGCCGAAGCGATCTCGATCCAGAAAAACCAGTGCGAGCGTAATCCAGCGATGAGGGGTCGTCACGAAATACATCTGCCAGAACCGGGTCCCTTCATGGAACTCCGGGCCAAACACGATGAGCAGCACGGCTAACACCGGCCAGGCGACATTCGCGATGAAGAGTGCGTCAAACCACGGATTGACTAACCAGGCCGACGCCGCGCGTGCCGGAACGATCTTCGTACGAACCGGCTCTAGCGCAACAGACTCGACCGTCGTAGTCATGTATCACAACCGGCCCACTGGCCGATTTTCGCGACCGGGTGTTCACAGTCCAGCATTTCACTCAGTGGATCGTCTTAAGACCACCTGTGGTCTCACCGCCATCATAGGGAAGGCAGATTGAGAATTGATGACGTGAGTGTGAAAGTCCGATGAACCAGCGCTCTTCACCCGTGCAACTGAGGAGCGACGCTCTGGACATCACCAATCCGGTAACCCAGCCCCCAAACCGTTTCGATGACTCCCGCCCAACAACCGAGCTTCTTTCGCAATACCTTGACATGTCCATCAATTGTGCGTTCGAGCAAGCCCCAGGCATTTCCGCCGCACGCTTCCAGCAATTCCCGTCGCGTCACCGGCTGACCATCCTTGTTGAGAAGAATCCACAAGATCCCGCATTCGGTCGGAGTCAACTGGAAGTCATCGCCATTGATCGTCAGGCGCATACTGTCTCGTTGCAGCCGCACCGCTCGACGTTGGATGATGTCCTTTGCACTCTGTAAGTTTCGCCTTCGCCGGATGTGGGCCTTCATCCGCTCGACAATCAACCGGTCGCTGCGCGGCATCAGCACGACGTCGTCCACCCCCGCCTCAAACCCACAAATCTCTTCAGATTCCGATCCAATCGAGGTCGCAAACATGACCGCCACGGGCTCGGTCCGCTGGTCGCTCCTGAGCCGCCGACAGAAATCCAATTTCACGTTGGAGTCCAGCTCGGGCCCCAGAAAGATCAAGTCCGAGACTTCTTCCTGCTGCTGCAACGCCTCCCAGGCGGCCTGGACGTCATTCACGATCTGGGCGTGAAAAGGTTCGTCAACAAAATTATCCCGCAGGGCTTTGGCAATTTCCTGGCAAATACCCACCAGCAAGATATTCGAAGTCGCCATGCAATTCGCACCCCAATCGTCGCTCCGCCGAGATCGGCGAAGTCGAATTCGTCATATTTCTCGCGCAATTCGCCCCAGAATTGCGAGAAGACCTCAAGGCAGTGAGCGTTATGGGATGCTAGCCTGCTGATGTGAAGAAAATGTGATGGAATCTTGAAAAATAGACATCGCGTCAGTTGCCACAAGCTTAGGGGGCACGCGCTATAGGTTGGGAGCATTTCGAAACCGCCCCCGTTGGGCTTGTCCCAACGGAGCGCTGACTGGTCAGCTACCCACCGGTAAGTTTTGCAGTATTCTCAACCTTTACGTCTCCGATGCCCCCTGCCGCCGTGAGCGAACCGTTGTCGAAGCAACGACTGGCTGGCGGCAGGGAGCATCGGAGACCACGCGTTGAGGGTCCAGAACGTTCCCCTCTAGTAGCTGGCCAGTCACCGCTCCGTTGGGACAAGCCCAGCGGGGGCGAAAATACACCGTAATTCTGGGTTTCACCGAATGAAATATTGGCTGAAATCACATCGCGTCCGACGTTAGGAACGTGTAGTCTATAAGCACCCCGTTTCAGATCATCGGTCTAAATCCTGTCGGAGCACTCTTCGCGTGTGTGGTCCTCTGTATAAGCTCGCCCTTCAGATCTTCGCTGTGCTCTGGTTGCTCGTACCGATTGTCGGCCACACGACGGCCGCCATCGCCCAAGAGGTCACCTTTTCACGCGACATCCTGCCGGTTCTGCAGGCGCGATGTGCCAAGTGCCACGGAACGGACCAGCACGAGGGACATGTCGACTTTTCCCCGCTAACCGACGACAAGTCGGCCGCTCGGCAGCGCAAGTTGTGGCGCAAGGTCATTGCCCAGATCGAATCCGGCGAGATGCCTCCGCCGGACGCCCGCCAATTGACGGCAGATGAACGAAGTCGGCTGCTCGGATGGCTGAAAGCGACAATCACGACTGTTGACTGCAGTGACCCGGCCAACCGTGATCCTGGACCTGCGACACTGCGGCGGCTCAGCCTGGCGGAATACAACCGCACGGTTCGCGACTTACTCGGATTTGAATTCGACGCCACAACCGCAGTCGGCATGACCGACGAAACGGGAGAGGGGAACACATTTGGTAACATGGCGGCTGCACTCGAAATTCCGTCGGCATTAATCGATAAGTATTTCGCGGCCGCGGATCAGATTCTCGATCGCTTCCTCGGAACGGAACTCAGCTCGTCAGTCGACGGCCGTATTCAAGAACAAGCTCGAATCAATCGCGAACAACTCTTCGGACTGCAGCCGGGTGCATGGCGGAAATCAGATTACGTCGTAGCTCCGCCGATGAATGTCTCACCGCGCGACGCGGCCCGCGGCATCATCGCGCAATTCGCTCGTCGAGCCTACCGCGGCCAGATGAGCGATGCCGATCTCGAGCGTCTGTTGACTCTCTTCGATCGCGCCTTGGCCCAGGGCAAGAACTATGGCGACGGAGTGCGGTTGATGCTGAAGGCAGTTCTCGTTTCCCCCAAATTCCTCTATCGCATCGAACTGAATCGCTCGACCGCAAAGCCGGGCGAGCCGTATCCTGTCAGCGACAACGAACTCGCGGTCCGGCTCTCCTATTTCCTCTGGTCGAGCATGCCCGACGGCGAGCTACAAGACCTCGCGAATCGCGGCAGACTGACTGCCCCCGGGCCCTCGACGGAATCAGTCAAGTACCCCGGCAAGGTGATCGCCGGCCCAGGTTCTGCCCAGCACCAGGGCAACAATGCAGCCACTGTTTTCGATGGGGACTTGCTCACGAATCTCGACGGGCCCGACGCGAACAGCTACTGGATCGGACTCGATCTGGGCGAGACCAAGGCCATTCGCCAGTTATGCTACGCAGGGCGGGTCGCTCATGAATATCGCCTGATCGGTGGTAAGTTCCAGGCGTGTAGCAACCCCGAGTTTTCAGCCGATGTGGTCGACATTCTGGAGATTAATGAGAAGCCCGGTACAGGCTGGATCAACTACGATTTGAAAGAGCCGATCACGACGCGCTATGTCCGTTATGTGCCGCCGAAGAATTCCTACGGCAACATCGCCGAAATCGAAGTTCGCGGTCTCGCAGAAGGCACCGTCCTTGAGCAGCAGACTCGTCGGTTGCTGGCCGATCCCCGAGCAAGATCACTGACCGACAACTTCGCCGCACGCTGGCTGCAGATTTCCAAACTCTCCACGGCACGCCCCAGCACCGAGTTCTTCCCCGAGTTTAATCCCAATGTGCGCCAGGCAATGTATGACGAAACAACGCTGTTCTTCGACACGCTCCGCCGCGAGGACCGCAGTCTCCTGGAGTTGCTTGACGCCGACTACACGTTCGTGAATGAGGAACTGGCGAAGTTCTATGGCCTGCCCGAGGTCAAGGGCAAAGACCTGCAGCGCGTGACCCTGCGGCCCGAGGATCATCGCGGCGGACTACTCGGAATGGGCAGCGTGCTGGCTTTGACTTCGCATACATCCCGGACGAGCCCCACCATGCGTGGCAAATGGATCCTGGATGTCATTTTTGGTTCCCCGCCACCGCCACCGCCCGCGAATGTCAGTCAGATCAAAGACGAGCAGGAGAAGGGCAAGGAAGCACAAACCTTCCGACAAAAACTCGCCCAGCACGCCCAGAACGCAGCCTGTGCGGCCTGCCATCGCAAGATGGATCCACTGGGGTTTGCCTTGGACAACTACAATGCCGTCGGCCTCTGGCGTGAGAAAGCCGGAGACCAGCCGCTGGACGTCACCGGCGAATTACCAACTGGCGAGAAACTCAACGGCATCGGCGATCTGAAGCGCGTCGTACTGACACGCAAGGCCGAATTCACTCGCAACCTGACCGAGCAGCTCCTGACGTATGCCCTCGGCCGCGAATTGGATTTCTACGACGACTGTCCGGTACAAGAGATTACTAACCAGCTCTCGACTGACAATCATCGCTTCTCGACGTTGATACTAGGAATTGTAAAGAGTTACCCGTTCCAGAATCGAAAGAATTCCCTGTAGCAGCCCTCACTGCTGCAAGCATTCTTCAACCTCACCTGACGGTAATCAATGATGAATCAAACCGGCCCTGCCATCTCCCGACGCACAATCCTCCGGAGCACCGGAGCATTACTGGCACTCCCATTTCTGGAATCTCTTTTCCCGTCAAAGGTCTCTGCGGCGGCTGATCTCGGCCGTCCTCCAGTGCGGTTTGGAATCTTCACAGTGACCGGCGGAACGGTGCTCGAATCGTGGCGTCCTCAGGAAGCCGGGCCGCTGACCAAACTGCCGTCGATTCTGCGGCCGTTAGACTTCGCCAAGAACGACATCACCGTGGTCTCCGGCCTGTCGCATGCCGGGCGCTCGGAGAATTTGAACGCTCACGAACACTGCTCGTTGATGCATCTGACGGGTGCTCCCTCCGTGAAGAAGGAAGGGGGCAAGTTCTATGCAGAAGTGTCTGTCGATCAAGCGGCCGCTCACGTTCTCGGGAAGGACACGCTGTTGCCCTCATTGGAGATCGGCCTGGCGGGGGGCGAGAAGAACTATTCTTTCCGCTCCCGCGATTCCGTCGTCCCGTCTGAAGGCAATCCGCGCTTGATCTTTGACCGCATGTTTCGCGGTCGACAACCCGTCGTCCCCAATTGGCAAAGACGAGCCCAAGCGGGTAACGTGCCATCGGCTCCGGGTACCGATAAGGATTCCCTGGACCGCAGCGTCCTGGATTTGGTTCTCGATCAAGCGAATAGCCTGCGCAGCGGACTCGGCCAGAACGATCGACACAAGTTAGACCAATACCTCGATTCGGTCCGATCGGTCGAGAAACGAATTGCCTTCATCGAATCACGGCAACGACAGGACCTGCTGGACCTCGCCTCGCCGGGACCATCACAGTTGAACCTGCCGAGCGGTCTGCCGAAAGCGGGAGTTCCGTTATGGGAATTGACCCGTCCCATCGACCAGGATCCCTCACGCCACGGTGATTACATCCGCCTGATGGCCGACATGATGGTCCTCGCTTTCCAAACCGACACGACACGCGTCGTGACCTTCGCCGCAGGCAGCGACGAAAGCATGTTTCCCGGAGTGGTCACCGTCGGTTACGAACGTCACTGTCACACCCTGGAACATCAAGGTAACGCGTTCCGTCCCGAAGAAGCCGATCCCATCGCGCGCGAAGCGTGCCGCCAGATTCATGCCTGGTACACCCAGCTGTTCGCCGAAACCGTCAAGAAGATGCGGGAGATCGACGAGGGAGGCAGCTCGCTCCTCGACAACAGCGTGCTCCTCTACACGAGTTATATGTCGGACGGAGGACACGGCCGCGATGACTATCCGGTGGTCATCGCAGGCAAGGGTGGTGGAGCATTGAAACCGGGCAACCATCTCGCGTTTCCCAAGCAGGCCCCGATGGCCAATTTGTACGTCGAGTTGCTGAACGTGCTGGGCGTCCAGACGAGTTCCTTCGGTGACAGCCATACGTCGCGATTCGCAGGAAGCTACAACGGAAGGCTACCGGGACTTGTCGGCTGACCCGTAATACTTAGCACTGCGCATTGCCACCTCCATCAAGCTCCAACAAAGGTCCCCAAATGTTTGTCGCCGTCGGCCATCATGGTTTGCGTTTGGCCTCCACCGATGGCATCGAATGGACTCACGCGCAGATCAGTAAAGAGGGTGAAGTCTATCGAGCTGTTGCATTTGGCAATGGTCGCTTTGCAGCCGTGGGCTCGTATGGTGGATCAAACATCTTTGCATCGACCGGTGATGGCCAGATGTGGGAATCCAGCACACGCGATGCCCGGTATGTGACCTATCTCAGAGGCATCGGTTTCGGAAAAGGTGAGTTTATCGGGCTGGGGGGCGATCCCGGAGCAGTCGGCGATTCGCGACCTTTTGTGATGACCTGCAAGGACGGCAAGTCCTGGAGCGAGCCGACTCAGGTCGTCGCGACACAAGCGCTGTTACCCGGCGGCTCAACGATCCAGCCCGGTGATAAACCGCTGCCATCCAGCAAGAACATGCTGCGCCGCATCGCGTATGGTAACGAACGATTTGTCGCCGTGGGTGACCGTGGACGCCGGTCGGTTTCGCTCGATGCCAAAGAATGGACCGATACTCCTAACGTGAAGGCTCTCGATACGCTGATCGATGTCACCTTCGGCAACGGGATCTTCGTCGGAGTCGGCCTGCATGGGCTGCGGATCAGCAGCGAAGACGGCGTGAAGTGGTCCGAGAAACTCGTCGGCGAAGA
Source organism: Planctomycetaceae bacterium (assembly GCA_021732415.1). GTDB lineage: Bacteria > Planctomycetota > Planctomycetia > Planctomycetales > Planctomycetaceae > JAKFVC01. The sequence continues at coordinate 16,308 of JAKFVC010000072.1, forward strand.
AGGCGAACACATCAACTCGGTCGTCTGGACCGGAGACCGCTTCGTAGCCGTAGGGCAGGGTGCGACCTACACATCACCGGACGGCATCAAATGGGAGCGCGCACCGAACCAGAACGCACCACTCATCGCAGTCTTCGGTCAGGGCAAATTCGTCGGCTCTAACTGGCGCGGGCGAATCCTGCATTCCACCGATGCCATCGCCTGGAAAGACGTCTTCCAAGCCCCCCATCACGTAGAAGCGGTGGCGTTCGGCAGTTAGACCAAGGTTCACGCGTACGAGTGCAAACCGACGAAGAGTTTTTAGAACACTAATCTACGCTAATCAACACTGATCAAACAGACGCGCTCCAGCCGGGATCTCGACATGGAGCTTTCCGGATTAGCGAAGATCAGTGTTCCAAAACTTCTTCGTAACTCCGACAAGTCATCCACCACCGCCCATTGTTCAACCCCCAGCGTCAGGCACAGCCTGACCTACACGAACGGCCGCATTGGGACCACGAGTTTCGCCGTCATCACTTGAAGAATCTCCCCCAATTGATCCCGAGTCTCACACCGAATCGTGGCAATACCGCGATCAGGCCGCGACCGCGTGGGTCGCGTTTCAATGATCTCGCTGAAGACCTGCAATAGTGAATCAGGCGGAGTCGGCTTGGGCCAACTCACTTCCACGCCGGCCCCGATAATTCCCCCCGCGATCGTCAACCCGCTCTCGGTCATGAGCCGCATCGTAATCGAGGCCGTATGCCAACCACTGGCAACGAGGCCTTTGAAGAATGTATTCTTCGCCGCTTCGGGATCCGTGTGAAACGGTTGAGGATCGAACTCGCGGGCGTACTTCTGGACTTGCTCCGCATCGAGCTGATGCGTCCCGCTGACAAATTTCTGGCCGACATATAAGTCGTTGAAATACAGCACGTTTTCAGCAGGTTGTTGCTTCGCGGTTTCCATGTTTTTCTGCGTACCCCAGATTGATCAGGTGGGCCCGGTACCATAACTCCCCGGATCTTGTGTTCGCGAAACGAATTCCAAATGTCCTGCCCACGTCGACAGCGGATTTATCGGACAAGACTCGCCATCCCATTATAGAGCTCTGGCCCACCCTAGAATTACCATAAGCTCGATTTTGTGCGAGATTAGTCCACCACAGCGTTCGCATCAGGAGTTGATCTCATGGCTGAATCTCAACGCAAGTCTAACGTAATAACGAGAACCGAGCATGATTCTCTCGGGCCCGTTGAAGTTCCGAATGAGCATCTGTGGGGCGCGCAAACCGAGCGCTGTCGTCTCAACTTCGCCATTGGAGGGGCGCGATTCCGCTGGCAGAGACCGGTCATTCGCGCGTTCGGTGTCCTCAAGAAGTGTGCGGCTCTCGCGAATGGCGAGTTGCAGCAACTCTCGCGCGACAAAGTCGATCTGATTGTGCGGGCTGCTGATGAACTGATCGCCGGAGATTGGGATTCCGAGTTTCCGGTGTCGGTGTTTCAGACGGGCTCCGGCACGCAAACCAATATGAATGCGAACGAAGTCCTGGCCAATCGCGCCATTCAGCTCGCGGGAGGAATCCTTGGTTCGAATTCACCGATCCATCCGAATGACGACGTCAATCGCTGTCAATCGTCCAATGACGCCTTCCCCACGGTCATGCACATTGCGATCGTCCAGCAACTTGAATCTGCTCTATTGCCCGCTCTGCAGGTTTTGCGAAAGACATTGGACACCAAGGCCCAGTCGTACGCCCCAATCATCATGGTCGGCCGAACGCACCTGCAAGATGCGACCCCGCTCACAGTAGGACAAATGTTTTCCGGTTGGGTCTCGCAACTGGATCAAGCCACAGGACACCTGCAGCAAGCAATGTCGGGGCTGAATGAACTCGCAATTGGAGGGACGGCAGTCGGAACGGGACTGAATGCCCATCCCCAGTTTGGCGAGACGGTCGCCAGACTGATCGCCCGTGAGACAGGGTGGCCCTTTAGAACCGCCGTCAACAAATTCGCGGCGCTGTCGGCTCATGATGCCGTCGTGAATGTCAGCGGTGTTCTACGGATGCTGGCGGGCGCCCTGATGAAAATCGCCAACGATGTCCGCTGGTACGCATCAGGGCCGCGCACAGGCATTGGCGAATTGACGATCCCGGAAAATGAACCGGGCTCGTCAATTATGCCAGGCAAGATCAACCCCACTCAATGCGAAGCCCTGACGATGATCGCCGTGCAGGTCTTCGGTAACGATCAGGCTGTCGCGTTCGCCGGTTCCCAGGGCAATTTTCAATTGAACGTATTCAAGCCGGTGATGTTGCACAATGTGCTCGAATCAATCGAACTGCTGGCCGAGGGTTGTGCGTCGTTCGATCAACATTGCGCCCACGGGATTGAACCCAATGTCGCTCGCATCCAGCAGCATCTTAGCGAGTCACTAATGCTGGTCACGGCGCTGAATCCACATATCGGATACGAAAAGGCGGCCAAGATCGCGTTAGCCGCGCACCACGACAATCTGACGCTGCGGGATGCGGCGATCAAGTCCGGTTATGTGTCTGCCCAGGACTTTGACCAATGGGTGATCCCGAAAGAGATGACACATCCCAAGAACACTTGATCCAGCGATTCTTCGTACCTGCTAACCAAACTGTTTGGCACAACTAGAATCCCGGGGCTTACCGGGCTGTTGATTTAATCGATATGTAAACATATTTTCCGTATACTTAATGTGAACGGTGATCCGGTTTAAGCGTTCAAACCTATGTTCAACGGGTAGCAACTGCCGCGAAAACGAAAATACGCGATTGGGACTTGATTAAATCAACTAGCCGTTACGCCGCCGGGCTCACCTGTGCGTTCTATTTTGCGCATTCACCTAAAGAACAGGACCTATGACAAAATGTCCCTTCACCCTTCACCCTTCACCCTTCACCCTTCACCCTTCACCCTTCACCCTTCACCCTTCACCCTTCAAAAAGCAAGATAGGGCTGGGACTGTCGCATTCTCACAGAATGCGACGATCCCAACCCTATCCTGAAGTTCATTCATCCAACTGCCAGCCCTTGGTCAACCAACAGGTCAACCAAGGTGCCCGCAGCAGGTTTCGCTAAAACTCTTCGACTTACACGATCCCCACGTGAATCAGCACGCTGACGTCATCAGATCCGGCGTTCGCGACCATCAGGTCGATTGCACCATCATTGTTGAAGTCGCCGACGGCGATGGAGACCGGTTCGCGGAAGCGGGTATCACCGGTCTTGAAGTCGACCCGGTTATTGAAGGACCCATTGCCGTTGCCGAGCATGTAGCTCAGCGTGTTGTCGTTGCGGTTGGCAATCAACAAGTCGAGGTTGCCGTCGCCATTGATGTCCGCAGTGTTGATCGAAATATCCAGCTCGACTGCCGGGTACTTGATCTCCTTGACCGGCTCGAAGCCACCGCCGGCGACGCCCAGCAGAATGCTCAGCCGCGGTGAGAGCAGTGATGTCGTGACCACGTCCAGCACACCGTCACCATTGAAGTCGCCTTCGATGATCGAATTCGGCGTGATAGCCACATCGAAGATCGCCGGAGCCGACAATCCGCCTGCACCGTCACCGTTCATCAACACCACGTTGCGGCTGAACAGATCAGTGGCGACCACATCCAGGTTGCCGTCACCGTTGTTGTCGATCAACACCAGATCGCGAGGACGGCGGCCCAGGGTCTTGGTCACGCTGGCGGCACCGAATCCACCAGCACCGTCACCCAACAGGACGCTGACGCTACCGTTCTTCCGGACGTTGGCATTCGCCGTCACGATGTCCAGGTTGCCGTCATTGTCCATGTCACCGAGCTTCACGGCAGTCGGGAACTTACCCGTCTGCTTCGATCCGGTGCTGAACAACGTCGCCGCACCAAAGGTACCGGCACCATCGTTCAACAGGACGCTGACGTTGTTGGTCTTGCGGTTCGTCACGACGATATCGAGATCGCCGTCTCCGTCCACATCACCCACTGCCACCGTGGTCGTCTGCTTGGCGTGCTTGCCACCGGCCGAGTAATTGACCAGAGCACCGAAGCTGCCGAAGCCGTCACCAAACCGGACACTGATGTCGTTGCTGAAGCTGTTCGCAACAATCATGTCCAGCTTGCCGTCTCCGTTGACATCCGCAGTGACCACACCACGCGGTCCGTCACCCACATCGTATTGAGTGGCCGACGAGAAGTCTGGCGGCGTCGAGTTCCCACCCTTGATCACCAGCGTCTCAATATCGAAGTAGCTGATCGTTCCGGTGAAACCAGAACCATTGACGGTACCATTGAAGCTACCCAACTTGCCACCGTTCGGCACCTTGGTCGTAGTCGGGTTCGACCCCAACAAGTCGACATTCAATCGATCCCCAGGCGGAATCGACGTTTCCAGTCCGCCGTTGATCGTCCGGTTGAACTGGGCGATATCGACGTTGATCGTATCGTTGAACGGCGTCGCAGTCAGGTTCTCGATGATGTCACCGAACACAATCGTCCGGCCCGACAGATTGATCACCTGGTCCTGATCCTTGGCATCCAGATCGATGTGGATAGCTTCGGTCGCGGTCGAGAAGTCGACCGTATCCGATCCACCCGCACCGGTCACCGTCGTGTCGCCAGTGAAGGCACCGATGAAGAAGGTGTTGGCTCCCTGACCACCAGTCAGATTGGCATTCTCCATGCTGGTCAGCGTGTCTGTCCCTTCCGCACCGATATTCAACGTCGTATCGGTCAGCGTGAAGTTGGCATTACGCGTTTCGACCACAGTGTCGTAGCCGGCACCGCCGTCAAACGAGTCGATGCCACCGTTACCGGTCAGCAAGTCGTTACCGTCGCCACCAATCAGCGTGTCGGGACCGGCACCACCGATCAGAATGTCGTTACCGTCGCCACCATTCAGGGTCGCGTCGGCCGACAGGTAATCGTCGCCAGCATTACCGTTGAAGACGATGATCACGGAGTTCTCCACGAGAACGTTGGCCTTGATCGTGTCGTCACCGGCGTTGCCGTTGATCGTCAACGTATCTTCCAGAGCAACGGTGCTCGTGATATTCACATCGTAGGAGAGTCCCTGGACGTTGAGCGTTCCCACCACAGGTGCATCAACTCCGATATCGTCTCCCGTAACACGACCATTCAGAGTGACTGCATCAGCTTCGCCAGCAGCACCCAGATCGATGTTCAAGGACTTGACCTCAGTCTTGGTCAGATCGAGCACCGTCACCGAATCGGCACCAGCCAGAGCACTGATAATCACCTGATCGACACCAGCGGTGTCGACGGTGGCCGCTCCCAGCTTCACATTGAGATGACTCGGGTTGGTCGGACTGGAGCTCAACAGGAAGGCGTCAGCCGCCGCACTGCCGAGGAAGTTCAGCACGTCACCCTGGTCATCACCACCCTGGATCGAATCGCTGCCGTCACCCGGTTGCCAGTTGAAGGTGTCAGCACCTTCGCTGCCGAACAGGAAGTCTGCTCCGGCATCGCCGGGGCCAAACGTGTCATTGCCGGCATCGCCATATTCGAAGTCGATCCCACCCAGACCGGTGATCAGGTCATTCCCCGATCCACCGTGGATTTCGTCAGCCACCGAGCCACCGGTCAAGGTGTCTTCGCCGTCACCACCGAAGATGGTCAGGGCCGCGGTTGCTGCCGAGCCATTCACGATATCGTTACCGGATCCGGCATCGATGTTGCCGGCCACTGAAGTCAGGGTCACCGTGACCGTGTCATTGCCACCCAGCGAATTCACCTGGAACAATTCCAGGTTGCTGACGGCCAGGGTCTCAGTGTTGCCATCGACCGTCACAGCCGTCTGGCTGACAGCGATCGTGTTGTTGGCACCGTTGGCATTGACCAGGAAGATGTCGAAGCCGTCACCACCATTGATCGTATCCAGACCTGCTCCGGCATTGAAGATGATCGTGTCGTCACCTGCATCACCGTTGATGAAGTCGGCACCGGCTCCCCCTTCCAGGGTGTCGTTACCATCCCCACCATTCAGCGTTGCGTCTGCCGACAGGTAATCGTCGCCAGCGTTACCGTTGAGGACGATTCCAATCTGAGTATCGACATCGGCATTGGCCTTCAGAGTATCGTTGCCATTGTTGCCGTTCACCGTCAGGAGATCAGCGACAGCTGCACCGGTCAGGTCGACGTCGTAAGCCAGCCCTTCAACACTCACCAGGCCAGCACCAGCAGTCGAGACCGCCAGGTTATCGGCCGTGTTGCGACCATTCACCGTGACCGAGTCAGCACCACCACCCAGAGCAATGCTCAGCGAGGTCAATGCGGTTGTGGTCAAGTCGCCGACAGTGATGGTGTCGCCACCCGCCAGGCCATTCACCTGCACGTGTTCGATACCAACGGTATCGACAGTGATGGCTCCCAGCGTCACATTGAGGTGATTGCTCGCGGCAACCAACCCGATGACGTTGGCCGCGGCACTGCCATTGAAGATCAGCGAGTCCGCACCGTCGCCACCACCGACCACGGTGTCGCTTCCCTCGCCAGCCGACCAGGTAAACGTGTCGGTTCCGTCGCCACCATCGAGGCTATCGGTACCAGCACCGCCGGTGATCGAGTCGTTCCCCGCACCACCATTGATCGTGTCGTTCCCGGCACCGCCGACCAGCGTATCGTTACCCGCTCCGCCATCAATACTGTCATTGCCGGCGCCACCGGTGAGCGTATCATCACCGTCACCACCGAGAATCGTGAGGTTCGACGTCGCGGCCGCAGCATTGACGGTGTCGTTGCCAGCCGCCGCGTCAACGAAGACTTCGTAGGCGCCCGTCAGACCGATCGTAATCGTGTCCGCGCCACCCAGCCCCAGGACTTCGATGCGATCGATCGTCGTGTTGTTGATCGTTCCCGTCTTGAGACCAGAAACGGCAATCGCCGCTCCACCGGTCAAGCCCAGCGTATCGCCGGCTGCCGTTCCCTGGTAGACGATCGTGTCGAAGTCGGCACCACCAGCGACAGTGTCGACCCCGTTCGACACGAGGATCGTGTCATCGCCGGCATCGCCGTTGACCGCGTCATCACCTTCGCCACCGTCGAGGATATCGTTACCGTCACCACCATTCAGTGTGTCAGCCCCGGCTCCGCCAACCAGCGTGTCGTTGCCAGCTCCACCATTCAAGGTCGCGTCAGCCGACAGGAAGTCGTCCCCTTCGTCACCGTTGAACACGATGCCGATTTGGCCTTCGACACCCGCATTGGCCTTGATCGTGTCGTCGCCTGCACCGCCGTTGATCGTCAGAATGTCGGTCAGGCTGACCCCATTCAGACTGACCTGATAGGCCAGGCCTGCGACATCAACTCGACCTGCGGCCGGTGTCGTCACCCCGATGTTGTCACCGACAGCCGTGCCGTCGACGTCAATCGTCGAGGGTGTGCCACCCACGGCAACATTGATCGCTCGGACGGACGTGCTACTCAGGTCGCCAATGTCAAAGGCGTCCGAACCGCCAACGCCATCGATCTCATAAGCTTCGACATCCGCCACACCAGCAACAGTCCCTGTGTAGGTAATTGAAGTGTACACCGAACCCGGGGTCAGCGGATTCAGGGCGAATGTATCAGCACCGGCTGTGCCATTCACCACCAGGACGTCGTCACCCTGACCGCCGTCGACTTGCTTGAGGCCGGAGTTGGCATTGATCGTCAGGCGGTCCACGTCGTCCCCACCATTCAACTGATCAAGTCCATTACCGCCGTCCAGTTCGTCGAAGCCCGATCCACCGTTGAGGATATCGTCGCCATCGCCACCGACCAGGTCGTCGTTACCTTCGTCGCCATTCAGAACATCGTCACCGGCGCCTCCGGTGAGGGTGTCGTTGCCCAATCCACCGCTGACCGTGTAAGCGCGGGTGGACGTCGAAGCCGAAGCATCGAATGTGTCGTTGCCAGCTCCGAAGAAGATGTTCAACGTCGTATTGGCGAAGCCCGCGCCACCGGCGGCAGCTCCGTCGGTGACGTTGACCGTATCGTTACCACCCTGCAGATCCAGAGTCACCACGTCGTAGTTGGTGATGTTGTGAATCGAGTACAGGACGGCTCCATCCGTCAGGGTCAGGAACGGCGACGCGGCGTTGCCGGCGTTATCATAGTTCACATCGACGACGTCATCCCCGCTCAGTCCCGGGGTCGTGCCGTTGGAACCCTGCAGAATCAGGCGATCCGTATCACCGGCGGAACCGTCGTTGCCGTTGAAGATAAAGCCCAGGTTCGACACATAGTTGATATTGGCGATCAACGCTCCGTTGGGGAACGTGACGATAACATCGCCATCCTGCACATCTGAAGGCGTCAACGTGGTGACTTCGCTGATTCCAGCGAGTCCGTTGACGATCAGCAGGTCCTGTTGATCTCCGTCATCAGCGCCGGTGACACCACCTTCGTTGAATGTGGTCTGGATACCCCAACCAATTGGAGAACTCGGCGGGTTGCCACCATTGGTGTAACCAGACCAGGGGGTGACTTCCAGGGTATCTGCGTCATTATCTCCAGCTGCGGTCAGATCGTCGCCGAGGACATTCAACACCTGCACGCTGCGGAACGGAATGTCGATGCTGCCGTTGATGACCAGCGACAGTTCGTTGGCCCCGTCCAGATCTCCACCCGGTTGCAAAACGTCAACGTCTTCACCGACCACGACAAAGTTGTCAGTCTGATCGACCGTCGGATCGTTATTGTCGCCCACCAGGGTCAGCGTCAAGGTGCTGATCGGACCATGGCATTCGATCGAGCTTTCACGATACGGCTGGAATGAGCCCACGAACGGGATGAAGTTGAACGACACGGTCGGCGGGACCGACTTATCGCTCCAGACCTGGACTTCCAGGAAGGTCCCCAGGAAGTTGACCTCGTCACCCTGGTGGTTGACGCCGTTGTTTGGCGGATCACCACCGTTGACCGTCAACGGAATGACCTGCGACAGGCTGACGTCGATCGAGTCGGCCCGGAACCCGTCACAGTCGGGATCGGGGACGTTGGGAATCAACTCGTCACCGGAATCGACGATCAAACCACTGGTCAACGTTGGGTCGACCTGGACAAAGTCGAGGGGATCGAGGGCCACCTGGACGAAGTTATTGACTGTCACCAGCGTATCAGTGAGCACAATGTCGTCGAACGCATTCAGGAATCCGACGGCATTCACCAATTCGCCCGACCCATAGCCCGCCAGGTTATTGAAGATCGTGTAACCGACGGCATCTGCAACCGGATCGATGATCCCGTTTTCGGTCTGGCCATAGACGAACAGTTGATCGCCCACCGGGCCAGCCGAACCGTTGCCGTCAACGAAGATACCCGCGGCATTGATCAATCCGGTGAAGCTGAAGTCAGCCTCGACACCGCCACCGGCAAAGCCCGGCAGGCTGTCGGCAAACGCCAGCGGTTCGGCAGTGCTCTCGTACGGGTTGCCCCCGATGAATGCAGCGGCCGAATTCACGCCGACGGGCACCACGGTGATCTCGTCATCGGTCGTCTCACCGATGAGCGTCGCCACTGTGTCATTGCCGTTCGTGTCGTTGTACTGAATCGTTTCCGTGGTATCGATGTTCACCGGAATGGCGAAGCCCAGGATATCCGTTTCAAAATCACCGCCAGCCGACCAGTCAAAGCTCAACGCGGTCACTGCACCGGCATTATTCACCGTCAACCGGTCACGATTGGCAGAATCAGCGACCCCAGCGGGAGCATTTCCGTCACCACCGATGAGCAGAGATGTCGCCGTGATGTCGGCCGCCACGTTGAGAATGAATTCGTCATTTCCAGGTGCCGTAGCAAGCGCCGTCGTAAAGTTGCCTAGGGTATCGGTCACGTGAGCATCGTTGAACGTGTCACCCAGGAAGGTGTTGGCAGCGAGCAAATTGCTCCCCGCAATCGTGATGACATCGTTCCCGTCGCCACCAAACACTGTTGTGGAGACCGTCGCACCCGTTCCATCGACGTCAATCGTATCGTCACCTTGACCAGTGAAGATCGCCATAATGCCGACCGCGGTGTACTCGATCGTCTGCTGCGCGGGAACCGTCCGGGTGATAGTCGTCGCAGTCAGCGTCAACGAGTCGTCGACCGCGGGATTAGTCGCCTTGTTGGTGGTGTAGCCAACCTGGGCAATCGTATCGAGATTACCGCCGTTGGTTCCGTTGCCTGCCAAAGTCAGGTCGGTCAGCAAGACACCCACGCTGACATTGGAGATTTCGAAGCCAAAATTACCGTTGTTGTTGGCAGTGACCGTATCCAGAGAAGCTGCGGCGACGCTATTGATGTCAATTCCGTCATCGAAGTTGCCGTTGGCATTCACTGCCGACACGGTGTTCCCATCGTTGCCGATATAGATTAAGGCAGTGGGGGATGTGTCGACAAAAATGCCGTCGATCTGGCCACCGCCGGCAAAGGTATCACTGTAACTACCGCCCAGAATCACGATCGGTCCGGTGACGTTCGTAGCGTTGAACCCATTGCCAACAAAGTTGAAATCTGCGTCATTATCGTTGGCATTGTCGTCCGTCAACGTCACTGGTCCCGTGATATTGTTGACGTAGATGCCGCCATCCAGATTCTGGTTGACGTTACTTCCCGTAATGCTGACAGACGGAGCATTGTTGATCACGATGCCCGGGTCGTTCAGATTGGCTGTGACATTGGTGATCGTCACCGCACCAACTGTATCCAGATCGATACCATCTTCATCATTGCCATTTGCCACAACGGGCTGTGCCGCACTGCCAATCGTAATAGTTGCGTTTGGTGAGTTATTGGCATTGATGCCATCCTGCTGGGTCCCACCACCATTGTAGGTACCGCCAAGAATAGTCAGTGAAGTCGTGACGCCAAAAATTGAAGCTCCATTGCCCGCACCACCATCGTTCGCATCATTGCCAGACGCATTCACATCGGTCAGCGTGAGGTTGTCGAGCGTATCGAGATCCAGACCGTCATCATCGTTCAGCGTGAAATCGCCACCGGCCACATTCATATCCGTCAGATTGCCGGCATCGATACCGTCACTGCCGTTGGACTGGGCGGTCACGCTGGTCAAAGTCGTCAAACCAGTCACGTTGCTGAGGCCAATACCGTCCGACGCGTTGCCGGAATACTCACCATCGGTAAAGGTCACAGTCCCGTCAACTTGATCGATCGTCACGCCCTGCGTTTGGTTGCCATCCGCCTCCAGTGGATCTACCGAGCCATTCAGCAACACGTTACCACCGACGCCCACCACGAAGATACCGGTGATCTGGCGAGTTCCCGGGTCGGCATGACCGGTCGTATCATCAAACGTACCGCCATTCACCGTGAAGTCGCCGCCAATTGCGTTCACATTGTTGTTGGCGGTCGCGTGAACGCCGTCACCGACTCCCGTGTTGTTGCCGTCGTTGTCGTTAGCCGTCGTCCGCGTCAACGTCACGAAATCGGCAATGTCGATTAGCTGGATGCCGTGGTCGGCGTTGTTCGAGTACGTGCCGTCCGTGTCTGTGAAGGACGTGACCGTGTCGATCAGAATGCCGGGATCGTTGCCGTTGGCCTCCACGTTCGTGAAATCGACCGCGCCTGCATCAAAGATATTGACGCCCTCGCCAGTATTACCGTCGAACGTGCCCGCCAGGAAAGTGATATCAGCAGCATTACTGAGTTCGACACCATTATCCCCGTTGCCGCTCGCATCGACGCCATTCAAGGTCGTCAATCCGCCCGCGCCATTCAGATCGATACCGTCGAAGGTGTTTCCATCGAACCCGCTATCCCCAATGTCAACCGTTCCAGTGATCGCACCTGAGACGTTCAACCCGTCCCCAATGTTGTCATTGGCGTTGACACCAACGACGTCCAGATTTCCGCCCACGTTCGCGGATACAATAAAACCCGAGCCATTATTGCTGGCATAGGTTCCACCAGTAATCGACAGATTGCCGCCGACCCCACCGAGGATCACGCCGTCACCGACGACACCCGCAAAACCCTGATTCCCCGTGACAACATTGGAACCGCTGAACGTCGCGTCAACCGTCACAGTGTCGACGGAGACACCTCGAATCTGATGGGTGGTCGGATTTCCGAACCCGGTCGTGTCTCGGAACGTCGATCCTTGAACCAACAGGCTGCCGCCAATGGTGTCGGCATTCAGACCATCGCCGATACCATCGTTGTCCGCATCGTTGTCGTTGGCGACCACGCCGATCAACGTCACGTCACCCGCAATGTTGCTGAGTTGAATACCATGATCATCGTTGTCCGACACATTCGCATTAGTCAGGCTGTATGACGGAGCGTTCGTCACGCTGATACCGGGATCATTGCTGTTGGCGGTAATTCCGGACATCACCACAGCACCGGAGTTGACAATGTTGATGCCTTCGCCGGCATTGTTGGAGGCAATTGTGTTGGTGATGGTGACCGGACCGACAACTGCAATATCGACGCCTTCATCAGCATTTCCGCTAAACGTACTGCTGTTGATATCAACCGAATCAAAATCAAAGATATTCAAGCCGTCGCTGGATGAGCCTTGCACATTCAAATCGTCGATATTGAGGGTGTCGACACCGCCCAAACCGCCATTGAACGCGACTGGGAAACTCACCAGATTGTCGCCGCCGGCCATTGTGACGATGTCATCGTCGCTCGATCCATCGATCGTCAGACTCGTAATCCCGGCGAGAGGTTCGTCGAAGACGACCGCTCCGTTAATGGTAACAATCGCATTCGTCGCGGTGAAAACAACATCAATGTTGTCCGCCGTGCCGTCGTCAGCATCCCCACCGGCGTTGATGGTGACATTACCCCCCAGCGTGATATCCAATCCCCAGCTGGCGATGGAGCCGACATCCGCGCCGGCGTCGTCATTGACAAATAGGTTCCAGGCGCCCGCCGGGTTCAACCCGTCGAATACGTCGAGGTTGGCTCCGGTGGGCACTGGTGCGGGAGCGGGGTAGACTTCGTTCAATGCCCCATAGTCAGCAGGCTGGTACGTGCCCGAAGAAATCGTCGTTGTGTCGGGCAAAACATTTGCGGAATCCTGGTCGAACGTCAGCGTGGCGTTGATTCCAACTGAAACACCACCCGCATCAGACATCAACGTGGAGTTGGCTCCGGTCGGGCCGACCAGCAAGGCATCGATGTCATCCGCACTGGTGTGAGTGACCCCGTTGAGATGCACATTCACATCCAGAACTGTCGCCGTCACCCCCGTAGGAATAACGACACTAATCACGGACGGATACGGCGTGGAGGCCCCCGAATCAGGAATCGCGATCGGGTTCAGATTGTTGTACGAAGACAACAGGGTCCGATCTTCCAGGCGTTCGCCGGCGACCAGAACTGCCGGACGGCGCTGGGCCGCGCGACGCTGACGATGAAACTTGACACCGCTGCTTCTCCAATTACTCGCTGCTGCCAATCGACTGACGAAAAGCTTGAATACGTTGTGTTTCATGGGGCTAGGCTCCGGTTGAGAGATCCCTGTGTGTGGGGAAATGTGTGCTCTGTTTACGCGGGAGGCTTGCGCAGACTGCGCCAGCTGTAACGATTTTTGGCCCGTATACGTATGGAATAGCGATAGAAGCTACACGCCTAAACAACCGATGTCAATCAATCCACTCAATTATCCCAACTTGTTTTTTTCACAAAATCGGCCCATTCGATTTCATCTGCCTTTAACACTACAATCCAACGTGTTGTTTTGTTCCGATAGATGCCGCAAAAATGGGCGCAACATGACGCTTCGTCAGCCTTTCCGCGGGCTGCATCAGTTGGCCCATCTGCTCGGACAATCCCAAGAAGACATATAGTCATCACTGACTGGCCAAGGAGTCGATACCGAAGCATCACTCAACATGACACCGAGTCTGTAGTCGACTCTCGCTGCTCAGGCAGTGACATTGAGGTGTTCCCAAGCCGAATTGGCTCAATATTTGCGTCCGGCCGAAACAATCCGTTTTCCGGTCGGAACGGACACGCGGCGATCGGCGGCTGTGTCTTTCGCGCGAGGAGTCTGGTCGCTATCTTGAGAAACGATTTGCAGACTACGAACTGCACGTCCATCAGTGAGTTGAATCCCTCACGCATGGTCCTTGACTGGGCCAGAGAACCTCAGGTCCACCGAGCGAGACTCCCCGGATGTTCCAGCGGATGATTGACTGGCTGCATTCGGCATCCTGGCTCGCAGCGGGCATGGCCTTCTTCGCCGAGAATTTGCTGATCTTGTTATTCGTGGTCGTTGGAGGCGAATGTCTCGTACGGGGCTATCGGGCGCGGCCGGTGTCGGCTCCACCAGAACCGGTCACAGCGCTGGAAATCGCAGTAGCTCTGGGCAACGTGTTGCTCAACACAGCCATCACGCTGGCCGGTTGGCAGCTTTGGAAGCACGGCGTGATCCGGTTTCGCACCGACTGGGGCTGGGGAGCGGTCGGCGACGTCTTCGCGCTCCTGCTCATCATGGATCTGTTGATGTACTGGCTGCATCGCCTCGCCCATACACCAATCCTGTTTCAGTGGATCCACCGGATGCATCATCGCTATGAGCGAGTCCGGCCGCTGACACTATTCGCTCTGAATCCCGTCGAGAACCTGGGCTTCGGCCTGTTGTGGCTGGCCGTGATTTCAGTCTACCCCGCATCGTGGCTGGGCATGTCGATCTACATGGTCCTGAACGTCGTGTGCGGAGCCATCGGGCATCTGGGAGTCGAACCGGTCCCGATCGAGTTAGCTCGCCAGCCAGTCCTGTCGTCTGTCGCGGGAAGTTCGTTCCACGCGCAGCACCATCAAGACGCGAACTACAACTTCGGCTTCTACACCCTGTTCTGGGACCGGTTGTTTGGCACCTTGCGAGCCGACTACGCGCAAAGCTACGGCTGCCCCCCAAAGGAAATCAGCGATTGAAACCGTGGGACGGGTCTCCAGGCCCGTCCGTCCCTCTTCTTGCCAAGGTGGGCCAGGTGCCGTAAGCCCCCGGCCCCCGTGGCAGACGCTGCCAGCGTCTGAGCTCCGTCTTACGGTTGATGGCACATCCTCTGTGAGCGGACTGGCGCTAGCCACCGGTGCTTCATGCCAATAACGTTGAAAAACCGGTGGCTAGCGCCAGTCCGCTCACGGAGCAAAAGGGACGGACGGGCCTGGAGACCCGTCCCACGACACGACGCTTACGGCTTCCATTTCTCCGGCAACTGCAGCGACCACACCTGAGCGGACAGCGGCTGCGCATGTCCGCCGGCCAGCCACAGCTTATCCTTCATCACAAACACGGACTGCTCGTGACGCTCTTTCCATTTGGTCTTCGTTTCCAGCATCTGCCAGTTCTTGCCATCCGCGGAATGCCAGACATCTCCCCAGTTCTTAGAACCCACACCCGGTTCGTTGTTCCAGCCACCGATCACCCACATGCGATCCCGATACACGGCCGATGAAAACCACAACCGCGGAGACCACGGAGCAGCCTCGGTCTCACGCTCCCATTTGACGCCATCACTGGAAGACCACACATCGTTGGTCGCATGGTATTTGGGCACGTAGTTGCCGCCACCCATCACATAGATCTTGTCATTCAGCACCACTGCCTGATGATAGGCGCGCGGAGACCAGCCCGCATCGGCGGTCTCCAGCTTCCACTCCTTGCCGTCGGCGGATGACCAGACATCATTCTTGAGGCTCTTCTCGTCACCGAAGTAATAGTTCTCCGTCCCGCCAAGCAAATACATCCGCCCCTTGAACTCAACCAGTCCAGCAGCAATGCGCGGAGTCCAGGCCGCCTTATCGGTGACTTGCTCCCATTTCGCACCGTCGGTCGAGGACCACACCTGATTGCTCGCCGAGTGCCCCGCCAGGCGACCGTTATACCAGCCCCCCATCATCCACATCTTGTCCTGAAAGACGACATTCATCGGCAAGTCGCTGTGCTTCCAGGGACCATCCTTCGTCACCAGCTTCCAATCCTTACCGTCAGCGGACGACCACACATCCCGCGGCGGAGCTTCGAAAGACTGGAACCAGCCCCCCATGATCCACAACTGATCGTGATAAACGTACTCCGCCTGCGAGTCCCGCGCCTGCCAGGCGGCCTGCTCAGTCTCCAGCACCCAATCGGCGGCCGGTTGTTCCTGAGTGAACACGACAGCGTTACTTAATACCGCAACATACAGAATCAGCGTGAAGCACATGCGTTTCATGATGATGTTATCCGTAGCCTGACTCTCCAGAGTCGGGCGAATTTCGTGGGCAGAAGCGCCCGACTCTGGAGAGTCAGGCTACGGCACTAATGCGCCATCAATCAATAAACTTTGACCTGGGTGCCACTGGCTCGGCCAGTGCCAATTGTCTAGCGAGTTGCGATCCGGCGAAGCACTGGCAGAGCCAGT
This sequence comes from Planctomycetaceae bacterium, assembly GCA_021732415.1. GTDB lineage: Bacteria > Planctomycetota > Planctomycetia > Planctomycetales > Planctomycetaceae > JAKFVC01. The sequence continues at coordinate 32,672 of JAKFVC010000072.1, forward strand.
GGCACCCAAATCCTTGGAGTTGACGAGACGTTAGTCCTCAAACCGAAACAACTTCTTCGCATTCTCGTACAGAATCTTCCGCTCAATCGCCTTATTCGGCGAGAGCCTCCGAATCGCAGCAATCGTTTGCGATCCCTGGCATTTGGCTCCCGTGCCAGCCGGGTCGTTGCAATCACTGCCATACAGAATCTTATTCTGATGACGCTCCAGGAACCCGCGAGTCTGTTCCTCATCGCGCAGCAACGAATTCAACCCCGAGCCCGCCGACATGTCGGCAAACATATTCGGGTAGTCGGTCAAATACTTGTCAGTTAGACCCCCAGCGACCACTTTGCCCTTGGGATACAATACATTCTGATCGGTATGATTCTTATCGATATTCGCCCACCAGGTCTGAGCATGACCAATGAACACGGTCTTCGGAAACTTCTCGAGCATCTTATGAAATCGCTCGAACCCCAGGTTGTAGGTCCCATGCTGAAAGTGCAGCAGGATCGGAACGTTGTGCTCGGTCGCCAGGGCATACAGCTTCTGGCTCTCCGGCGAATCACATTCCACCGTAAACTTCTGCTCGCCGATGATGATCGCACCGAGATCCAGATACTTGTTGATTTCCGCGCTGGCCTCAGGCAGATCGGTCACCTCATTCACGCCGAACGAGAACTCCTTGGGAAACTGCCGGGCCACCGCGAGGACGGTCTCATTTCCACCCGCTCCCACACCACCGAGCCCATTGTACTTTCCGCCGTTGGTCGACGTCCGACTGACAGGACTCCCCGCGGGCAACAAGATCGTCCGGGTCACGCCCATTGCCTTCTGATGAGCAATCAATTGAGCATTGGTCCGCTGGGCATAATTCGTATGCTGATGGATATCAATGATGGGCTCGGGCTGAGTTTCCTGTGCCCCGGACTGGAGCGACATCAACCCGGCACTCGCGGCCAGCGAAGCACCCAGGAAACGACGACGCGTAATGAGATGCTGATTGAAGGTGTTCAACCGAGTCCCTTTCTCGTGATGATTGCGAATCCGCGTCATGAGCGCAGCATGACAGTGAAGATGGTCGCGCAGTGACCATGACTTCCGCCAAGATTGTCACCAATCGGCGTCCGGTGATCAACAGTAGCGACCACGTTGGCCACGCCACCCAGGCATCGTCGATGGTTATCGCTCATCGGCTGAGCACCAGTTCTGGATACCTGCTGATTCGCAAATGGCAAGTGGACAGCTCGTGAATTCTGAAAACTCTGTCAGGCAATGATCTTGCTGCTGCCACAGTTTCACTGTTGGCATTTCGAAACGGAGCACACCAGCGCGGCAATCGCTGCTGCCTTTATTGTCACGCCGATGCGCGTCGAGCACGACCTGCGTGCGACGAAGTTTTCCATAACCTTTTATATTCTTTCACTTTACCGAATCACATTTGACGTACTGCCGAGCGTCGTCGAGTCGTTCTGGCATGCCAACTGCTACTACGGGGTTTTCACTCAGGCTCGCCACGATTACGGATTTACCTCCGCCGTGTGCCGATGCCCATGGAGTTGGACAATGTTTTTTATTTTGCATTGTGTTAGCGAGTGACAGTATTGCCCGGAGGAGGAATCTATGCGCGGACGTCGAGGTTTTACGCTGATTGAATTGCTGGTGGTGATTGCGATCATCGCGGTGCTGATTGCCTTGCTGCTGCCGGCCGTGCAGCAAGCGCGCGAAGCGGCCCGCCGCTCGCAATGCAAGAATAATATGAAGCAGCTCGGCCTGGCCATGCACAACTATCATGACACGGTCAACGTGTTCCCGATGGGTGTGTTGACGGACGACAGGCCCAACTGGCGCGTGTTCATCTTGCCGTACCTCGACCAGGCACCGTTGTACAACACCTTGCAGATCAATGCGGGTGGGTTCTTCGCACACTCACCGGCCGGCCCCCCTTGGGGCTATGGAAACAATACAGTTCTGCGCGGTCTGATCCTGCCCGTCTATGCGTGCCCTTCGAGTACGAATGCCAGCTTCACGAATGCCTCAGGGTACAGTCGCGAAGGCATGACGATTCACTATGCCGGCATCAGCGGCGCCACTCCGGATCCGGCAGGCCGCACGACCGTGTGTACGGGAGACGTGTTGTGCTCGGGTTCCAGCAGCTGTAAAAACGGCATGATTACGCCGTTCTCCAGCCGACGCGGTCGCGATTGCACTGACGGCATGTCGAATACGATTCTGGTCGGTGAGCAATCGGGATTCACCAACAACAAGGATATCACCGCCAACGGATTGGGTGGCTGGTTCAGCGTTGGCAATCACCCTGGACTGACTGTTTGGGGCGACGGAACCACATTGCCGCTCGCCACATCCTGCGGAGCGTGCTACCCGGGTGGCATCACGACTGTTCGCTATCCGCCGAATGCCTTTAAAGTTTCCGGAGCAGCGGGGCCGGCGACCAGTCAGTTTTCGTTCAACACGACGCTCAGTTCGCAGCATACTGGTGGCGTCCATGCCACCCTGGCGGATGGTTCCGTGCGATTTATCTCGGACAACATCAACTTCCTCCTGTTGTCGCAGTTGTGTGTTCGTGATGACGGACTGGTCATCGGCGAATACTAACCCAGTGCTGTGCTTGTGACTTTTGGAGAACCCCGATCCTCGCGACGGGGTTCTCTTTTTACAGCGGTATTGATCATTATCGAAATCTTATTTATCGCCAATTGAGGTCTGACTGATGCTTTTGCGATTCAACACATTCAAGACGACGGCCCATATGCTTCTAGGTTTACTGGTCATGGCCTCTGCCGGATGTGGTGGCGGCGGACCTCCAGGAAAGCCCTCGGGGAGCGCAACAGTGACGGTCACGTTTGGCGGACAGCCGGTGACGGAAGGCCTGGTGAGCCTGCAAAACAAGACGGGGGATGGCGGCGGTGCCCCATTGGATTCGAAGGGCATGGCCACGATTGCGAATGTCGTGAAGGGCGATTATGTCGTCACGGTGACGCCCCCAGTCGTCGGCTTCGCGGCCCCCGATCCTGGCAAGCCCAAGCTGACACCCAAAGAATATCCAAACATCCCCCCGAAGTTTCGCAGCACCGATTCAAGCCCCCTCAAGGCCGAGATCAAAGTCGGCACCAACGAATTAAAGTTTGATCTGCAGCAGTAGATCGCGCGGAATCTGTTGTACAATGACGGTCCATTGATAGGGTGCGTCGTGTTTCAGATTTCCCTTTGGCGATTGAGTCAACCATGAGCAGGCGGCGAGCAGTCGGGATCCTCGGATTGTTCGTCCTGGTTGGAGTAGCGTTCGCGGTCTGGGGTCTGCAGCGTCCGAAATGGAATGTGCTGATCGTCACGCTCGATACGACTCGGGCAGATCATCTGGGATGCTACGGGCGTACAAATGCCCTCACGCCCACTTTGAATGCCCTGGCAGCCAACGGTGTCTTGTTTGAGCATGCTTACGCCCCAGCGCCGCTAACACTCCCCTCGCACGCGACGATGTTCACCGGTTTGAACCCACCGGAGCATGGACTGCGGACGAACGGTCAGAGTCGACTCCCCGACGCCATTCCCACTCTCGCCGAGATCTTGAAGGCCCGCGGTTATGATACCGGCGGCTTCGTCGCCTCCTTCGTGCTGGACTCCAAATTCGGACTGGACCGTGGTTTTTCAACTTACGGTGACGACATGGCGGGAGCGGCACCGGCCGATCATGCGCTGCATCGCTATCGCGCCGGAAACCTGGTCTCGGACGAGGCGCTACAATGGTTGGATGGTCATTTCCAGAAGCCGTTTTTGTGCTGGGTCCATCTGTACGATCCTCATAGTCCGTACCTCGCACATCCCAATTTGTTCGGCGATCGCTTTAAGGATCGCCCCTACGACGCCGAGATCGCCTTCGTGGACCAGCAACTGGCCCGATTGCAGGACTTCCTGAAACGACGAGGCATTGCTGACCGCACGCTCATTGTCGTGCTGGGAGATCATGGTGAAGGGCTCGGAGAACATCAGGAGCGCAAACATGGCAAGATGATCTATAACTCCACGCTGCATGTCCCACTGATTGTCTCGATGCCCGGGATGTTGCCCAAGGGCGCCCGGGTCTCCGGTGCCGTTTCGCTAGTCGATGTATTTCCGACAATCCTGGAAGCACTGCGAATCAATCACAAGGCCCCGGGCAATGCTCGCAGTTTGCTGGCAGCCGCGCGTGGCGAACCGCAGCAGGCACGCCTCTGTTACAGTGAGACGGACGAACCGTTCCACGAAGCGGGTTGGTCGCCACTACGCAGCCTGACCACCGACCACTGGAAGTACATCCGGGCACCGCGACGAGAACTCTACGATCTGACCAAGGATCCCGCCGAGCTCCACAATCTGGCAACTACCCAGGCAGAGCAAATGGAATCACTGGAGCAACAGTTGGCGAAGGTCGAGAGCCAAATGGCACCTCGGCAGGAGTCCAACATCGAGCTCTCCCCCAGGGAACAGCGGGCCCTGGCCAGTTTGGGGTACGTCGCCAACGCGAAAACAGGATCGGCAACTCCACACGCGACGCTTCCCGACATCAAAGACATGATGCCGCACTTCAACGAACTGGACGATGTGCATGAGTTGCTGGAAGCCGGTTCTGTCGATGCCGCAGTCGAGCGATTAAAAACGCTCGTAGTGAACGCACCATCCTATGAGATGGCGCAAGTGATTCTCGGGGATGCATACACGCGGCAGAAGAAATACGACGATGCTGTGTCCCAGTTCAAGTCGATCCTGAAACGCAATCCCGAGAGCGAAATGGCCTATTCGCATTTGGGCGATGCATTAGCCGCCCAGGGCAAGCTCGCGGAAGCGGTTACGAACTACCGCGAGGCACTGCATCGCGACCCCAATTCAGACGGCCTGCAGTACAATCTCGGACGAACCCTCGCTCAGATGGGCAACGTCCGCGAAGCAATCCCCCACTTCGAAGCCGCCCTGGAACTCGACCCGGGTTTCGCAAATGCCTATGTCGAACTCGGCTCGGCATTGCTGCGAGAGGGCAGGGCGGATGAGGCGTTAGAGAACTACCTAACGGCTCTCAAATACAATGCCCTGTCCCTCCACGCCCATATGAATGCAGCATCGGTCTATGCCGCGCGCGGAGAGTTCGTGGCCGCCCAGCAGCATCTGGAAAAAGCGGCCAAGATCGATCCTAAGGATGCGAACATCCACTATAGCCTGGGAGCCGTACTCGCAGCTCAGGGCCATCCTGCCTCAGCCACCAAACACATCCAGGAAGCCCTCCGCCTGCAGCCCGATCACCCCGCGGCTCGTGAGCTGCTCGAAAAGCTATCCGGCGGCAATCGTTGAATGAGACATGCTGACGAGCATCGGCGATCGACCCACGATCACTTATGTACAAGAATCTCCAGTGCTTGTCAAGCTAATGCGATCTCGCCGCTCTTCTTGCCGCGGCCGAGACGTGCGGCGAGATTGTCCGCGTAACGATGTTGATCTGACGCGTCGTCGCATCGCTGTTCCAGCCGAACGCATTATTGTACTGCATTTGTAACGTTCGAGCTGCCTGAGGCAACCGCTTGTTGGCTGTCGAGAAGCTCACTTGCTTCACCAGGGCATTCACGGCAGCCTCGCTGGCTGTAGCATTAAAAGTGATAACCAAATTGGGGCTCGTCTTACTGCCGCCCTGAACCGTTCCAATGATCACGCCACCATACATCACGTTATTCTTCTTGATGCTGATCTGCCCGGGCCCGTTTTGCGAGACAATTTTCAGGACGTCTTTCGCATCTCGGTTCTGGCTGATGGAGACCACCAGCTCCGATCCCTCGTAGTCTATATTGTTCTGCGGCATTACAAAGCTGGCCGCCGAGTCCAGCACGGGAGTCTTCCCAATCGCATATGTCGCGGGCTCAGACGCCAGCGTGATTACCGGCAACTCGTTGATATTCTTGATACGGATGGTCCACGGAACAACCGTCGCGTGTTGGTCCGCATCTGTGAACGTAATCAAGAGCTGATATAAGTTGTCAGCGTCGGAATCCGTCGGATGTTCATAATCGGGCACCGTTAAGTACGTCAGTCGCCCCGTGTCGGGATCGATGACGAACAAGGCCTGGTCCGCCCCGCCGCTGATGCTATAAGTAACAGGAGTTGTGAACGCATCATAACTATAAACCCAGCCGAGATCAGTGTAGAGCTCATATCCCGTGATCAGCCCATTTGAAAAACCTGATTCGTAAGCCCCGATATCGATGTCCGTGCCGACAATGCGGCTGAATCCTTCGCCTCGCTGATCGACATCCCAGGACGCGGTCGGGGTATATTGCAATTCACCACGATCGATGGCTGGACTACCAGCCAAAAGTGGCATGGTCTGGGTGGGGCCGCCATGATCGCCAAGCGGCCCAAGGCCGAGATACTCATTCGCGCCGAGGAAGATATTGTCGTGGTAACCGGAGAAGATGTTGCCGGAGGCAGGTCCGACCAGGTTGTTGCGAGAGTGCTCGTTTTCGATCGATCCTTTGAGATTATCTGCGAAGTTGCCACGCAGATTGCCAGCTAGAATGACGTTCTTGAGAGCCACGTCGGAGATGTAATCGTCTATCCAGATTCCCCCACCGCTGGTCGTCGCCGAGTTGTTGCTGATTGTCGCATTCGCGATCTCCATCGACCCCGAATCGTAAATTGCACCGCCCAGATCAGAGGTATTCTGGGTGAGAGTGGAATTTAGCACACGCAGTCGGTCGGATGTGAAAATGGCCCCTCCGCCATAGGCCGCCTGGTTGCCGACCAATAGTGACCCCGAGATCGTTGCTTGCCCCTTAGCGATCAGGGCTCCGCCCATGTAGGCCGAATTATTGCTGAGTGTCGAGTATGAGATCGTTAAGACACTCGTTTCGCCGACTTCTTGCGCTATTCCGCCACCGAAACCCCAATCTAAGCCCGCAGTATTGCTGTCAATCTGACAGTATGACAGCGATGTCGTCCCCTCACTGTAGATGGCCCCGCCATCCGCCGCTGCTTCGTTCTGGGAGAATTCAACTCGAGTTGCGACCAGGACACCGCGATTGCCAATAGCCCCACCCGATTGCGACGTGTTATGACTGAGTATCGAATCGGAAATCGTCAAGGTCCCATAATTCATAATCGCGCCGCCAAAGTAGACACCGCTATTGCCTGTCAACGTGACGTGTGACAGGCTGAGCTGGCCACTATTGAAGATGCCTGATCCCTCGGCGAACGACAGTTCACCGTCGGCAAAAGTCGGATGTCCGTCGATAATCGTGAGGCCATCAATGAAGGCTGTCGCCCCGGCCTTCACTTCAAACGCGCGGCTCAAGCTGTTGCCGCTGACGGTGAGGAGATCCATTCCGGGGCCGGAGATGATCGTCGCCCCAGTCGCGTCGGTCACTGCTGGAAGTTGAGTTCCTGTGAGCGTGATCGTCTGGGCCGAATTAAACGTCGCATCAAACGTGATCGTATCGGACCCGACGTTGGAGTTGGCTTGCTCAATGGCCCAGCGCAACGTGCCGGCATCCGTCGTATCGGCTGTGCTGTTGACGAGAAACGAGGTCAGCATCTCGCGCGATTCCAACTGCTCCAAGAACGTCAGGTTGCCAGTCTGCCGTCGACGTGCTCGCGCCGCGCCGGAAACCTGAGGAAACAGACTGGACCATAACGGACGACTCCAAAACTTCATCAATGCGAACTCCAGTGGGTGGGATCCCGGGCTCGGGAGGCGAACAATCGTACAAAAGGACGGCTGGCACGCCCTCTTGGTTCCGGACTTTGGGCTCATTTCACCAACGTGTCCAAGAATAATTAGCTTGCTTACGGATTTTATTCTGACGGCGAATATCTATCGGAATTGTTATCATCTCACAATGACACGCCCGTGCAGTGACGTCGGTGATAAGGATTGAGCGTGTTATCCCGCTAACAGGGTTTTGACTTCAGAACTTGGCCATTCCAGACAGATCACCCAACGAGACGTTACTCATTTGATGAAAGGCACTTACAACAACTCAGCACCATCACACATCCGCCGAGAGGCGTTTACCTCATCCAATCACACGCCATTTTGATCGCACCTCCGAATGTCATGAAATCGCGATGAACTCATCCTGAACCCAAGATGCAGTACCATTCACACCCGGCGTCGGTATAGTGAGCAGCGCAACGCATCAATCCACGCTCACAGATAATTGGAGCTGCAATGCGACACCGTCCAGCTTTGTCCGTCCGATTCGTGAGAAACGCCGCATTCTGCCTGCTTGTGCTCTTGGCATGTGCCCCTCGCCTGCAAGCCGAAGACCAACCCGTCGCGATCGCGCAGTCGGTCGCCGGGCACGTGCATCCCTCCATCTGTCGCACGAAGGACGGTACGCTGATCATCGTCTACAAAGGGGCCAATGTCCTCATGCGGACACGCTCGGTCGACGAGGGCCAGACGTGGGAGAAGCCCGAGACTATCGCGACCTCTGCCGTGCGTCCGGCGGTCATTCGCGAGGCGCCCGTATTCGAAGTCTACCCGGGCACGGCCGACGTCCTGCCCGATGACCGCGTGGTCGTCACATGGAACTACATCGCCGACGATAAGAAGAAGGATGGCTACTACGAACGGGCGCTGCTGTACTCGATCAGCACAGACCAGGGACGTACATGGAGCGAGCAGGGCTTGATCGGCCCGGTCGACGGCAAACACCTGGGAGCCGTCCGGCACAATGTCCTGCCGTGGAGTGATGGCCGCTGGCTGCTGCCGCTGCGGGTCGGGCCGCCGCGGCTGTTCGATCCCAAGTCTGGCGAATTAGCCGTGTTCCCCCTAGTCGGTGCGGACAAGAAGCAGCACTCGTTCCAGCAGATCGTGCGGACTCCGAAAGGGACGCTGCTCGCTATGGGACCGGTCTTTTTACGATCCACAGACGAGGGCCAGACCTGGACCACCGTGGAAGCCTTTCGCCCGGTCCCCGATATCGACACGGCCGAGGGACGCTACCTGACCGTGCTGAAGGACGGCGGGCTGCTCGTCACGTTCGGCGTGGGCACGGCGAATAAGGGTCTGAGCTACAACTACTCCGGCGACGATGGTCTGACGTGGAACAACGACCGCACCGTCGTGCTCTTGCCAAAGATGAATATTGCCGCCCGCTATTATTCGGCCCGCACGGTGCAGATCGACGACCAGCACGTGGGCACCACATTCGTAAGCAGCGGCGTGCAGTTCTTGAAGGTGAGTTTGGATCGCCTTAAGAAATAAGGACGGATCAAACGGCCGGTTTGTGTACCGGGCGCCGATCAAGACTGGCAGTGCAAGCCAGATACGCCAGGAAGCTGATCGGCCAATAATACATGGCAATCGCAATGGCGAACGCCACGGCAAACAAGCGGCTCTTCGAGCGTCGCTCGGCATCCAGGTACACGTAATACGTGGTGACAATCCACAAGAACCAAGTGATCGTCGCCAGAGGCACGCTGACCAGCACGCTCATCAACTCCATGAAATCGCCGCTGGACATAGAGATCTCCTCAATTGCAGATACGACCTGCCCCGGCCTGAAGCCAAGCGGCTTCAGTGACCTCGGGACAGTCATCTTACACGCAACCGCTCTCGGATGTCCACGAGAATCCACCCCAGCATATTCTGGCCACGGCCGTCGCCACCATCGCCCCAGTAGGCATCGTTCTCCGTGTGCTCGACGATCTTGGCGTGACCAGTCGACAGCAGCAGTGTCCGTAGATCGTCATGCTGAGTAAACTTCGCCAGCACCGCCTGGCGCATGATCTCAACCTTCACGCTCTCCCAGTCAGAACGCAGGACTTGCTTGCGATCGCGCCCCATCTTTGCGGCCTGCATGGGGGAAATCGTCTCCCGGATCTTCTGCCGATAGGCTGCATCTGCAAACTTCTGAGCTTGAAAATAGTGCTCCGAAGTCGGCCAGACCTTCCCGTCAATTTCAATCGGAAACGCGGCGAAATTCGAAAACTGCCCGAAGTCGTCCGAGACACTGTAGAAATTGATCACGTCCATTTTGATGCTATCCGGTTGAAATTTCCGATCTGTCGCTGGCAGGCAAGTTAGCCAGATGAGGAAAATCCGCCCGACTGCTCAATTGCCGCGGTGACATCCTCTTGCAGCTTCTCACGGCGCTTTTGCACAGCGGGCCACCAACTCCAGGCATTGGCGATGTAGATCTTGCGTTGCCCCAACTGCTCCTGGATGCAAACAAAACTTTGTACGTCCTTGCCGCCCGGATAGCGCACGTCGATCACTATCAGATCTGGAAAAGGCGGATAAGGTTCGCGGCTCACCGCAATTTCAAAACCGGCGGCGCGCAGCCGATCCGGGAGCAACTCCACATCTGCATCCAGCATATCGCGTTCATCGATACCCATTTCCATTTCCTGCGTCAGAAATTGCACAGCAATCCGATCAACGGCTATCTGATTCTCCAGCCACGTTTCTCAATCGTACGAAAATTGTCGCTGTCAGCCAACAGGATTAAATACGAGGCCAAACGCTCTAACTCCTGATCCCTTTGGTCGCCTTCAAACGCCCGGACGTAGATGGCATTGCCGTAATTGCGTTCGACCTTTTCCGGCGTGTCATCGACGATCAAGACTCGATTGAGGTCAAATCCCAGCCGACGGACCTTCTTGAGATCTTTGATCCAATAGTAGTCTTGCCATTCGGCATCGTACCGTCGAACACAACGTTCCTGCGACCACTGGAACTCCAATGTGATCGCTGCAGGAAAAATGCCGCGGGTAACGGCCGCCACATAGTCGCACGATGCTGACGACCAAACGGCCAGTCGATAACTGGCGACGACACTTGCGAGGAACTGATCGAGACTGGGGCGCTTGTAAACGAAGAACGGCCCGGCTCTGAAATCGTGAGGCCGCTCCAGTGCGCGACCCGTCCCATAGATGAGGGTCTCATCCAGGTCGAGGATCAGCAGCGGTTTATTCTCAACGCTCGGCATTCTGGTCGGACACGATTTTATCCCACGAGTTCGCTCGAACAAATCGCGCAGTTAGGGAACAGCAACGTAGCGGAAGTCTGTTACGGCTTCGGCACTTCGCTACAGATCACCGTGAAGCCCGCCAGCGTATTGGGGCCAAACGTCGTGCTGATGGCAACATCTACCGCATCCCGGCCGCGGGCCATCAGGACTCGGCCGATTCTGGGTTTGTTGTTGCGCGGGTCGAAAGTGTACCACTGGCCGCCGAGAAATGCCTCGAACCAGCCGGCGAAATCCATGGGGCCGAACGGGGGCGTCAGGCCAATATCACCGAGGTACCCCGTGCAGTAGCGAGCCGGAATGTTCAGGCAACGGCAGAAGGCAATCGCCAGATGTGCATAGTCCCGACAGACTCCGGTGCGTTCGTTGTAGGCTTCGAGAGCCGTCCGTGTCGCTCGCGCCATTGCGTAGTTGAACTTGATGTGATTGTGGACGAAGTCGCAGACCGCCTGGACTCGAGCCCACCCCAGCGGCGTCGTGCCGAACTGCTTCCAGGCGATCTCTGACAAGAGATCGGTCTCGCAGTACCGGCTGGCCAGCAGAAACACCAAGGCGTCCGAGGGCAACTCCCAAACGGGATGCTGCACTGCGTTCGGAACCACGGGATCGGGGATTCCGTTCGAACGGACGATCGCCGATGTGCTGATCCTGGTGCGGCCGGCGGGGGCCTCCAAACGGCTGCACCAGTTGCCGAACCCGTCGCGATAAGGGGTGATCATCAGCGGCGGGTTGGTGACTAACTGATCGGGAAGGACAACTTCATGGGCTTGGCTGTAATGGGTGTTAAGCATCAGCATCATGGGCGTCGGCTGGGGGCAGTCATAAATGAGTTCACAGCCGACTTTGATATAAATGATGGAGCTCGCTTTCGCCGTGATACGGCAATGAGAACGTGAGACAAACGCCCGACGGCAAAACCGCCGCAGTGCGTTCCGAGGACATACCTCTGTTGTTGCGAGCGCGCCTGCATCATACGCGTGACTGGCCCGGAAGAGGGGACAATTCCGCGATTATTCGCAATTACGTCCGGCTTTGAGCACACGCCGCGACAAATCGCTGGATCAGATCGAAATTAAAAACTCCCTCCCCCCGTTCGGGATGCCACTGCACACCAAGATAAAACGGCCGCAGAGGATCGTCAATCGCCTCGATCACGCCGTCGGGTGACGCCGCCAGGACTCGCAAACGGCCGGGATCCTCGACCGCCTGGTGATGCGACGACACGACGGTCTCGCTGGCCAGGTCCGCATTCAACAGACTCACAGGAGCCCCCGTTGATGCGAGGAGTGCCGATGCCCTGATTCCGAGCACGACGCGATGGCGATGGTTCTCCTGGTGAACTTCGACCGCATTCGGCAGCGTATCCGGGAGGTGCTGATTCATACGCCCGCCCGCATGGAGCGCCATCAGTTGCATCCCCAGGCACACACCCAGCGCTGGCCGCTGCGGTCTCTGCGTTAAGGCATCCAGCAGTGCAAATTCGAAGGCCTGCCTCCGCGGGTCGATGCATCGGGACTGAGGATGCGCCGGGACACCCAGATCCTCGCAGCGGGCATCGTCGCCGCCGGTCAGCATCAGCCCGTCGCACAGGTCGACGTAATGGGCCGCGAGCTCCATCTCTTGAGGCAGTAACAGCGGCAAGCCACCCGCTTCAGCCACCATGCGGCTATAGGCAATGTTGCTTTCATATCTGCCGCTGGCAATGTTGCTATCGACGTTGTCGACCGTCACTCCGATTACGGGGCGATTCATGTGGTTCGTTTCCAGACAAAAGTGAGGGCAAACTAACAATAGAAAGACGGGGCTCACCAAGCCGTAGATTCAGGCGACTGGCTGGGTGGTAATCCGATTTCTATCTGATTGACCGGCGGACGTGAATCAGCGTCAGGGACTGAGACTAGTGCAAACCCGATTCCGCACTGGTCTCGTTAATTGATTTTTGACAGAAAAATGGGCCGACAGAAAGAGGAGTCGCCGTGCCCCTGTTCAACAAAACGACCTTCGCTTTTTCTCTCGTAACATCTTTCTGTCAGCACAATGCACACTCAAACATGACGAAGCTGCAAGATTATTCGTCTTCGGCACGATTTTTGAAAAATGGCACTTTGAACACAGATTCTATTACCAGTGGACACGCCATTTGTGATAACGTTTCGTTTATAGGTTCTTCCCGGGCCGCGTCCCCTCAACGATTTAGCGCTCGTTCCGAACAGGGCATCCTTTCCGGGAATAAGGAGTAAATTTCGCAAGTATCGATCTGACGAGTGGTTCGTCCTGAAACGGTGGGCATCGTGGGCGAGAAGAAGAATCTGGCAGTCGGCGATCAGTCGACGAAGGCCGACACGGCCACTGAACGCAACCAGATGGACGTCACCTGCTTCGACAGCGGAGCCGGATCGACTGACGTAAAGCGATATGAAGTCGGGGGTTACCTCGGCAAGTACCAGATCGTGGGCTACCTCGGACGAGGTGGCATGGGTGTCGTGTACCGCGGCTTCGATCCGCTGGTCGAACGCGATGTCGCGTTAAAGGTATTACCCTCCGGACTCTCCGTGAGTCCCCAAGCCCGGCAGCGATTTCTGGCCGAAGCACGCGCCATCGGCAAACTCAATCACCCCAACGCCACGGCTCTCTACGAGGTCGGCGAAACGGATGGCTCATATTTTCTCGCGATGGAGTTCGTCGGCGGCGGATCGATTGCCAATCTTCTCGACGAGCAAAAGTGTCCGGTCGAACGGGCCACGCGGTACCTTGCAGAAATCTGTTTTGGTCTGGCGGCCGCGCATGAGGTCGGCCTGATTCATCGGGATATCAAACCCGAAAACCTGCTCCGAACGTCTCGCGACCATATCAAGATCACCGATTTCGGACTCGCCAAGGTCCTGGATGCTTTATCCAGTTCGTCCCTGAAACTGACAAATCCCGGCAGCATGCTCGGCACGCCACTCTATATGAGTCCCGAGCAATTCAGTGGTGGCGAGGTCGATTCCCGGTGCGATATTTATTCGACCGGTGCGACCTACTTGCACATGCTGACCGGCAAACCTCCGTATTCGGACTGCGAAAACCTCTCGCAACTGATGTATGCCCACTGCCAGAGACCCATTCCCGACCCTCGAGCCATGACCCCGCTGCTCCCCGCGGCCTGTACCGAAATCGTGCGGCGGGCGATGTCTAAGCGGCCGGAAGATCGCTACGAATCAGCCGATGATATGGCACACGCGGCCATGGTCTTGCTCGGGGAATTGGGAGGTACCGATGCCGTCTCGCTGTCCGATTCCCATCACGGGCTGGGAGACGCGCCGGCTCGCCTCAAGCTGTCCGGTTCAGCAATTCGTCTCCAACCGACAACGATGTGGCTGGTGGAACCGTCACGCATGCAGGCCCGCGTGCTGCAGCAACATCTCACCGAATTGGGAGTCGCCCACATTCAGGTCTTCGCCACCATCGGCGAGACGATTGCAGGTCTGGCGGACAAAGTTCCGAGCGGCATCCTGTCAGCCATGCATCTGGATGACGGAAGTGGCGACGATCTGGCAACACAAGTGCGGAAACATGCCCGCGGCTCAGCCATTCCCTGTTTTTTGATTTCCAGCAGTTCGTCAGATGCGGCGGCCGGCGCAAACGATCCTCACCGGCCACTAGTCCTGCAGAAACCAGTCACGAAAGAAATGCTCGCGGAGGTATTGAAGCGGATTGCCGCATTGCCGGCGCGATGAACCAAGATTCGAATCTGCATGTAGCGGAACGTCGTAAGACTTCCGCCGCATACGGAAAGACTTAAGAATTCCTACGAATTCTTCTACACCAGAAAACGGACGCAAGGAGGCGAACGCGTTCCCCCGACACAACCTGATTTATTACTCGTCCACTGCCCGAACGCGTGCCGTGAGGTTGCGTGGACGAATTACAACACTGGGGCGGCAACCTCCCTGGGCTGCCGTGTTTTGTCTCGTCGGAGTGCGTCCGTGGATCAATCGTTGTTACAAGAGTTCGTCCTCGAGTCGACTCATAGTCTCGAAAAGGTGGAGCAAGATCTTCTCGCCCTGGAACGGACGTTTGATGCGGCGGCCATCAACCGGATGTTCCGCGCCCTGCACAGTATCAAGGGGTCAAGTTCGTACCTGGGACTGCACACGATCGAGCGGTTATCGCACCAGGCGGAAACGTTGCTCGACCTGCTGCGGCAGCGCTTACGAGAACTGACTCCCGCCACGGTGGACGTCTTGCTGCAGTGCGTCGATCAGTTGCGCCAGATGCTGCAATTGCCCGATCACGGGGCGAGTGTTGATATCAACCCCACTGTGATGCGGCTGTTCGAATTCATCCGGGAACCCAGCGTCGAAGCCCCGGCCGACGAATCATCAGACGCCGATTTCACCTTGTCCGAACCGCTGCCGGCACCCGTCGAGCGCGCCACCGTTGATCGCAGCACCGTCGAATTAGAGCGTCCCTTGTCGAACAGCTCCGTTGCGCAAGCGATTCCACCCGGTTCCGGTGAGAGCCCTCTGGGACGCACCCTCATTTTAGAACATGACGACGATCAGCATGATCGAAACGGGGGACGAGTGCTGGTCGCAGCAACAGCCCCGCCAGTCGCACTGGCGCCAGCCTTGCAATCGTTATCTGGCAGCCATAGTGGATTTACAACAACGCCCGCCGCCCAGGCGGCAGCTCGAACAGGGGCCGTCCCGCATGCAGGCAACGGCTCCGCGGCACCAGCAGGAGGGAACGGCAGCTTATCCACACCGCCGACCGCGGCGCTCTCCGATTCGCGCGGTGACGAGCACCCCGCAGAAGAGAAAATGATGCGGGTGCGGGTCAAGTTCCTAGACGATCTGCTGCAACTCACGGGCAACATGGTGATGGCCCGCAACCAGTTGCTCAGCAAGTACAACTTCGCCGACGACCCCGCATTTGGCACACTGTCGCAGTGTGTGACCCAGGTCCATAAGACGATCGTCCAGACGCGCATGCAGCCGATCGGCACGTTGTTCGATCGGTGCGAACGCCTGACGCGAGACCTGGCCCGACAGTTGGGGAAGGAAGTTGCGCTCGAAGTCCACGGCCGCGAATTGGAACTCGACCGAAGTGTCCTCGAAGCATTCTCTGATCCGCTCACGCACCTGTTGCGAAATGCTCTTGATCATGGCCTGGAAACGCCCCAGGAGCGCCAGGCCGCCGGCAAGACACGCGTCGGACATCTCAAACTGGCCGCCCGGCAACAAGGGGCAGAGATCATCCTCTCACTGGAAGACGATGGCCGCGGGATCGATCCCGATCGCATCAAGCATCGCGCCATCGAACGGGGTTTAATTACCGCCGACCAGGCCGAAACACTGCATCGCCGCGCTCTACTCGACTTTATCTTCCGCTCGGGACTTTCCACGCGCGACGAAGTCACGAGCCTCTCCGGTCGCGGAGTGGGGCTGGATGTCGTCCGTACGAATCTGGAATCACTCGGGGGTGTTGTCGAAGTCCAGAGCACAGTCGGGAAGGGCTCGGCATTCGTCGCTCGGTTGCCTTTGACGCAGGCCCTCGTCTCGTCATCGCTCATCTCGGCACTCATCGTCAAATGTGAGGAAGAACGCTACGCAATCCCGCAAACGGCAGTCGATGAGATCATCAAAGTCGACCCGCGCAGTGATCGCGACCGCATCCGCCGCCTCAATGGCCGGATGGTCTATCAATTGCGCGACACTGTGCTGCCTGTCGTCTCGCTCCGGTCGGTCCTCGGCGGAGGCGACGATACCCCCGAGGAAGAACACGTCGGCGAGCGGATCCTCGTGGTGATTCAGTTCCGCCAGCAGTTGTTCGGACTGCTGGTGGATCTGATCGTCGGCGTCGACGAAATCGTGGTCCGACCGCTGCCTCGGATGGTGAAAAACTGCGGCATCTTCTCCGGCCATACGGTGATGGGAGACGGACAGATCGCGCTCATTCTCGACAGCGGCGGCATCGTTGACCGCGAACAACTCATATTCGCCGACGATACGCTCGGCACAAGCCTGCTGCACGGTGAACGCGAACATGTCGAAGGCGATCAACGCCTGGTCGTCTTCAGCTATTCCGATACCGAACACTTCGCGATCCCCCTGGAAATGGTCTCGCTGATTGAACGGGTTGAACTCGATGACATCCGCCGAGTCGGCGCACAGGAGTACGTACAAGTGATGCAACGGACCTTGCCGTTGTTGCGTCTGGACAGGGTGATGGGGGTCGGCGGCCTGCCGAAACTGGCGGAATCGTACGTCCTGGTCCCCGCCCGGGTCAGCTATCCGATTGCCGTACTGACGGGTCGCCGCGTCGCAGTGGTTGATGCGGTCGAGCAATTCGAATCACGGCTCAGCGACGGTCAGGGGATGCTGGGCACGTTCATGCACGACAATAAACTGGTCATGCTGCTCGATCTGTACCGCCTCTTCGAGCGACACTCACCCGATCGGTTCCGCCTCAGTCCCGTCGAGCAGCGTCCCGCTCAAATCCTGCTCGCGGAAGACAGCCCCTTCTTCCAGAATTTGATTCGCAGTTATCTCGAACATCCGCCGCGACGATTGACGGTCGTCAGCGACGGCGAGGAAGCACTGGACCTCTTGCGAGAGCATCCGGAAGATTTTGACGTCCTGGTCTCTGACATCGAAATGCCCAAAATGGATGGCTTTGAACTGGTACGCCAGATCCGCGCTGACGCCGCATTACGAACGCTCCCCGTCATCGCCGTGACGTCGCTGGCGACTCCCGAACATATCGAACGCGGACTGCGAGAAGGGTTCGACTCCTACCTCATTAAGATCGATAAGGAGCAACTCGTGTCGACGATTGACCGCTATCTGGAACGGGGAGCGCGCCATCGGGCCGCCTTCACGAGCGCGAGAAAGGGGAGCAACTGATGCAAATCGTGACATTTGCCTCGGCAGGTGGAGTCCACGGTATTCCAGTACTGGCCGTCGAAGAATTCTTCCGGCCGATCCCGCTGACACGCGTCCCGCTGGCCGACAAACGGATCGCCGGACTGTTGAATCAGCGTGGCAAGAGCGCCACGGTGCTCGATCTGCGCCAGTGCTTCCATCGCCCGACCGGCGAACCCGCACTCCATCCGAAGATGATTCTGCTGGAGACCGAAGACCATCTGACCCCCGAGGCCCGCAGCATGGGAGTCCGGAGCTTCGCCGATCCGGTAGTGCTGCTGGTCGACCGGATTCTCGACATCGTCAACATCGACCGCAAGGATTGGCAACCTCGCCCCGCACATATTACTGAACAGTTTGTATCAGGCGTCGTCCGGCATGGCGACGGCTATATCTGCTTACTTGAGCTTCCTACATTGATCGACGACATTTTTAGTCCAAAGGCCTGACATGAGCACCGTTACTCAATCTCCCGTCGCCGCGCCGGCACACCGCAACGGCGACGCCCGCTTCAGCATCTTCAGCCCCGTCATCACGGTCGAACACCGCGAGTTCTACGAGAAGATCGTCTCGGAACTGAACGGTGTCTTTCCCATCTGTACCCAGGGGAAATGCACCGCGGTGGAAGTCAGCGAAGACGCCACCGAGCAGGAACAAATCACCGACCTGATGAAGCGCGTGGAGAGTTTTTCGGGTGAACTCCTTGAAGTCACGAAGCAACTTTTCGACCAGTTTTACCAAGCGAAAGAGCACTTCTGCCGGATGATCCACGGCACGACGGCGTACGTCAAAATCAATCTCATGGACCGAAACCTGCTGGAGCGAACTTGCGACGTCCGCTGGTGGGCACTCGAAACGGCCTTCAGTGATTGTATCGACTTGACGCAGAAGGTCCACGAACGACTGAAGCGACTGGTACCCATCGCCGGGGATTCCGCTGGCGGCAAGGCTCTCCGCAAGTGCCTCGAAAAAGTCCCTCGTTGGGAAATCGATGCCGAGACCAACTCGCAATTGCAAACCTGCCTCACAGGCCTGGCCAAGCAACTTCCCGAGAGCCACCGCGCCGAAGCGACGACTCTCGCCAGCGACGTCGTGCTCGTCCTCAAGAAGGCATCCTTCGCCTGCGACCGCCTGGAAGATATTAATAACTCTTATACACTCTACCGCGACATCGTCATCGCCACGAAAGACGGGACGATCATCGCGAATTCCAACCAGCAGACTCGCTCGCAGGTGCTGGGCCTGAACATCGCCGACGAGAACTGGTTTCAGAAGGCACTCGCCACAAAAGATGGAACCCAGTATCACGCGCAAGACTTGACTCAATCGCGACTCGAGACCGATCAAAGCCTGGTTTACTCGGCGGCCATCCGCGAGAACAGCGACAACTATGGCAAAGTCATCGGTGCCATGGGGGTCTTCTTCGATTTCCAGGGTGAAGCCCAGATGATTCTCGACGATCATATGGCGCGGGATACGGTCAACCAGAACCACGTCGACGACGGCTGGTTCTCATTCCTCACAAATTCCACGGGAACGGTCATCGCCTCCAGCGACGCAGGCATCATCGAGCCCGGGAAGATGCCGCACGTCTCACGCAAACATCGCACGCCGGCCGCGGGCGAACTGCCCATGAGCTACGCCGTCTTCGAAGGCCGCGAATCGGCCATTTTCTCCGCCCGCACCGACGGCTACCTCGACTATCCGGGCCTCGGCTGGTCATCACACCTGATCGTACCCAAAGACCAGATTTTCCGGACCGCCACCGTCACCACACAACTGGGCATCAGCATCGACGATCTCATGCAGTCGCGCCTCGTCCCGGAAATTAATAAGCAGACGTTCGCTAAAGTGCAGGACGACAAGGAATCGATTCAGTTGATCTCGCTCAACGGCATCGTATTCGCATCCAAGCTGGGCAAGCGTGGCGTCGCACTCGGTCCGATCTTCGACCAGATCAAGCAAACCGGCGAATTCACGACGAGCAAGATGGAAGACTTGCTGAAGGAAATGGCGATCGGAGAACTGCAACTCAACCTGCAGGCCCTGGAAAACTTCTCGAAACAAGCCATCGACTTGCTCGACCGCAACTTATTCGAGCGAGCCGCCGATATTCGCTGGTGGTCGACGGACCAATTCTTCTGGACGGCCCTGCGTGAACCCACCGCCGAGAATTTCCAGAAGGCAGCCCATCGGATGGAAGTCATCAACGGCTCCTACACAATGTACCGCAATCTGGTCCTCGCCAATCGCAACGGTGAGATCGTCGCCAGCGCCAAGAGCGAGGACCGCAACAAGCTGCGGTCCATCAGCGTGTACGACGACCCGTGGTTCCTCTCCGCAATGCGCACCACCAAGTCCAGCGAGTTCGCCGTGCAGGACGTGCAAACATCAAAACTCGAACCCCGCAAGGAACGCTCATTGATCTATTCCGGCGGAGTCCGCGCCGGTGGCGAACGACAGGGCGACCCCATCGGCGTGGTCGGAATTCTCTTCGACTGGGATACCGAGGCCAAGAAGATCCTCAGCACGTGCCTCCCCAAGAACCGGGACGGAGAATCGATCGCCGGTTGCGCCGCGTTCTACACCAACTCCGACCACGAAATCATCGAAACCACCGACGAACAGAATTTCCCAGTCGGCAACACGTTGGCGCTCCCCGCCGCACACAGTGCATTGAAGGCGGGCCAGTCAGCCTCCGGCCTCTTCGTGCATCAGGACAAACGATATATCCTGGGGTCTTCGCGAACGAAGGGTTACCGCGAATACGCTGGATTGTCCTGGACGGCGCACGTCGTGCGGCCGATCTGATGCGCCCCCAGGAGGGATTCTCGGCAGTCCTGCAAATCAGATTAATCTGGCGACATCGCATTGATTCTTCTGCGAATCCTTATAGTTTTAGCTGCATTCATTCGCTGCCATCCTGGCTCATGCCGGCGTATGGTCCCGGCTTTGCTGGCCGCTGAATGTGTTTGTTAAATCGATGCTCCGGGATGGAAGTTTTCAAAACAAACTGATAGGCTCGCGCATCGGCTACTCAGTCAACCGGCAGTTTTTTGTGGCCGATCAGATCCCCACCAGGGCAGGCTGAAGTCGTTCTGAGACCGCTGTCGCGACCACGCGAGGCTGGCTCGTTGTGAACTGCACTCGGTTAACTACTCTGGGGCGAGTGCACCGGCTCCCCGTTGGTTTTGACGGGTGCGTTGAGCCGTCCGTTGAGTACTGGTTTTCGTCATTGGATTAGGAATTTCCGTCATGCGATCTCGTTGGATTTCGGCCTGCCTCCTGTGGGCCGCTTTCATCGCCGTTCAAAGTCTCTCTCTAGCTGCCATTTCTGCGGCCGAGAAACCCAATCTCGTGATCTTCTATGCGGATGATCTGGGGTGGGGAGAAACGGGTGCTTACGGTTGTAAGGATATTCCCACGCCACATATCGATTCGATCGCGACCAACGGCATTCGGTTCACCCAGGGTTATGTCGCCGCGACTTATTGCAGCCCATCCCGAGCGGCGCTGCTGACGGGCCGCTATCCGACTCGGTTTGGCCATGAGTTCAACAGTGTTGCCGCCCGAAAGGGACTCGATCTCCATGAGACCACGATGGCGACTCGGCTGAAGGAATTGGGTTACGCTACCGCCTGCGTCGGCAAGTGGCATCTGGGCGAGCGACCCGAATATCGCCCGACGGCGCGCGGATTCGACGAGTTCTTCGGGACACTCGCCAATACCCCGTTCTTCCATCCGACCAAATTCGTCGATTCGCGTGCTTCCGATGAAATTCAACAAATCACCGACGATGCATTCTATACGACCGACGAATACGCGGCGCGCTCGATCGACTGGATCGATAAGAACAAGTCAAAGCCGATGTTCCTGTATCTGCCGTTTAATGCTCAGCACGCTCCGCTGCAGGCCCCGCAGAAGTATCTGGACCGCTTCCCGAACATCACCGAGCCCAAACGCAAACTGTTCGCGGCCATGATGTCGGCGATGGACGACGGCATCGGCCAGGTAATGGCCAAGGTTAAGGAAATCGGTCAGGAAGAGAACACTCTCTACTTCTTCATCGGCGACAACGGTGGCCCGACCAACGGGACGACTTCGCAGAACGGCGGGCTCCGCGGCTTCAAGATGACCACCTACGAAGGCGGCCCGCGCGTGCCGTTTATCGCTCAGTGGAAAGGCAAGCTGGCACCCGGCAAGACCTATGATTTCCCGGTGGTAAACTTCGACCTGCTGCCGACAATTATCACGGCCGCCGGCGGCAAAGTGGATCCTTCATGGAAGTTGGATGGCGTCGACCTGATGCCGTACCTGACCGGCACCATCAAGGGACGTCCGCACGAGACTCTCTTCTGGCGATTTGGTGATCAATGGGCCATCCGACAGGGAGATCTCAAATTGGTTGTCTCGAAGGGAGGGAGCGGCAGCCCCGAACTTTATAACCTCGCGACCGATGTCAGCGAATCCAATAATCTGGCGCCAGCGCAACCGGACAAGGCGAAAGAGCTGCAGACGATCTGGAAAAAGTGGAGCGACAACCAGGCCGAACCCAGCGTGCCGGATGCTCCCGCGAATCCGAAGAAGGCCAAGAACAAAAAGAAGAAGGCAGCTGACGACGAGTAGACCCCAAAGTATATTCCCGGTGGCGTCAGCCCCGTGGTCCCGTGGCAGACGCTGCTAGCGTCTGAGATCCGACGCTGGCAGCGTCGGCCACGGTGGTAAGCCATCGACTCGGACATTGACGAATGGAGTCGGCCAAAGCACACTATTGTTGCCGACTCCATTTTGTATTTCCATCCGATCGTCCAGCGCGAAGATCGCGCACTCACTGTCGATATGCAAATCAACCTCATCGACGTCGCCAAAGTCAGTGCGGCCTGGGTCATCGCCACGACTCTGGTGATCATATGGATTCATCTGACTCGCCCAGCTGCGATTCCACGTACAGCCTACAGTGCGTTCGTGATCGGGGTGCGACTGCTCTTTCTCTACTCCTTTTCATACGCGTTTTTCAGCATCTGCCTCGGCGTTCCGGTCAATGCCCTGCTGATCATCTCATCGCTGATTCTCGCGGTGACTCCTCTGGCAAGACTCGACATGAACCCCGGGAACGATGAACTAAGCGTGGCCATCGGCCTAATCGTCATGGTTCCCATCTATATCCTCAAACAACTGGTTCTTGGCTTTCCGGATCACGATGAAGTCATACTGATCCCACCAACGCATTCTGGCCCTCATGATTTGTCCCATTTGATTCAAGCGGTTGGATCGGTCACGGCGACGCTCAGGCCGTCAGGCAAAGTCGAAGTGGCCGGAATAGCCTACTCCGCCACGACCGCCGACGGAAAGTATCTCGACCAAGGTACGCAGATTCGAGTCTCTGGAGTTCGCAACGGCACGCTGATCGTCACGGCAGTACCGCCACTCGAACAACGTTCGGCGTGACTAAAGTAGAGATGTGACGGTCGGCTCGATTGCGTCGGACCGGAGAAAGGACTTCAATAGGGTCTGTTCTCACATTCAAGGCCATCACTCGACCGCTCCGGGAATGGTTGGTTTCGCTGACACATCCGGTCTGAACTTGTTCGGACAGCCCTCTCGCGGATCCTTTCATGCAACACTCCCCCTCAGGTCGGTGGCTGGTTAGGTTGGCGACAATCGCATTGTTTGCGAATTGCTTGCTGCTCAGTGGATGCTCCTCCGAAACTCAGCCCCCAGTCGGTACTCTGCGAGCCGACGAGAAAGTGATCAAGGGGCAACCCGCTCCTTCGGCAGGTCCCGAAAAAGGGACAGTTCCGGCGTCTGGCGATCAGGCTTCCGATGTGATCATCGTCGGCGCGGGGATCTCGGGATTGTCCGCAGCGCTGGATCTCGGGCGAGGCGGCGCGAAAGTCACCGTGATCGACATGGCCTCTGTATTTGGCGGCCACGCCGTGATGTCGCAGGGGAGTTTGAGCATCGTCGCCACGCCGACTCAAAAGGCGGCCGGGATCAAGGATTCACCGGATCTGGCGTTTCAAGACTTTCATCGCTGGGGTGAAGACCCTGCAACGGATTGGGTGCGCTATTACGTCGACAACTCAAAACGCGACATCTACGACTGGGTCGACGAGCTCGGCGTGCGATTCTCCGAAGTGCTGGCATCGTCCGGAAACTCGGTTCCGCGTGAGCATCAACCCATCGGCCGCGGCATCGGGCTGGTCACGCCGATTTATCGCACGTGCCTCGAACTGGGTACGATCGACTTCTTGTGGAACAGCAAAGTTGTGCAGTTGCTGACGGTCGATCGTCGCGTGATCGGAGTGCTGGTGCGTGATGTGCGGACTGGTAGCGAACGTAAGCTACTTGGCAAAGCGGTGATCCTGGCCACGGGAGGATTTCAAAACAACCTCGACATGGTCCGCGAATTCTGGCCCGCCGAGTTTCGCTTTCCCGAACGCATTCTGGCGGGATCGGGGAAGAACTCGATCGGGCTGGGACACCAGATGGCAAAAGCGGTCGGCGGTGATCTCGTGAAGATGGACCATCAATGGAATTATTTCACCGGCCTGCCTGATCCACGCTCACCCGGCAGCAATCGTGGACTGAATGCGACTAATCTGTATGGGATCCTGGTGAACTCCGGGGGCCAGCAATTCGTGAACTTTCACAGTTGGGCGAAGGAGGGGACTCCTGCGTTGCTGAAACAAAAGCACGCCACCTGTTGGTGCATCTTCGATGAGGCCAACAAACACAACTTCAACGTCTCTGGCTCTGACTGGGCCGACTTCAAGAAAGTCGACAAGCTGATCCTGCAAGACCCCAAGTTGGTCAAACGAGCCGACACGATCGAGAAGCTGGCGGAACTGTCGGGCCTTCCGGTGCAGAATCTGGTGGCCACGATCGCCCGTTACAACGCACATGTCGAACAAGGTGAGGACAAGGACTTCGGCCGGTTTGGACCGGGTAAACCCGCGTTTTCGAATAAAGCCTCCCCCAAGATTGCAACGCCCCCGTTCTATGCCATGCAGACCTATCTGCTGACCCGTAAGAGCATGGGCGGCGTGGCCATCGACCTTAATTGTCGTGTGCTGGATAATCAGAAGCAGGCCATACCCGGCCTGTATGCCGTCGGAGAATTAGCCGGCCTGGCAGGTATCAACGGCAAGGCGGCACTCGAAGGAACGTTCCTGGGGCCGTGCATCGTGACTGGTCGGGTCGCAGCACGCACGCTCTTGAAGGAACTCCAAGTGACTTCGACTCCTGGGGCCATCCACCAATCACGCTGCACAGCATGCCATGACATGCCAAAGTTGCTGGCTCAACCGCGCGAAGGATATTGGCACTTCGAAGGAGTCCATCGGGCGGCTCAAGAACGCGGCTTCGACTGCCGGTTCTGCCATAGCGAGTTGACGCCATATCGCCCCGACAGCCATCGGATCAATCGGCAATCATTGACTGCCAGTTGTGTGCTGTGTCACACAGCGCAAGAGTAGCATTGTGCGTCGTGCCCCTATCTCAGACCACAGCCTTTTTACGAACGCTAATCGTCCGGTTGATCGTCGCCGATTGGCCGCTGGTGTCGGCGAGAGTGACGGCCACGCTACGCGTCGTCTTCTTCAGGCCCGCTCCGCTGGTGGAGAAGGTGATTCCTCGCAAGAACGCCTGGACCGCGGCGTCCGTGGCGTTTTCATTGAGTTCGATGTGCACGGTCAAACGTCCATTCAGAATGACGGGGTTGGAGATCGTACCGATCGCGCCCGACGACGGCAGGTGGAACTGGTCCAGGGCCTTCTTTTTGGTGACGACGATGTCGGTTGCCAAGGTCAGCGTGGCACCTGCCAACCCTGCGACTCCGCTGGTGACCGTCACTTGAGGCAACACGACGACCGGCGGATTCTTCTTCACCCAGGTCACTATGGAACCACCGCCGCTCAGTTGAGGACCGTCAGCGACGTTGGTCACCGTGACCGTCAGATCCTGGACTGTCACGCCACCCGCTCCGTCGCCTGCGGACACCTGGACTTCGTATTGGTTATCCAAGTCGCTGTCCAGCTGCGTCTCGAAGTCGGGGGCCGACACGAAGGTCAAGGCGCCGGTGGGGGTGATGGAGAACAGACCCTGGTCGGCTCCGCCGCTGATGGAATAGGTGATGACCTGCGCCGGAAGATCGGCGTCGGTCGCGGCCACCGTCAATGCCGTTGTGCTGTTCTCGGCAATGGAGAATGAGCTGGACGACGTGAATGACGGATTCGTGTTGACTTTAACCAGCAGGTCGAGGCTGTCGACGTCCGTGATCGACTGGAGGTATGAACTGCCGGGAATATCGAGCCCCTCTTCTGTCGCGAAGTTGTTACTGTTTGATCCGAACTCGAGTATGGAAAAACGATTGGCAACGGCGGGAACAAACCCATCGATGAACGTCACCTGCAGTGTTCCGTCGAGATTCGCATTGCCTCCCACCGCCAGCTGATCGTATTGACTGCCTGGCGTCAGACCGCCGATTTCTATGCTTAAGATTCCCGTAGCCGACTGCAGATAGCTGCCCGTGACCGCAAGGCGGCCGGGGGACGAACCGGGACTGACGAGCCCCGCGTTGGTCAGGTTGCCGGAGATGGTGCCCGTACCACTCAGCGATCCACCCGTGATGTTCACAGTGTTACTCGTCGCGAGTGTGGCTCCGGCATTCACGATCGTGGTGCCGTCCGACTGCGTGTAGGCTGGATTGACCTGCAGCTTCCCTGAGGTCACTTGCACAGTGCCGGTATTCGTGATTCCGGCGAAGAAGGTCGTTGTTCCAAGGGCTCCGGAAGTAGTCTTATTCAGAGTCCCCTGGTTATTGACCAGCACGTTCGTCCCAGCATCAGCGTTGATATTGAAGACGCCGTCGGGCAGATTGTTTATGACCCCGGCCGTCGCGAACACGGTGATGTAGTTTGTGCCGCTCCAATTGATGATGCCCGAGTTGTTGACGACCCGCTCGGGAGTCGCACCGCCCTCGACACCCACGTCGAGCGTCGCGCCGTTCAAAATAATGAGTTCACCTGCGCCATCAATCCGACCGTTGATCCAATGGTGGTGCCCCGAGATTGTTAGATTACCAGTCCCGGTGACCTTGCCGATGTTTGACGACTGTTCGAAGTTTTCGACCACCAAATCGGTGTTGATCACGAATACGGCCTCGTCGATGACCAGCAAAGTTCCCGATCCCGTGAATGTGGCGCCACTGTCATAGGTATAGTCGTCCGCGACACCGGTGCCTCCGCGATACACGACTTGCGTCCCGGCCGCCGCGTTGACGACCCCGGAACTCGTACCGCGCGAGAATTTGAGAATCCCGGAGTCGACGTTGACGGTCCCTGTATTGTTGAAGATGACCCCCAGCAACGTCGACGCCGTGCCAGGCGCAGCGGAGCTTGTCTTAATAAACGTTCCCATATTATTGAACGTGATGGAGTCACCACTATTAAGCGTGTGATCGCCAGACACATTCACAATACCGGAGCCCAGATTGGTGATCGTGGTGTCGACTCCGGCGATGCCCCCCGACGACCAGTTGATCGTGCCCGCATTATCAATCGTGCGGGTGGTGAGGAAGCGAGCGTCTCCCTCGGCGCTGATATTCAGCGTGCCTCCCGCTTGAATGATGAATCTGCCCCCTCCGCCTTCAATGCGTGCACCTTCCCAAGTGTAGGTGGCCCCGTTCGGAACAATCAGATCACCCGAACCAAGCAATGTGCCACCCGAACCGTTCAGGAACTGCCGGAACGTTCCACCGACCGTGACGTCGGCATTCATCGTCATCGTCCCGTTGCCGAGTTCAAAGTTCTCGGGAAACGTCAACGGTGCGTTAATCGTAAACGACGGTATATTAAATCCGGTTCGGCTGAACAGGCCCGATCCCGTGAACGTCGTCCCCGCGTTGAGGTCGTGGCCCGCAAATATTCCCCCAAACAGTAGCATCGCACCGGCGCCGGCATGCAAGGTTCCCGCATAGGTGCTGTCACCAGACAATTCGCCGCTGCCCACGACAAACTTAGTGCCGTCACCCTCCACACCCAGCTCGCCGCCGGCATCCAACGTGACTCCCTGGATCGTGCTGGATGTCCCGCTGTTAATGATCAGTGATGATCCGGAGGTGACGTGGATCCGCGCGACGGACGACAACGTCCCCACGGACGCGGCTGTGTTCACGGTCACGGTAAACTCGCCGTTGCCGTTAATGATCGCCGTATCAGACCCACCCGGCACACCGTGGACGTGGTCCGCATGGAGGAAGTTGAGAGTCTCTTCCGTGACCCAGTGCGTCGAATCGTTGAAATCACCATTGAAGTCCTTGGGGCCACCGTCTTCCGGAGTCGGAATCCAGATCCACGTCGTCAGGAGCAAGCGATCTTCAATCGTTTCGATGGCGGTCGCCATTGTCCCCTTACGCTGACGCCGGGTGAATCGGGTCGTCGATCGCGAGACCGGGGGCCATGGCAAATAGTGTTCGACAAAACGGGCGATGTGTTGCAGAAGCATGATGTTTCCAATGTGCCAGCGTGGGCAGCAGGGCGTGGTTGTGCTCGATCGAATTTCGATGACAGTCTGCGGGCATCAGCCGTCATCTGGCCATGAATGGCCCTGCTTCATGTGCGGTTCCGTCAACCGTTCGCAGGGCACGACGTCGGACTTAATGAATGTGAAACGGGGACGCTCAGTTGTTGCCGGCCTCTTTCCAGAACTCGTCAATGGGCTTGCCATTGATCGTTCGCAGAGTGCTAATCGAGCGCAGCAGTTCGGCGTCGCGAACCGAATTGACGGGGGCATCTATGTTCTCCAGCGGCATTCCTCGGAGGAGAAAGAAGTCAGTGACTTCGGTCCCTTGGCACGCCAGGTATTTCAATGGCTTGCCTTTGAGGGGCGACAAGTCACTGATCCGTGTGTGAGAGCACTCCAACCAGACCAGCGGCTCTCCTTGCAAGGGGGACAAATCGGAAACCGACGTCGATGAAACAGCGAGAGTTTCAATTCCCGTGCCACGCAAGGGCGACAGATCTTTCAGTGCGGGATTATTATGTATCGAGAGATTCCGCAGAGGCATTCCCTGGAGCGGCGCCAGATCGCTGATCTGCGTACGATAACACCACAACAGCTTCAGTCTCATACCTCGTAGCGGTTCCAAACTGCTGACCGGAGTATTTCCGCATAACACTTGAGTCAATGGTGCACCGCGCAACGGCGACAGATCGGCCACGCTGGTGTCACAGCAGTTAAAGTAGTCCAGCTTCAAGCCCGCTAGCGGTAACAAGTCTGCCAGCTTTCCTCGCACTCCGGGGCTGCAGATGCTGGCCACATGAGTCAGGTGCGGCAAGGCACGTAGCGGCGAGATGTCCGTCACATGGTCAGCATGAAAGTCGAATTCAGTGAGATGTTCGCCGTGAATCTTATGCTGGGCCTCTCCATCGAAGTTGGGATTGAGTTCTTTCAGTTTTTTCACGACAGCGGCACCTTGCTCTGTCACCGGCAGCTTGCCGACCTCATCCGCCCACTTCAGGAATTCAGGTGATTCAAAACTTCGAACTGGCGCCTTGGCCGCAGTTACCGCAGGACGCGTGAGTGGCCCCAGTCCCACTAACCTGTCGTCACTAGTCACAGCAATCAAGTCTTTAACAATCTCGACCTTGACGAGCGTCTGCCCACTCCGCTTCAGCTCAAATTGTTGAGTTTTGAACTCCACGTCACCCCGCTTGATCAGCAATGTATGCTGAACTCCAGCCAGCTCGCGGGCTCCCTCTTTCGCCGCAGTGGTTCCGAGTTTGACTTGAATGGGGGACTGATCCTTCTCGGAGCTCGTCACCAGGAGGCCCTCGCCGTCGAAACGAGCTTGCGTCTGGGGATCGGAAATCTCGACTCGAACAGTGGCTCCCTGTGGTGTTTTCCAATACAAGATGAAGCCCGCCAACAATACTGCGACCGCCGCGCCCCAAGTCAGCCAGTAGCGCGCTGGGGGCCGCTGGGCCACTCCGCCTGGTGATGTCGTGCCGCTGGTCGCCAATGCTTCTGCGACGTAAGATTCGGTGGTCGCTGTAGCCGTCAACAATGTCGGACTGTCCGCAACTGCCTGCTGGCGATGGCCAGCGGCAAAACTAGTTATTAGTGCAATGGGGTTCAGACGATTCAGATCCGCTCCCGTACAGAACGGCTGCAGGGCCTGAGCGACGGCGCTGGGGGTGACATAGCGATGGTCCGGTAAACGAGCAAGCATGCGGTCGACGATTTCGGCCAGCGCGGCAGGGACCTCGGGGCGACGATCGCGTAGCGGGACCGGCTGCTGTGTGGCCAGTGCGGTCAGCTTCTGCATCATTGTGGTGTGCGCGGGGTTGGCAAACGGGGCTTCTCCCGTCAAAAGCTTATAGAGCGTGGCCCCCAACGAGTAGATATCAGCTCGAATATCGACATGGTGCGTATCGCCCCCTTGCTCGGGAGCCATATAGTCGATCGTCCCCATGATCTGCCCGGTCGACGTCAGCTCTCGCTGCGGAACGTCCGCTTGATTTAACAGGGCTAGACCCAGATCCAGGATCTTTACCTGTCCCTCCGTGCTGAGCATCAGGTTGGACGGCTTAATGTCGCGATGGACCAGGCCCTTCTGATGAGCATACTCCAGTCCTAGTGCCGCCTGACGGATCAGTTCGCAAGCTTCGGGAATAGGCAGCTTCCCCTGTGATCGAGTCAGATCCGACAGATCCACGCCATCGACAAACTCCATCACCAGGAAATGTTGCCCCTCAAACTCGCCGGCGTCGTGAGCTCGAATCACGTTCGGATGTTCCAGCCGTCCGATCGCTTTCATCTCGCGCGAGAAGCGGGCAATGGCACCAGGGTTCGACCACAGGCTGGCCGACAACACCTTGATGGCCACGATCTTATCTAATCGTGTGTGGAGCGCCTTATAAACCGCCCCCATGCCCCCCTGGCCGAGCTTCGCAATGATCTGATAGTCTCGCAATTGCGGGAACACGTCGACAGCGTGGTTGGCAATCACTTCCGGTTGTGACCTGGCGTGTGACGGCTCACTGCTTAATGCTTCCACTGCGGCCAATCGCTGCTGGTAGGTCGCATCTCCAGCAAATGGCGAGGCGACAGCGGGCTGACGAAGTTGTGACAGCACGACATCAACCGTCCCGTCGAGATTGTGGAGTGTCTGCTCGCAAGCAGCACAACTTCCGACATGGTCCGCCAGCTGATCGGCGAGCGATTCGTCCAGCGTCCCCAATGCGTACGCAGAAAGTTCTGTAGGCCGAGGGCAGCGAGTATCAGTCATGACATGTCCGCCAAGTCTTCAGCGATAATCCACCCGTCAATTCTCGGGCCAGTCTGAGCGTCTCCGGAAGACTCGGGGACTCTCTATCAGATCAACGCCAGGGCATAACGCGAATTACAGAAGTTCGCTACAAAATGTGCGTAAGTGACGTAGTACGCGATATTTAGCCTGCCGCACGGCCCCCACGGTCATCTGTAATTCCAGGGCGACATCGCGCGCCAGTTGACCATCTAGAACCAACCGTTCGAAGCAGGTCCAAGACTTCGAGTCGAAGTCGTCGCGAATGAGCGTCGCGGCCCGCTGCAACAGTGGCCCGTGCGACGCGGCTGCATCGGGAAACAGATCTTCTTCTAGCGGATCGGGCAACTCCAGCAAGCGTTGCTGCAGTTCGTCCCCTCCAGGAACCTCTGGTCGCCGGCCCCTGGCACGAATCAGATCACGCGTCTTGTTTAGGGTCACAGTCCACAGCCAGCCTCGAAATGTTCCCTGATCGTCGCGGCGATATTGGGGCAAGGCACGGTGGACGACCTGAAACACTTCCTGCATCACATCGGCGGCATCATCATCTTGCAGCCGGAATCCTCGAGCCCACCCATAGACGAGATCCCCATACAGCCGGACCAACCGCCGCCACGCCTCTGGTTCGTTCTGCCGCACTTGCTGCAACAAACTCAGCGATGTCGTCGATGATGGAGATGATGACAAAGTGATGCCGCCGGAATTCATTCTGAAACGATGGATATCTGTGCCAGATCGCACAGGTCACACGTGGAGAGTCGATTGCGTCGAACTGATCAGACTCATCAAGCAGCCTATCATCAGGGAGTGGGAATGTCATCAGTCAGTGCCTCACAAACGCCGTTCTAAAAGGTGCCTTGATCTCGCACGTGTCATTTCGTTGACTGCGGCACACAGCCGCCAATGTGCGTTCCGGTATCGTCAACGCACCGGATTATTGATCGTGCTGGCAGCTGGCCACTCACGAGCCAGGCACAAAGCTTCCAGGCGTCAATACCATCTGGCTCACGCCTGACGGTCGCTTTGCAGCACTATGCAGAGACCACCGGTTCATCTGCGGGAAACGCGGCCTGTACGTCGGGCCGTGCAAGGATAATCTGAGCCCAGATGCAGATCGGCAGAAACACCAATAAATTGAGGTGCGGCAACAGGGAGCGTCCGGCCAGATCCTTCACAGCGCTGGCACGTGCTTCCAGCCGTAGTAGCTCGAGGCTGTCGCCCCAGATGCTGACCAATGTCAGCCCCCAGTAGGCATATCCGGCGATCACGATCCAACTGAGGACGGTCTTCGGTTTGTTGCCAAACCATTGATCGCCATACAGGACGACTGCCGACATGCCCATGATCACAATGACGGCCAATCCCATGACCATCAAACCAATGGCCGGACCACGCACCAGGACCGCAGCTTTAGCGCGAGTGTCGGTGAGACGTTCGGCCTGCGATACAGACGACCGGTAAAGGCCCATGACGCACCCCAGCTCTGCCAGAAAAAACAGCCCGGCAGCCAGCAGCACCAGACTGAGCTGGACCGATTCCGTGGTGGCACCCATACCCCAGGCGTTGCCCATAAAGACGATGCGAGCGTCGGATCCCCGTACTGAATCGAGAAATGCTCCACCAAACCGGATCATGAGTCCCATAAATAGACACGCCGGCACAAGTGTCAACAGGATGAGCTGCCACGACCAGCGGGAAGATCTCGCCTCGGCCACCCGTGGAATAGTGGCGGCGACTTTCGAGGCACGCATCGAATCAGAGAAGCTTGTCGCGGAGATTGTTTCCAGCTCACTCTTCACGTCGCTGGCGTGCTGGTAGCGCTGTTCCGGATCCTGTTCGAGCGCCCGCAAGACGACCTCGTCCAGCCGGATGTCGACTTGAACTCTCTTCGATGGTGGGGCGAACTTTCCCATCGGCAATTCGCCGGTGAGCAATTCGTAGAACACGACTCCCAGCGAATAGATATCAGCCCGGTGGTCGACCTCGCGCGAGCCCTGCATTTGCTCGGGAGCCATGTACCGCAGAGTCCCCATCACCTGATGTGTTGCCGTCAGGGATTGTTCACCGACATCCACCCCCAGCAGTTTGGCGAGGCCAAAGTCGGCAATCTTCACTCGGCCTTTGTTGTCGATCAGGATGTTTTCCGGCTTGATGTCCCGATGGACGATGCCTTCGTCGTGGGCGAACTGCAGGGCATCGCAGATCTGCGGCACGATCGACAGTGCCTCGGCCGGTGTGAGTGTTCCCGCTCGAATCGTCTGGCGCAGGTTCGTGCCGTCGACAAATTCCATCACGAAATAGTACAGACTCTCGGCCTGACCAAAGTCATAGACGCCGACAATGTGCGGATGATTGAGCCTCGCCAGAGCCCGCGCTTCGCGTTGAAAGCGTTCGGCAAACGCGGGATCGTGGCTGATCTCCGACGGCAGAATCTTGACGGCCACCAACCGGTCCAATCCCGCCTGCCGAGCCTTGTAGACCGCTCCCATGCCCCCTTTGCCCAGCAACTCCAGGATTTCCAATTGCGGAAACAAACGCTGCAACTCGGCGGGGGTCGGAGGGACAAACCCGGATGCGGCCGGGGGAGTGATGTGCGTCGGTGGCACGCTGGCCCCCACTTCAGACTGACCGGGGAAGCCCGCCTTCAGCAAGCAGGCCGGGCACAATCCCGCGGGGGCATTCGCGGGGACTTCGGCACCACACTGGGGACAAGTTTGAGAAATCGACATTGGCAAGATTCCTGGAGGAAGAACAACTCTACCTCTCTCTACAGCAAACCATTCCCGGCGTGACGTGAAATCTGATCGGATTCCCCAGAATCGTGGCTTCAGCTCCGAAGGGTCTCGAACAACTCGCGAATCTCGTCATCCAGATCACCCGGTTCGAGGACCGTTTGTGAAACCTCATCCCGCAACAGTTCGCGATAGCGTTTCTTCAGCCGATGAGCCGCCTGCCGCACCGCGTCCTCGGTCATCGCCAATTCTGCCGCCAAGCCCGCGTAGGCCGTCTCGGAACGCTCGCCGGTCAGCGTCCCCTTGAGCACCTCGAACTGCCGCTGCTTACCAGCTGACTCGAATTCCGCCTGCAGGCGTGTCACGACATGTTCCAGCAGAGTCAGCGTCCATTGCCGTTCGAAGAGACGTTCCGGGGTCAAGTCGTGTGCCGGCTCCAAGTGCAGGCGCGACTCACCGGCCTCCCAATCGAGCGACAGATGCTCGCGCCGGCCCCCTCGCTTTCGGGCCTGAGTACGATTCCATTCGTTGGCGAGGAAATTCTTCAAGGCCGTCAATAAGAACCCGCGGAAGCGACCCCGTTCGGGCGATGCGCTGGCCAGCAACTTCTTCTCCAACAGCCGAGCAAAAAACTCCTGCGTCAGGTCTTGTGCCTCGTGTCGATCGGCCACGCGGCGGCGGGCAAACGCATAGAGCGGCAACCAATATCGCTGACACAACGCGGCCAGCGCCTGCTGGGCTTGCTCGTCGGCGGCCCTCCGGCTCGCAGCACCAGACTCCAGTGAGTCGTCGCGAACTCACCCGCCGGTTCTTGTCGTGCGGACCCATCAGGTTGATCCGAAGTGTTCATCTCGAACACTTTACCATGCGGTGCTGGTCGAAGCCCGGAAAATCACGATCAGGAGAGTCACTGTCCAAATCAAATCGCCCCTAAATCAAGTCACCGCCGTCCACCGACCATTTCCTGATGTCGTGTAAATTGACGACGGTGGCCTGGCGCGTGGCGGTCTCCAGCAGCACGATCGTCGGACGTCCGTAACTCCAGCCGCTGGTTTCACCCGGATTGATCAACATCCGCCCCCGGTCATCGCATTCGATGCGAGGTTTGTGAGTATGTCCGAAGACGGCGATATCATAATCCACATCGACGCCCCGCAACTGCCGCTTCATATGTGCCAGGACGAACCTCGTACCATCATCGACTGTCAGATGGACGGGGGGCTCGGACAGTTTGCCAACCAGCTTGATTCCGGATTGCAAACCGACTTTGTTCCCCTCGTTGTCGCCGAAACAGGCCACCAGAGGCGCTTTGAGATTTCTCAATGGCGGAATGGAAATCGTCGACACGAAGTCACCCGCGAACAACACGAGTTCAACCTCCTCGGCATTGAAGCGTTCGACCGCGAGGCGGATGTTGGCCAGATGGTCGTGAGTGTCCGCGAAGATTCCAATTCTCATGAGTGCTGGCAACTATCCAAACAGATCATACAACGGTTCGCCCGAACTAATGGGACGAGTGAAACCATCGCTACCCAGACGCGTTTCTAACGGCACACCCAATGAGTGGTAGATCGTCGCACTGAGGTCTTGGGCGCGTACTGGCTTGTCTTTCACGAAGGCTGCGGTCTTATCGGAGGCCCCATAGACTGCACCGCCGCGGATTCCGCCGCCGGCAATGATCGCCGAATAGCACGCCGGCCAATGCTGACGCCCGGGGTTCGTCGCCGCGGCATTAATAATTGGCGTGCGGCCGAATTCACCCATGCACACCACCATCGTGCTCTCTAACATCCCGCGATCCTTCAGATCGGTCAGCAATGCCGACAAGCCTTCGTCCAGCCGCGGCAGGCAATAGCCCATGCCGTACGAGCCGTTACCGAAGGCATTGCCCATGCCCATTTCGCCGCCGTGCATGTCCCAGCTGGAACTGGGGGCACCGCCGCCCCCTTCCGGTGCAATTCCCGTCCAGCCGTTGACCGTGACGAAGCCGACACCGGCCTCCACCAGTCGCCGCGCCAGCAGCAAGTTTTGTCCCAGCGGATGCCGACCGTAGCGATCGCGGACGGCGTCCGGTTCCCGTTCCAGCTCGAAAGGTTGACGTCCCGCCGTGCCGTTGGTCAGGTCAAAGGCTCGCTTGTGGAGCTCCTGCCAATCGTTCGTGGAACGATTCTTATCGAGCACGCTGTTCGTCAGGTCCAAGCCGTCGATCAGGCGGCGACGTTCGGCCATCCGCTCAGGCGCCACCGCAGGATACAGTTCCTCGGGAGCCTTGAACGTCGGCATGGCCGGATGATTCACAGCAGAACCCACGAACAACGGGCTGTGAACGGCCCCCAGGTGACCTCCGGTGCCGATGTTCGGAGCACAGAAGACGGGATCACCGACGCACTTAATCAACCACACATAGTCGGCAATACTATTGGCCTTCGGATTCGGACGCACCTTGGACAGGATCGCCCCCATGTACGGAGCATCGGGCGGCGAATCCGCCTGGCCGCTGAGCAGATGGTGCATCGCGTCGAAGTGATTGCTGATGTTGCCGACGTGGGTCATCGACCGAATCAGGCTGAAATTCTGCGTCATGGTCGCCAGACGCGTATTCAGCTCGCTGATCTTCATACCCGGAACGGTCGTGGAAATGGGCTTATACGGCCCACGAATTCCGTCGGGTGCCTCGGGCTTCAGGTCCCACGTATCGAGATGACTGGGTCCGCCGCAAAGCAGAATGAAGATCACAGATTTCCGGGCAGCACCGCCCCCCAGTTTGGTCTCATTATTGATGCCAGCGGCAACCATGCCCGGAACACCCATCAAAGCACCGACTCCGCCAGCTTGCAGCAGTTGGCGCCGAGAGACTGCATTGAGTGATTGTCGCGAGGCGTTAAACGTGTGACTCATTGGGCATTCCTTGGGAATGAATCAGAAATGGATCAGCACTCAATACAACATCGGCCCCGCGAAATCTGGAAATTGAACGTTTCCCATTCCCCGCGGAGTTTGCGACTGTATCGAAAGCCCTCCGATTATAGCATTCCATCAACAATACGACATATCAAAAAGGCCTATACAGGCGGAGAACTTCCATAATTCCCGAATAGGCTCGATGAGAGTCAATTCCGTAGGAAGGCCGCCCCGGATGTCGAATTTTCCCTCGAAACGATCCTGCTGGTCCGGTGTTCAATGAATCTCTCGATTGACGCACCAAGCGGAGTACGCAATATGTTTCACTTCCGGAAGATCTTCAGAATCGCGTGCATCGCACTGATCGGCGCCTCGGCTTCTCTCAAGAATCTGTCGGCTGATGAGAATCAAACTGCAGAATTCGTCCTGCACGAATCGCTCGGTCAGGTGTGGCGTAACGAGTGTATTCGATTCGACCTGTCGCCTGCTCAAGCCGCACACGCACAAGCCAGGCACGCTCTAATCGGGCCGGGAAATATTCCGGTTCCCTATCAAGTTTTTACAGATGGCACCAGGAACCGGATCGCATTCGCGGCCAGCCTCAACACGTTCGAGGAACGCCGCTACCACTTTTCTGATGCTGGTGCAGATCCATTGGAAACGGACCTCAAGATTGACCAGCGTGCCGACCATATTGACCTGTTCAATACCGCGACAGGCATCTCATTGCGCCGAAAGTTGAAAGGCGACGAGGGACCGCTTGCGGCCATCCGCCTGGCATCCGGCGGTTGGATTGGCGATTCCCGCTTGCGAACGTCGGAGCCCATTACCGCCTATTCGGTCGAAGTCACCGCCCACGGCCCTGTCTACGCTGAAGCAGTTTGCCGGGTGAAGTTCGGCCAGGATCGCTCTTGGGAAATTCGATTTCGCGTCTATGCCAGCGAACCGGTAGTTGTCATCGACGAGAAGTTCGCGACAGGCGACGACTCGGCATTCCGGCTCGACCTGGGAACGGACTATCGCCCCGACCGCCTATTTTATCGCGCCGGCAATGACGTTGTCGGCAGAAATGCGACGTGGGAGATCGACCCTCAGGACAAGCAGCCGGTGTTCGTTCTCGAACCGTGGCTGCATTGGTGGGAACGCGACCGCCAAGGTAATTGGTTCGGATTGTACTCGTCCAATGGAAGCAATCTCTTGGCCGTCGGAGCACTGGAACCCGGCTTGTGGATTGATCCCTCCCAGCCACCGGAGAAACGGTCTGCGGCACAGATCTTCTTGACCCACGAAGACAAAGATCTCTGGGCGACATTTCCGTTACGCGGCGGCCAGCGCAAGTGGATGATCACCACTCTGGATCAAGAGGCCGGCCTCGAACTGCCGCCGCCGCCAGCAGGAGGTCGCGGTCCCGGCATCTCCAAGTTCGCGACCTTGCCGCAAAAGTACCTCATTAAACATGGCGATTTTCCTCTGGACCGCGTCAAGGATGCCACCCAGCCTTGGAACCAGAAGCCCGGAGACCTTGCCCGTCCACTCATCAGCGAGGCCGATCTCCAGGCCCTGCAGAGAAGGTTGAAACCCGATCCCGAGTTGCTCGACAAATTTCGCCATAGTCCGGTTGTGACTTATGACATGGACGAGACCATCGCCTCCTACCTGGCGACGAATGACGCGGAATTGGGAAGGCATCTCGGCGGAGAAGCGGTGAGACTGATCCAGATCGAAGTCGACAATTTCTACCGACAAGACAACGGCCCAACATTGGGAGTCGAACCCCATCGCCGTGCCAACGACTTGCTGCCGTCCGTCAATCTCGCGGCCCTGATGCTCGGCCGGGGCAATTTGTTACCAGAACAAGCGCGGCGGCTGAAATCTCAGTTGGCATTTCTGGCAGACACGGTGACTCGGCCCGATTTCTATTCGCCAGCCCGCGGATATAGCGCGAATCCCAACATGACTTCCACGGTTTCCGCATTCCAAGTCAGACTGGCGGGCGCGATCCCATCACACCCCAAGGCAGCCGGCTGGATCAACGGAGGCATGAACGAACTCAAACGCGAACTCAACCAATGGTCCGACGAGAACGGCGGCTGGCTGGAAGCTCCGCATTACGCACTGGTCGCGTACGATACGTTGCTCGGTTGCTTCCTGGCGGCTCATGCTGCGGGAGAGGATGACGTCTTATACGACCCGAAAATGAAGCTCGTCGCCAACTGGCTGGCCAAGATCTCCAGCCCGCCGGATATCCGGCTAAACGGCTGGAGGCATCATCTCCCCATTGGCAATACATTTCAGCGCGAAACATCCAGTATCTATGGTCACATGGCTGTGATCTGGCGAGACAAAGACCCGCAGTTTTCGGCCCATATGCAGTGGATGCATCAGCAATCGGGAGCACCGACATCACCGGGAATCGGTGGTTTCTTCCCGACCCTCGGCGGCTTTCGCACCCTCTATCTGGATCCGAATCTGCCAGCGGTGGCTCCCCAGTGGACCAGCGAGCTCTTTCCCGAAACGGGAGTGATCCTGCGTAGTGGCTTTCCATCCAAGCACGAAACGCAGCTCTCGCTGATCGCCGGTCGCAATCACGACCACTACGACGATGACTCCGGTAGCATCACCCTCTGGGGCAAGGGATCATTGTTGGCCAATGACTTTGGCTATACGGGCAACCCATCCAGCGAAGATCACAACATGTTGATCTCACCCGTGGCTCGTAACGGGAACATGCGCGTGGAGGACTTCGCCACCACCGAGCGTTTGGACATTCTGCGGGGTGTCCGCGACACCTGGACGCGACACATCGCATTCGTAAAAGATCCCGATCCGCTGGGACACAATTACTTCGTCATCAGTGATACGCTCAGCCAACCCGCCCCCATGAAGTGGCAACTGTGGTTGACCGCGGCTCAAGTCACGACGAAACCACAAGCCGCAGTCATCCAAGGACGGGACGACATCGATCTTGACATCCTGTTCACATCGCCGCAGCAGATCCCCCTCCGCACCGAGGAAAAATCTCGCAACTGTTTGGCGATGCGCCCCGACCGGAGTACCGACGGCGGCAATATCACCACCCAAACAGGTCTGATTGCAGAAATCCCATCCGGCGATCGAATTACCGCGGTCATCTTTCCGCGTTTGAAGACGGAAGAAACTCCGGACGTCACATCTCTGGCGGATGGTAAGGTCCTTCGTATCCACAGCAAAGTAGGGACTGATTATGTGTTTCTGAATACTAGCGCCTTCTCATACAAGGACAATGATATCTCATTCGAAGGGACTTCTGGATCGATCCAGATTCGCGGAGAAACCTTAACCCTGGCGCTAGGAGAAGCAGGTCGTATCGCCGCTCGCCAGCGCGAACTTGAAGAGGATCACCCAACTTTCAAAACTTGGAATAACAACCCATAATCGGCGAGGTTTTAAGTCACAATCCGAGTAATGTCTCGACCAGTTGTCCGGGATCATCTGTCGACAGCGAGTCGGGATGGTATTTCATCAACGGGATGATGTCGTCAGGCAGCCCCGTTGTGCCATTGAGGTGGAGTTTTGCTCCTGCTTTTCGAACTCGAGGAACCAGCGTTTCATCGGTCAACCACTTCGGCCAGAGGCGGATCGTTTCGACTCCTGCTGCGGAGAAGGCTTCAATTTCCTGGGGAGTCGCGATCAGCCCCAACTGCCGGCTCTGGGGCAACAGCTTGCGAAAGAGTTTGGCTTGTTCGACGGTGCGAACACCAACGATGATTTGAGCGGAATCACCACTTTCAATGACTGTCTTCGCCACTTGCTGGGCGAACTCATTACCTTCCTCTTTAATATCCAAGAGAATATCGCACATCTTGGATGAGGGGTCCTGGACAGGACTGGTCTTGGGCTTGAAGTGCGACAGCAACTGGCTCAACGTGGAGACTCGCTCCTCACTAAATCTGTGGTCCTTCCAAGTTCCCAGATCGAGCTTTAGCAGATCGTCATAGAGCATCTCGTTAATGACACCCTTCCCGTTTGAGGTGCGGTCTACCGTCGCGTCATGGAACGGCACCAGGATGCCGTCTTTCGTCCTTCGAACATCGATTTCGAAACAAGTCGCCCCAGCGTTCCGGGCTGCATCGAAACCGATGAGCGTATTCTCTGGATAGTGCGCACTGGCTCCGCGATGGCCGATGATCTGGATCGCGGGGAGTCTCGCTTTGCGTTCCCCGGACATGCGGGAGATCTCGGCTTGTGATAAGGCGCCGCGATAGATCCTGACGTCGCTCATGCGGCCATGAAACGTATCACCTGCACCGGCGCCAATTCGCAATACTTGTTGGTTCGAAAGATTGAATTCGGCACCGGGCTTTCCGGAATAGGACGCGATGGGCTGTCCGTCAACAGACATCCGCACCGTCGCCCCCTGTTTAATCGCTGTGATCTGGTGCCAACCCGCAGCGAGCGGGAACCCGTAGGTCGTGCATAGTCCGGTTCCCATCGCATGCACATGCCCGGAGGGCAACACGCCACAGACTAGCGATCCCGCGTACTGGGACATCGTCCAGACGCGGCGATACTTGACGTTTTCCGTCGTATCAAGCTGTTTGATGCGGGTCCAATTTTGCCCCCCGTCATAGCGATAGACCTCGGCGAGCGGCAGCGTCCCGGCGTAGAGCTTGCCGTTATGGACCAGCATGCCCATGACTTCCAGCTCTTCCCCGAGCCGCCCCATGTCTTCCCATTGGTCCTTGTCGGCAAGACGAAAGACCTTGCCACTGGGCCACGTCCCGACACACAAGCGACCTTCGTGGATGGCGAAGGAATAGGTTTGAGTATTATCTCCCAGGCGGCCCATGTCGGTCCAGGTGTCACCATCAAACCGATAGATGTTTCCCTGGTCGTAGCCAGTCGCCCACAAGTATCCGTTATAAACACCTAGCGACTCCGTTCTCTTATCATTCGGTGTAGGCAATGAGGTCCATTTCTCAGCGCCGTCGTAACGGAAGAAGCCAGCCGGTTTGTATAACGACGAGGCATAAAGTTTGCCCTTATAAACCGTCATGCCGCCGATCCCTTCGGTGTTCGGCAACCGCCCACAGGAAACCCAGCCTGATTGGTCTCGCTTCAGCCGAAAGACCTGACCGCCCAAATTGGGATTTTCCGATTCCACGAGGGCCGAGCCTCCCAGTCGGTACTTAGCGGTGCCGGCATAAAGCTGTCCGTCAAACACCACCAGGGATGAAACGGAATTCGCCAGGTGAGGGATGGCGATGGGATCCCATTTGCTGCCGTCTTTCGACTGGTTGTAGAAATAGACGTCGCCCTTCTTGCCGAGTCCCGGCTCACACGTTCCGGCAAACAACCGCTCTCCCATTGCAGCCAGTGAGAACGGCAAGACCGACTGCTCTCCACCCGGCCGGCCCATGTCTGCCCATTGCGGTTCGCTGCCATTGTCGACGCCAAACTCCAACTGCCGCTCGTTCGGCGAACTGCTCGTGACGCCGGTATTGTTACGTACTCCAAGCTGAAATCCGGTCCGCGTTTTCGGATCATATTTGCTGATCAAGTCCCCAATATCGTCATTGAGAATCCGGTCGGTGTGAATCCACAGGCTAATCGTGAAATCATCCGTTCCCAAGTTGAGCAACTCAGAGTGCGGCACTGACAAGGACTGTCCACTCCCGCCAAACTTTGCATTACCGGGGAGGGGACCCGACTTATCATCTTCAAAAATCACGCCGTGATTCTCGGCGTGCAACCCATTGCCTGAT
This sequence comes from Planctomycetaceae bacterium, assembly GCA_021732415.1. Lineage (GTDB taxonomy): Bacteria > Planctomycetota > Planctomycetia > Planctomycetales > Planctomycetaceae > JAKFVC01. The sequence goes on from JAKFVC010000072.1 coordinate 75,263, forward strand.
GAATCGAGGGCATCCCCCACCAGCTTCCAATGTCCGATGAGTTTGGGCGGAGCCGGTTTCGCGCCGGGATCCGCAGCAAACGCAATGCTTGACCAAGAAATCAACGACGCCGCAGCCAATTGACAGAAGTATTTCATGAGACCTTCTCTTTGAGGTTTGGTGAGCGCTCACGGCAATTGTGAATCGTTTGCCCTCTCAAATCAAACGACTTGAGAATTTGGTTCGGTGAAAGGAGAGGCATCAACGTCGGCCCCCAATCCCTTACACCCACACCGGGAGACTGTGTCAATCACAGTGCGAAACGCTACAATCCGGAAACCACGATGACGCGCTGGCTCGTACTCTGCAACTGGGATCAACGCTGACTACTCACACAGGAATACCCTATGCACAATTCACTCATCACCTGCGGACTCCTGGGACTCTGGCTGCTGGCAGCCCCGCTCGTGGCTCAAGCTGACGAGGCTCCCGGCGCGCCACCGAAGGGATTTGTGGCATTGTTCAACGGCAAAGATCTCGCCGGCTGGCGCGGGGGCACCACTGAAGATCCCTTGAAACGACTGGCGCTGGCTCCCAAAGAACGAGGCGAGAAAGATAAGGCCACGGTCGAGGACATTCATAAGCACTGGCGCGTCGAAAACGGAGAGCTCATCAACGACGGCAACGGTCTGTATTTGACGACCGTGAAGGACTACGGCGATTTCGAGTTGCGGCTCGAATATAAGACGGTCGCCAAGGCCGATTCGGGAATTTACCTGCGAGGCATTCCACAAGTTCAAATCTGGGACTACACCAAAGAAGGAGGCAAGTGGGACCGCAATGCGGACAAGGGTTCCGGCGGCCTGTTCAACAATCCCAAGGGCAGCCCGGGACAACTTCCCTCGGTTCTCGCGGACAAAGCGTTTGGCGAATGGAATTCGTTCCGCATCACCATGGTCGGCGACAAGGTGTCGGTGACACTGAACGACAAGCTGGTCGTCGATAATGCCCCGCTTTATAACTATTTCGCCAAAGACAAACCGCTGCTGCCCGTGGGACCAATCCAACTCCAAACGCACGGTGGTGAGATCCGCTGGCGCAATGTGTTTCTCCGCGAGATCCCACGTGTGCTTCCCGAATCAGGAAAACTGACTGACACCAAGCCCGCGGGCGAGGGTTGGTCACATTTGCTGGCGGGAAATGATCTCGCAGGCTGGAAGCAGAGTGCCGACTTTTGGAAGCTGAAAGACGGAGTTCTAGTGGGTGATTATGCCGGTGGAGCAAAGCACGAATACATCTACTCCGAACAGGAATACGGCGACTTCGAACTGCATGCCACGGTGAAGATGACGGGCGAAGGAGCCAATTCAGGAGTCTGCATTCGCACCAAGCCGACCGACACGGATAACGTTCCTGGCTATCAGGTCGACATGGGGCCAGGCTATTGGGGATGTCTCTGGGACGAACGTCGCGACCAGATGGTTGCCGCCTATCCCAAGGAACTGGCGGACAAGCTCGTCAGAGTCGACGACTGGAATCATTACTACGTGATTGCTCGTGGTCACCACATTGAGGCCTGGTTGAACGGCGTCAAAACCATCGACGTCGTCCATCCTCGTGGAATCGATCGCGGCTCCCTGGCATTTCAACTGTGCCATGGGAATAAACACACGCACCTCGAAGTAAAGGATCTCTGGCTGCGTGAATTGAAGTAGTCGCGCCGTCGTCAGAGGTGTCCCCAAGCGGCCAGAATCACTATGACGTGATTGTCAGGTCTTATCCCGTGTTCTGTCCGAACAATTCAGACATACGCTAGGATCTCAATCGCGCGCCGTTGCCTCCAGCTTCTTGTAGATCTCCAATGCTTGCTCATATTCGGCGAGTTCCCCTGCGGCCAGCACGCCCTTATTGCGGCTGATCTCGTGAGTGATTCGTTCGATGAAATGGGAAACTTCACGACGCCTGGGCCGCACCGGGCCGTCGATTTCGAAATGGGCGGGGGCGGAATGAGCGTAACGAAATCGCTTTCCTAGCGGCTGATCAAAACAGCGGACGGCGACCCACGACGAATGCTCCAGCGGCAATGATTCGGACAGTGTACTGCTGAAGCCACCCGTTGGGGTGGGTGTGTTGGCCGGCTTGATGGTGCGGACAATGTCGCCGTTAACGATGACCTCGATACGGTCGAGAGGGACTCGACTCTCGGCCGTTCCCGTGATGGCGACTTCTTTCGTGTCTTTAAATACCGTGCCGGCACTTTGCCCGTTGAACTGCACAATCAGCATCGGGCCAGTCGTCACAAAGCTGTGACCGGCATCGAGGCCCTTAATCCATTTGTCGTAGCTGAACTCTCCCGCAACCTGTACGTAGACGCGGCCGAAGCCCACCGGCACGGGATGCACACCGCCCGCCGTGCCGCCGGTCGGTCGCATGCGAAAACCACAGTTCAGGAACGCGTAGTAATTCTTGAAGCCCCAATCAATCCACCCCCATTCAGTATAGCCGCCGGCATCCGTTTCGATCTCCCAGCTCTTGGGCAGCAGATCGAGCGTCCAGTTCTTGAAGGCAAATTCGGTGCGCCAGACATGATTATTCGCCAACTCGAACAGATCCACTTTCATGATCGGCACAATCATCGGGGACCAATTCCACGAGTGCTTGTCGAGGTCCAACAAGGCACCGCTTCCGTGAGCCTCTTGAGCCACCGGAAGCACTGGCGGCGTGGCCAATTCCAGGCCACGACGCTGATTAATGACGAACACCGCACCTTGCGTATGCGGTTTGCCACGCAGGTTGAACAGTTCGTACTCAGTATTAACGGGCCAGATCACACGATTCGGAGCAACCTGAATCAGTTCCGGCCGCACGTCGCCAGCCAGCTTGCCGCGAGCCGCCGGCTGGTAGGCCTCTCTGACCCAATAGGTCAGCGGCAGCGTCACATGCAGGTCCTCGGCCAGCATCACATTGGGCATCTCATCAAGCTTGCGATGCACGTGTGTGTCGCCCGAGTACCAGGCCCGGGCAGGCATATCGATCCAGCGAGAGAGCGACAATTCCAGTTCAATGCCCTCCGCACTAACGGTGATTTCCTTCGTGAGCGGCTGATATTCCTTACCTCGTTCCACCGTGATCGTCACCTTGCCTGCGGGGACTTCCACTTCAAACGGATCGGCCGACAGCGTGACATGCTTTTCCACACTCTTAGCACTTCGCTCAACCGAGTACTTGATCGCCGAGCCGCCTTCGCTGGAGGACTTGGCAAACAACCACGTGCCGTCCGCCGATTGCACGTACATGCGGCAGGGCAGTATTTCCCCAGTGCGTGCATCGACGACCTTGCCACTCACTTTTTCCGCTCGGCACTCGGAGCCACAAGTCACGATCACCATCAAGAGTACGATGAAGCGAGTCGAACCGCTGACCAATTGAGACATAGCGCTGTACTCCGAGTTGACGATTCCCGATGCCACATGCTGAAAGTTGCCGCACCAATGCGATCAGCCGGATGCCCGCCGTCCGTGCATTGAGCACGACACTCGGCAGGCATCCGGCCACTATAGCTTCGCAGCGCAAATCTTGGCTAGCTTCGGCTGATGCAGCAATTCTCTCTGCTGACTCACATCCCTGGCTTTAAACGTCAGTCATTGTCTTTAATCGTGACATTTCCCCACAGCGAACTGCCCAGGGTCGAGCCCTTCACGTTGGTCAAGGAGAGGTAGAAATACTCGTCGGCCTCTTTAAACGCATCGTCGATAATCTTCAGCTGGATTGTCTGCACTGACTCGCCGGCGGCGAAATTCACCGTTGGACTCGCGGGTTTGATGAAATCCTGGCCGGCTGTGGCAGCTCCGCTGGAAATTTTCAAATCGATACTGGCCGCGGCGGAGACATTCCCCTTACGGATGATCGTAATGGTGAGATACCCCGCACTTTCGTTGACCGTATAATTCGACTGGCCAAACTCGATCGAACTGTCATCTTCCAGAATCGTTACGACCGCTTTCGTAACGGCCCCCAGAGCGGCCCCACCGGCGGGATTGCGGAGTTCAACAGAGAAATGCTCGCTCAATTCGACACTCGTGTCGTTCTTAATTGGAATGCTGATCACTTTGCTGGTCTCGCCCGGGGCAAACGTGACGGTCCCGCTGGTGCTGGTGTAGTCGGCACCGGCCCACGCCGTTTGACTGGAGGCAATACCTGTCGCACCGTCGAGCGTGCGGTACTGAACACTCACAGTACCGTCGCTCCCTCCCACGCGATTCACGGTGACGTTCAGCGAAACACCATCTTCGCTCACGGAATAGGCCGCAGCCGACAGTTGCAACTTTCCAGGACTGGCCGCCACATCGTCGTCGACAATGTAAGACGACCAGCTCCAACTTCCCTGAGTCGCTCCTACGACATTCGACATGTTGACGGGGAATGACTCTTTGGCTTCCATGATCGAGTCATTAATAATCGGCACGTCGATCGTCTTGGTCGTCTCACCGGGGGCAAACACCAAGTTGATGTTTACGGGCACGAAATCGACGTTCGGAATTGCCGAACCCCAGTCGCTCGTACTGATCTGTACCGAGGCTGTCGTGGTGGTCGCTCCCTGACGGACGACTGTCACTGGTAGTTTTCCAGTCCCCTCCAACGCACTGAAGGAGTACCCGTTATCGGCCGCCTTGAAGTAGAACGTGGATTCATTGTCCTGGATCGTGACAAACGTCTTCGCCTGGGCTCCCACTGTCGCATCGTTGGATGGACTATAGAGCTGGATCGAGAACACCTCGTCCAATTCCGTGCTCGTATCATCAGTGATGGGAATCGTGATCGTCTTCGACACCTCGCCGGGGGCAAATGTCAGCATCGACGGCAACCAGCTATAGTCGGCTCCCGCCCAGGCCGAGGCTGTCGTCGAGCCATTCCCCGCACCAGTGTCATACAGCCTGACGCTGGCTTCGACATTGCTACCATTGATGCGATTCACCGTGACAGTTACGGACGGCGTGCCCTCCACGACCGAGTATGTTGGCGCGGCAAACACAAACGTGCCGGCCTGCTTCACATCGTCGCTCTCGATGCGAACCTTGAGCTGCGATTGTGCTCCGAGTGTGGCCCCGCTGGTGGGGTCACTCAGACGAACGACGAAGGCCTCACCTTGCTCGTACCAATCGTCGTTGATGATTGGAATGGTGATCGTCTTAGAAACGTCACCGTCCGCGAAACTTAATGTACCAAGTTGCGAGACATAGTCGCTGCCTGCCGTGGCAGGAGTATCGTGATCCGTCGGATACAGCAAGTCCGTGTGCCGTTTGATCCACGTGGCCTGCTTCGGAGGTGTGAAGACATCAGTCGCATAATTCACATTGGCCGTTCCATTGCTGCCACCGACACGATACACCGTGATCGTGGCAGTTCCGGCAGCCTCATTAAACGTCACGTTGCTCGAATCAAACTGGAAGGTCCCCGGTTTCCAGGCGTCATCGCTGATGATGTGCATGGTCGCGGAATCGGTGTACGTGATCCCCGCCGGTTCGCTGCCGTCGTTGATGGGAATGAGCCCCGTCGGATCTCCAACTTGATTCCCCAGGCCCAGGACTACGGGATCACCGACGATTCGCAGTTGGAAATGGACAGTTTCATTGGATTCGATTTCCGCATCGTCATTAACGAATGCCCGGAACGTGGCCCGAGTTTGCCCCGACTTGAAGATCAAGTAGCCGCGAGTCGCCTGGTAGTCGTCATTGCCAGCAGTGCCATTGGAATAGGTCACCTCAACCGCGAGACTCCCCTCAGTACTCCCCGTCCGAGTCACCGCGATTTCCGCCATGCCGATGAACTCGTAACCGATGACGTTGTCCGATTCGAAGTGCACTTCAGGCTGGAAATCTCCCGCTTCAAATGCACCAATATCGACACCCAGACCACTCGGCCGTTCGTGGTGATAGATATCCACTGCCGGCACCAACAAGCCATGTCCAGCATTGATGGCCGGACTGTTGATCTTCAGGTGGAAATCGCCCGCCGCCGCATTCACGAACAGGGCGTCGAGTGCGGCCGAGATATCCGCCTGCGAATAGACGACCGAGTGAGCATCTTGCCCCCCCGAGAAACTCTGCCATTGAGCGAACGAACCATTTGCTCCGTCGGTCTGGAACAGATTCTCGACTATGTTGTTATCGGACAGGGCAGGCAGGCTGTTGGCCTCAACCGTCATGCTGCCGCGTGTTGGATTGAGATTGAGCAGGATATTATTGACGATGGTGTTACCCGAACTCCCGTCGGTCATTAACAGTGCCCAGCGGGCATCTGCGGCCATCACCACGGTATTGTTTTCAATGAGATTGTTGGTCGACGAGTCCGCCGCATATCCGACATACAACACGATTCCGGTCGAATGATTATTGTAGAGCAGATTGTTACGAACGATGCTGTCCTGGAAGCCATCGAAATTCAGAGCCGCACCGCCACCGGAACCGTTGTCATAGATGACATTTCCCTCAACTAGGTTATTGGAGTGTACGCCGTCGCCAGGCAGATACCGATCTGCGTTGAACTGAATGCCGCTATCGTGGTTTCCCCACACGATATTATTGCGAATGATCGCGCCGTCGGCCGAGTTACTAATGTAAATACCATGCTCCACCTGCGAGCGAGACACCACATTATTCTCGACGATAATGTTCTCTGCCCAACCGGTCAGAATGCCCCACATCTTGTTATGGTCCGAGGTATTATCCCGGAAGATCGCGCCGTCGTTGTTGACCGAACGCAAACCAGCCCGCGGCATATTGGCCACTGAAAAACCTTCAATGGTCACATAGTCGGCCCCTTCCAGATTGATACCGTCCTGGTGATTCTCCGGATTCGGCTCGTCGATGACGACACCCGGCATGGCATGGAACGTAATCCGCGCGTCGGGCTTCCCGTCGGTGGTCATATTCATGCCCCAATAGTTGCCGGGTTTGACGATCACATAGTCACCCGGACCAACGCTATTCGCGGCAAATTGCAGTGATTTCCAGGGGTGAGCTTCCGATCCATCCCCGTTCACGTCGCTGCCGTCGTTGCTGACCCACTTCGTGGCGTAGCTCAGTGTAATTGGTGTATCTTCGTCGTCGATCGTCATCGACGCCGAAGACTGATGCCCGAGTCGCACAGGCGCCACACCGTCAGTCACGGGATTGCTGAGCGTGAATAAGAAGTGCTCGTCCCCTTCCGCCAGGTCATCTCCGGTTAGGCTGACTGTGACATATTTTTCCGTCTCGCCCGGAGCAAAATCGAGTATACCTGCAACATGATCGAAATCGCCCGGATTGGCATCCTGTGGATATCTCCCGACAGCACTCCCGTCGAGTGTCGCGTAGTGAACAGTGACGGTATCACTCGTGGAACCGTGACGGACAACCTTCACGACAATCGAGTTCGATTCGTAGTCGTGATACCCTCGGTTGGCAATTTCAATCGAAGGTGCGCCGAATGCCGCCGGTGGAGTCGCCAGATTGAGCCCGGCATTGAATTCATCGGCCCCGAGATCCGGTGCTCCGTCGTTCCGCACATTACCGTCAAAATCGGTTGTCAAACCGGCCAAACTGATGGCCTTGCCGATTGCGGGGCTGCTCGGCAGCAAATGCCAGTCCGCACCCAACTGAGGATTCCCCAGGATGCTATGCGTGTCGTAGCCGTAATTCGCCTGCCACTGTGACAGGGTTTGCTCGGGAGTTCCATCGCCCGTCAGATTGCGATCGATGAATAGAATTCCGCGAGTGCTGCTTCCCTGGTACAGATTGTGATCGAGGGTCAACGGTCCCGCCGGATCGATGCTCCCCTGGCGAATGTCGATCATCCGCGTGTCGTTGCTGGGATCGGTGGTAATGATGTTGTTCACTACGACCGGATTCAGGCTGTCGACATGAACATAAGGCAGGACGTCGCTCACCCAGATGTCATCAAAGCCAAACTGAATGGGCGCTTGCGCATCGTCGGCCGCGTTCACGATCGTATTGTTGTAGATCTGGGGATTACGCGACCCGTAGACTCCAATGCCCGCATGACCGGCATTGACCACGATGTTGTTGCGAGCAATGTTATCAATGCTCAGATAGAGCTCCGGGTTTGTCCCTGGCTCCATCCATTCCAGTTCGGAATAGAAGCCAACATTGATTCCGGCGCCTCGGGTGTCGATGACCAGGTTCTGCTCGATCAGTGCGTCTTCGGCACCGCCGGCCGTCAGGATTCCCACTCCGTCGATGTCATGGATGTAGTTTCCGCGTGCAATCATCCGGTCGCCATTGTTGTTGTCGATACCATCCGAACTCGTGTTCGAACGACGCCCCGTGTTATAGATCTCATTGTTCAGAATGCTGATGTCGTTCGCTCCGGGAGTCAGCTTGACGGCATCCACTCCCGTGTCGTGAATCTTGCACCCTTCAATGGTGATGTTGCTGGCACCTACGTGTGTCGATCCGGCATCCCAATTCTCATCCCACCAGTCCCACATCATCACGCCATACCAATATCCACCGGTGATTTCGAGATTCTCCAACCGGCCGCCATCGATGTCGTAGCCATAGCGGAAGACCGAGTTGCTGTGACCATCAGTCTGCTCCGTCAACGGGGCCTCGACCACCGCCCATTCGCCCGGCATCGAACGAATCGTCAGGTTGTCGACGTCGATATTGATCCCCCCTTCATAGACGCCGTTCCGCAACGTAATCGTGTCACCCGGCTGAGCGGCATCCAGGGCCCGGCGGATGGTTTGAAAGGGTTGGTCAACGTTGCCCGCGGCCCAGTCATCACCGCCATTGGCAACGTAGTATTCCGCTGACAGCATCCGCCGCGGCTCGAGCGTCTCGGCTTCCGCGACGCACTTTCGGACGGGCTGGCGACGCTGGTCTTGATTCTTACTGAGACCAAACCACTGCAATAAACTCTTCTTGCGCAACATGTTGCGAACTCCATCGAGGTTGTCGGCGAGGCCCAGGATTGGCCTCTCTGCTCACCTAGTCGAGGAGTTCCGCGGTTTGTGACAGACAAAATGGGAAGATTTTTGAAATCGTCTGCGGGGCGTTAGAGCGTTTCCAAGATGGGTGTAGCGGAATCACTCCGGAGAGGCCACATTTTGAGACCGGTTACAAGTAGCCTCGCACTTGCGACATCAGTTCCAGGTCGATGAGTTCCTGCTCGATGTCTTCGCGGGTCGGATCCTGCAGCGTGCGGCGAACTTCTTCGACGATCAGCTTGGCGAAGTGGCGCCGGGCGCGGCTGAGGTATTGGCGGAACGTGTCGGCTCGAACGCTGTGGCCGATCTTTTTGCCGAGACGGGCGGCGTGCGTTTCTGAATCGGAATCGGGATCGGCCGCGTACTGGCTCAACACTGAATAATAGAGGTTGCCCGAGCTCTCTCGCTGATAGAGTTCAAGAAGCTGCCAGACGCGCTCCAGCAGGCAACTGCGCCACTCGGCGGACCAGGCACGATCGGCTTCGGAATCGGGCTGAATCAACGACGCCAGCATTTCTTCGGTAACGGTGCTGTCACGGCGTTTTCTAAGATGGCTGATTGCGACATAGCGCACTGCCGATTTCAGATAGTCTCGAAACCTGCCGCGAGAGACGTTTTGGGGACAGAATCCCTGGCTGAAAACTTGAACGAGAAAGTCCTGAGCCACCTCTTCGGCATGTTCCGAGTCCCGCACGACCGCACCGACATACTTACGAATCGCCCGCGCATAGCGCATCACGAACTGCACCGGATTGTTAATCATCGGCCAGCACGTGGAGATCTGCTCCAGCACAGATTTGGGAGTGTCGTACGTCATTCGGAGGACTCGCGGACGACTTTCCAAAGTTGAATGAACCCCTTGCGGTGATCCTTGTCTCCGCCACTCAGCAGCAACAGCGTGCCATCGACGGAAATGTCCAAGCCATACGAACTCGTTCCTGTCGCTTGCGAGTTTTCCACCGGTACCGTTTTCTGGTGCAAGTCGTAGAGCGAGATCAAGCCCCCCCATTCGCCTACGGCCGCAATGGTCTGTCCATCAGGCAAGACCGATAAGGTTCGGACAACGCGAGGTTTGCGATTTGCAGGTGGACCGGCCTCCACGGGCTGGATCGTGGCCTGACTCAAGTCCCAAACGTAAAGTCCCTTGTGTTGAGTCGCAAACACAACTCGATCCTCGTCGGGAATAAAGGAGATCCCTTCCGGCTCGTCTGCCTGGTGACGTTTGACGTCGCGCAAGGCGCCTGTTTCCGCATTCCACACAGCGACCGCTTTATCGGTCCAACTTGTCGCTGCAATCCATTGGCTGTCGGAGGAAAACGCGACGGACATAACCATATAACAAATGACCGTCGAATTCGTGGACTTCCCGAGGACTTCGATCAACTTCGGCCCGGTGTCGTTCAGTTGGTAGAGTTTGAGTTCGGAATAGGTCCCTACGGCCAATTTTTTCCCGTCGGGACTGATCGCCAATGAACTGATCTCTCCTTCGAAGTTGGTCAACGTGGCCCGTGGTTGGTCAGACCCCGTATTCCACAACCAGACTGTCTTAGCCTCGCCGCCGGCAACCAACCAGTTGTGGCGTGCAGCAATCGCACGTATTCCCTGCTTGACCCCGGCGAAGCTGCGCATGGGCTGCCGCGACGCAATATTCCATTGTTGGACGGTCCCCTCCATCGTCCCCGAGAAAAACGACTTGGCATCGTCCGCGAACGCCACGCCAGATACTTGAGTCGACATCGCGGGAAAGTCGGCCGCGAGTTCCAGACGAAGGCTCTGCTTGACGGGATTATGAATCGGTCTATTCGGTCGCGGCGAGGAATTGCCTGGTCCCACGTTTCCCAGTTTCGACGGCCCAGTTTCAGCCTGACCGGAATTTGTACGTCCAACCCCACTCCACAGCAGCAGGCCAATCAATAAGGCCAAACAGCCGCCGGAGATCGCCAGTATCATTCGCTTCCTGGCAGCTGCGTCGGCCCCCTCCGTCTTCATGATGACGGTCGTCTGACCAGGATTTACCAACGGAGATGTCGTCGCCCACGGCTCGGCGGACGATGCGCCAAACGACATCGAGTCACCCGGACTGAGGGTCGGCGTTCCGCTGGCTTTAACGCCACCATCCGTCGAGACTGCTTGACCAGGGTTCAAACACGCTCGCAAGGCAGCCAGCATCTCACGGGCTGACTCGAAGCGATCCGCGCGCTTCTTCGCCATCGCCTTCATGATGATGTCGACACACTCCGCGGGGATCTCCGACCGCTGCTTTCGCGGATCGGGCACGGGGGTCGAGCAGTGCGCGAACATGCATTGCAGGGGTTGCGGATCGGGGAACGGGGCCGCTCCCGTGAGCAAGGCGAAATAGGTCGCCCCCAGCGAATACAGGTCGCAACGCGAATCAAGTTCATCCCCCTGGCATTGCTCGGGACTCATGAACTGTGGCGTGCCGAGGATCGTATTCGAGACCGTCAATGGCTTGCTGTCGGTCGTCGAGTCGGTCAGTTTGGCCAGTCCAAAATCGGCCAGTTTAACCACGCCTTTCGGGGCCAGCATGATGTTCGACGGTTTGATATCTCGATGAATCAACCCGGCTTCGTGGATGGCCGCCAGACCGTGGCACGTGTCGGCGATGATGCGGGTGGCCTCTTTCCAGTCCAGCGGACCTCGTTGCAGCAGATCCTGGGCCGTCCCGCCAGTCATCAGTTCCATCACGAGAAAGCACTGACCGTTGATCTGATCGACATCGTGGATTGTCACGATGCTCGGGTGACTGATGCTGGCCGCGACTCGGGCCTCCCGCAGAAAGCGTTTCACGGCGACCGGGTTCGAAGCCAGCGACCGCGGCAGGATCTTCACGGCGACGTCGCGCTTCAATCGGGAATCAGTGGCCAGATAGACTACTCCCATGCCCCCCTTACCCAACCGGGCTTTGAGCTGATACTTCCCCAATTGGATGTCGCGTTCCTGGGCCATATTAAGTGTGTCGTGGGCGGCTGGCCTGACTGAAATTGCGGGAAACTTGTCGATGAGAGATCAATATCTGGACTGTTGAAGAGTAAGCCCGAAACCGGGGTCTGTCCAGCGGAACTCGACTTCTCGGCAAGCCTTCAGGACGATGTCCAGGCTCCACACAAATTCTTAATCACCACTTAAGACCGCAATCCGAGTGCAGGCTGTTCGTTGTGCTGGTTGATGGCTAACATAAGGTCATCCTGATGACGACCCAATTCTCGGTCGTCAAAAAATCATCGAATCAATGCCACACCGCATGACATTCCGTCTTTCGACTTAACCGCTAACGATTTCATTTCAAAGGCGATCGCACCAGTCTATCCGTTCAATTAACGGGACTTTCACTGCAGGAACCATCATGTCTCAGAAGCAAGTTCGGACCTACGGTCCTTATGTATTAGCCGTTTTCGGGCTGTGTGCCGGCTGGTTCGTCACGGTTGGGAACTCGGAAAGTCCGGCCCAGGGGCAGACGCCAGTCCCTCAGAAATTGGATCGTTCCGTTTTGCCGATCCCCGAGCCCACCCGCGAGTTCATCACCGAACTCGACGCGCGGAAGGTCAAAGCGCCGCCGCGCTTTGAAGTGAAAGTGCCCGAAGGGGCGCCGAATGTCCTCATCGTGTTGCTTGACGATATGGGCTTTGGCCAGTCGAGCGCATTTGGCGGACCGATCCACATGCCGACTCTGGAGCGATTGGCGAAAGGTGGGTTGAAGTACAACAAGTTCCACACGACCGCCCTGTGTTCGCCAACGCGCGCCGCACTTCTCAGCGGACGCAATCATCACTTGAACAACATGGGCTCGATTACAGAAACCGCAACTGCGTTCCCCGGCCAGACGGGGCAGCGGCCGAACAACGTGGCACCTCTGGCAGAAATGCTGCGGCTCAATGGCTACAGCACGGCGGCGTTCGGCAAATCGCACGAAACTGCCGCTTGGGAAGTGAGTCCCTCCGGTCCCACCGATCGCTGGCCGACCCGTTCGGGCTTCGACAAGTTCTACGGATTCATCGGCGGCGAAGCCAATCAATGGTCACCAGCAATTTATGAAGACATGAGCCGGATCGAAGTCCCGCGGACTCCGAATTATCATCTGATGACAGATCTGGCCAACCAGGCAATTAAATGGACCAGCGCCCAGAAGACGCTGACACCGCACAAGCCGTTCTTCACCTATTTCGCTCCTGGGGCCACGCATGCTCCGCACCATGCTCCGAAAGAATGGATTGCCAAGTACAAGGGGAAATTCGATCAAGGCTGGGATAAGGTGCGTGAAGAAACCCTGGCTCGACAGAAGAAACTCGGCGTCGTTCCCCAGGACACGAAACTCGCCCCCAAACCCGAAGCGATCAAAGATTGGGACAAACTGACCGCCGATGAACGCCGGTTGTTTGCACGGCAGATGGAAGTCTTCGCGGGCTACGGTGAGTATGCCGATTACGAAGTCGGCCGGCTGGTACAGGCAATTGAAGATTTGGGCGTCCTGGACAACACGCTCATTTTCTACATGGTGGGTGACAACGGGGCCAGCGCCGAAGGAACGATGAATGGCCTGTTGAACGAGATGACCTATTTCAATGGTGTCCCCGAATCTGTTCCCGAGATCCTCAAGCATATCGACGACCTGGGCGGGCCGAATTCCTATGGTCATTACGCAGCCGGCTGGGCCGTGGCCGGCGACGCACCATTCGCGTGGACGAAGCAGGTTGCCGGAAGTTACGGCGGAACTCGCAACCCGCTGGTCATCCACTGGCCGCAGCGCATCAAGGCCAAGGGCGAGGTGCGTTCGCAATGGCATCACGTGATTGATATCGCACCGACGATCCTCGAAGCGGCCGGTCTGCATGAACCCAAGTCGGTCAACGGAACACCACAAGTCCCCATCCAGGGGGTGAGCATGGTTTACACGTTTGACGATGCCCAGGCCAAGGATCGACATAAGACCCAATACTTCGAGATTTTCGGTAACCGCGGTATCTATCAAGACGGCTGGCTCGCGCACACCATCCATCGCGCCGCCTGGGAGAACAAGCCGCGGGCAACGTTCGTCGAGGACAAGTGGGAGCTCTATCACGTCGACGAGGACTTCAGTTCCGCGAACGATGTGGCTGCAAAGCATCCCGACAAGCTGAAAGCCCTCCAAGAGTTATTCCTCAAGGAAGCGATCAAGAATCACGCCCTGCCACTCGACGACCGCTTCCTCGAACGGACCGTCGCTGGCCTGGTCGGTCGGCCCGACTTGATGGCCGGCCGCACCTCGTTGACACTATTCGAAGGGATGACGGGATTGACTGAGAACGTCTTCATCAACGTCAAAAGTCATTCCCATACGGTTACGGCAGAGGTGCAGATCCCAGAAGGGGGCGCCAATGGCGTGATCATTTCTCAAGCCGGCCGTTTCGGCGGCTGGAGTCTGTATCTCAAAGAGGGCAAGCCGACCCACACGTATAACTTCCTCGGCCTGGAAGCCACTACAGTCGCGGCCCCTGCAGTCTTGCCTGCGGGGAAGGCCACCATCCGCTACGAGTTCAAGTACGATGGCGGCGGCTTGGGCAAGGGGGGCACGAGCATCATTCTCGTCAATGGTAAGAAGGTCGCTGAAGGAAGAATCGATCGTACTCAATGGAACTTCTTCTCGGCCGATGAAGGTGCCGACGTCGGCATGGACGGCGAGACTAACGTCACCGATGCTTACAAAGAGGGCGACAACAAGTTCACTGGCAAGATCAACAAAGTGACGGTTGAGGTCCAGTAGCGGGATCTCTCGCCCCTGTAAAAATCAGCCGCCGGTCGCTAGCCCACGGATCGGGGTAACTTCACGCTCGATTCCAATGCGAACCGGATACGAGCGCGTTCCGGCTGATATTCCACTTTCGACTTCCTCGGTCTCATGTGACAATTGGAGCGCAGACTAGCGACCTACGTTGGATCACCCGATACAATATGGGAACCGCCCGCGGTCCTTTGTCACACCCGCCTCACCAGGAATCGAACATGGCCAACTTCCTCGCTCAGAACTGGCTGATCAATCGCCGGCATGCCTTAAAAGGGCTCGGCGTTTCGCTCGCTTTGCCCTTGCTGGATTGCATGACGCCATTGCACGCAGCCGAGAATTCTGCTCGGGCCAAACGGAGCGTGTTCATCTACCTGCCCAATGGTGTGAATACGATTGCCTACCAGATGACGCAGGCCGGGGCCGATTACAAGCTGTCTCAGCCGCTGCAGTCTCTGGAAAAACACCGCCAGATCATCACTCCGATCAGCGGCCTGCATCACCCGCACGGTCTCGGCAATCATCACAACTGCCGCAGCATCTGGCTGACGGCCGGCAAGATCGGACCGTCAGAACGGAACACGATCTCCGTCGATCAGCTCATGGCTCAGATCACGGCGCCGGAAACACGGTTCTCATCGTTGGAATTGAGCAACCAGGGAGGCAGCCTCTCGTGGAACGCAGACGGGATCCAACTGCCGGCACAGTCGAATCCGGGCGTCGTGTTTCGTGAACTCTTCGAAGATCCCAAAGAGGGCATCGCGAAACAACGCCGCGGACTGAAACGTCGTGGGAGTATTCTGGATGCGATTCTTGAAGAAGCGAACACGCTCGGCGGACAGCTTGGCCAGGGTGACCGTGGACGGCTGGAACAATATCTCACTGCGGTGCGCGAAGTCGAGGTCCGGACCGAACGCTCTGACAAATGGCTCGATACCCCGCGCCCCAAAATTGATGCTGATGTCCAGTCGCGTCTGAATCGGGACATCGCGCTGGAGAAACTCGGCGACTATCTGCGGACGATGTACGACTTGATCGTGCTGGCGTTCCAGACCGATATGACACGGGTCGCCACCTTCAACACGGGCGAAGAAGGCCTGGGTCCGGCGATTCCAGAGATCGGCGTGAAGCAGGATCGCCATTCGCTCTCACACCATAATGGGAATCCGGAACGCATGGCGGAACTCGCCCAGAGCGATGCGTTCAACTTCAAACAATTCAGCTATTTCCTCGATCGCTTGAGCGAGGTCAAAGACGCCCACGGGCCCCTCATTGAGACCACCATGGCGATGTATGGCAGCGGGATGGCGTACGGTCACAGCCACGGCAATGCCAGTCTGCCGATCATTCTGGCGGGTGGTACCAAGCTGGGTCTCAAGCACGGTCGGCACGTCGACTTCAACACGACGCGCGACTTCCAGGGCTATGACAAACATCCCGGCATCTACTTCAACCCGGTCAACAGCAAGGCTCACCTCAGTAATCTGTTGCTGACGATGGCGCAGAGGATGGGAGTCGCCACGGAAAACTTCGGCGACAGCCTGACGACCGTTTCGGAAGTTCAATAGCGGTTGGGAACCAGCCCCCGTTGCCGACGCTACAAAAAACGTCGGTGTCGACGCTAGCAGCGTCGGCCACAGGGGCTGGGCTCACGGACTTTCGCCTCACACCTTAGCGCCCTACCGCCCATGAGCCTTCACCATGAATCACGTTTCGCGGCGTTTGCTGACTTGTCTCTGCCTGGCCTTTGCCGCCATTTCCACCTCTGCGGCAGATGTTAAGGACCTCGTTCTGAAACCGGGGGAGTTTCCTCCCGCAGGTTCGGGGACTTATCTGTCGGGTGAGCTCGTACTGATTGACCCCATCAACCGTCGCGGTGCACTACGAATTGACGGTGATGGCACCGGGGAACGCTACTTCGTCGGGCCGCTGCATTACTTCGCGATGCTGCCCTGTGGAACGCTCTCCTACAACGGCGCTCCAGCCGAGTTACGCGACGTCCCGATCGGCACCCATGTACATGGTTACTTCTATCTCCCGCCAGTCGGTGAAGAAGCCACCATTCCACCGCTCCCCAAGGACCAGATGCGGTTCGACATCAAGCAGAATCATGCGGTCTCACTCGAGGACGACTTCAGCTTCTACCAGCGACGCGGACAGGCGTGGAAGGTCGTTTCTCTCGACACCACCCGCGGCAAACTGAACGTCGTGCCAACGGGCGAAATGGCAAAAGATGGAATCAACAAGCCGTACACTTTCGACATCGATCATGTCACCAAAGTCTGGAAAGCCCGCGGGCTGGCAGATCTCGATGCCATCGTCCCGGATCAGATCGTTCAATTGAATCTCGCGTGGGCTCAAGGCTGGCGAGACTTGGAATTCACCGTCTCGGACATCTGGCTCGACGAACCCAGTCGCAAGTTCGCTACCGAGCTTCAACGCCGGCGTCATGTGCGGTATCAGAAGCAACGTTGGGTCCCCGGCCAGATCGATCAGGTCGAGCATTTTGACTTTGGCGGCGGCATCGTCACCCTGACCCTCTTCGGAGGAATGGACCCGTCGCTGTATGCCGAACTCAAAGCTACACAAGAAAAGGGCTTCGGCGTCGCCAGCTCTGACAAGACGCTGCGCACGTGGTTTCATCGAGCCGACAAAAAAATCGGCGAGGTCCTCGAATGGAAGGAAGCCGAGAACCCACCGTTGGGTAGTAGTGGCATTCAGATCCGTCTTAAGTTTACGGAATTATTAGAAGGCTACCGACCTGGTCGAGTCGTACGAGTAAAGTGCCACGATTGGATCTTCGTCTCGATGCCCCCGGAGGAGCGGCTGAAGTCTCTGGAGGAGCAAAAGCGGTCG
The DNA here is from genome assembly GCA_021732415.1 of Planctomycetaceae bacterium. Taxonomy (GTDB): domain Bacteria; phylum Planctomycetota; class Planctomycetia; order Planctomycetales; family Planctomycetaceae; genus JAKFVC01. The sequence continues at coordinate 92,863 of JAKFVC010000072.1, forward strand.
TCGACGTTGTTGCTTCCCTGACGTATCCACATTCCACTATTCCCATTAGCTCGCTCATGCTGATATCGAATATGACCAAATATCTCCTCACACCAATCGTACTGACGCTGGTTGGCTTCGCTGCAACAGCACACGCCCAGGAACCCGCGGCGCCTGATGCAGCATTGCAACCGTTCTTCAAAACCTATTGCCTGCGTTGTCATGACGCCAACAAGCAAGAGGGCAAGTTCCGCCTAGATACTCTGCCGCGAAACTTCGCAGACCACATGATTGCTCAGCGGTGGGACGAGGTCGTCTTCCGGATGAACTCGGGCGAGATGCCGCCGAAGAAGGAACCTCAACCCAAGCCTGAGGAATTGGGTCAGGTCGTCGATTGGATCTCAACGCGAATCAAAGAGGGTGAAGCGGCGCGGATGGCGAAGCGCGGTCCTGTCGCTCATTACCGCCTCAGCCGCGAGGAATATGGTCACACGGTGTATGACCTGTTGGGCGTCTACTTCGATGTGAACCTGCCGGGTGCCTTCAATGAGGATCCCCGCTGGCATGGTTTCGACCGGATTGGCTCGATGTTGTCCCTGTCGCCGTCGCACGTGGATCGCTATTTCCGTGCGGCGGAAACCGTACTCGCACGAGCCTTCCCCGATCAACAACCCGCCTCCATGAAGGGCCGGCGTGAAGCGAATGCAGGCCAGGAACAAACACTGAAGGACCAGGGGCTGACCGGCCCCGTTCGCTGGCTCCTGTTTCCCGGTTCCAGCCGAGACGCCTTCAGCGCGAGTTCTCCCGGACTCTATCGCATTCGGATCCAACTCAGCGGCCTGCCGTCATTCAAGGGACGTGAGCCACATCTGTCCCTATGGCATCAGGGACTGAAACGGACGGTCGTTGGACAGGACGTTGTCGCAGCCGAAGATCAACCGACGGTCATCGAAATCGAAACGTTCCTGCCGGAAGGCAGCTTCACCATCATGAACGAATCGCCCGGCATGCTGTCCGATGGCCATACTCTCAGCAACACGAACTTCACGTTTGTGAACACGAAGACCACCCGTCCCAGCCGCCCGACGGGTTATAAGCTTTTCGATGACGACGGCAAGTCGATCTTTCCACTGCTGATCGTCGACTGGGTGGAATTCGAAGGACCGATCCTGCCCGCCGCAGATATCCAGAAGCGCGAAGGACTCGTCCCGATGAAGGAGGGCGATCTCGCGGAAGCTCGCACCTGCCTGCAGCGATTAGCAACACGCGCCTGGCGACGACCAGCCACAGACGGTGACCTCGAACGCTACACGAAGGTCATGGCGTCTGAACTTGCCGCCGGCGAAAACTTCCGGTCGGCGTATCGCGCCGCCATGATCGGCGTGCTCACTTCGAAAAACTTCTATTATCTGGAAGAAGGCTCGGCCACCGAACGGCGCGACAAGATCAACGACTGGGAACTGGCTTCGCGGCTATCGTACTTCCTCTGGAGTTCCATGCCCGACGACCAACTCTTCGCAGCGGCGCAAGCGGGCACGTTGCATCAACCCGATGTACTGCGAGCTCAGCTCTCACGGATGCTCGGTGATGCCAAGATCACTCGCTTCACCGAATCATTCCCCAAGCAGTGGCTGCAACTCCACAAGGTCGGCATGTTCCCGCCGGACGCGGCGCTTTATCCAGACTATGACCTGTGGCTCGGCCAGAGCATGATCCTCGAGACCACCGGCTACTTCGCCGAAGTCTTTAAGAGCAACCTGCCACTGCGTGAATTCCTCAGTTCCGACTGGACGATGATGAATCCCCGGCTGGCTTTGCACTACCAAATGCCACCACTGCCGAAGTCCGGATTTCAACGAATCACGTTACGCCCTGAAGATCACCGCGGCGGGTTGCTGACTCAGGCTTCAATACTGATGCTGACTTCCGACGGCACACGACATCGCCCTGTGCATCGCGGCGTATGGGTTTCTGAAGCCGTCTTCGGTAAGACGCCACCCCCGCCGCCGCCGAATGTCGAACCTCTCGAGCCCACACCGGTCACCCAACCCAAGGCCACCGTCCGCATGCAGCTGGCCGCCCACGCGACGCATGCCACCTGTGCTTCGTGCCATCGCAAGATCGACCCACTCGGCTTTGCCTTCGACAACTTCGATGCCATCGGCCGCTGGCGCACGGAAGAGCGCGTGGCCGGAGGGCAGGGAGCCAATCCGCCGGTCAATGCCAGCGGCACATTAACGGACGGCCGAGCCTTCCAGAACCCCGAAGAATTCAAGCAACTCCTCGTCCAGGACGTCGACCGCTTCGCCGAGGCCTTTGTCGAGCAACTTGCGACTTATGCTCTGCGACGTGTGATGACCATCGACGATGCAGCACAGATCAAGGCGATTGCCCTCGCCAGCAAGCAGGATGAGTATCGTCTCCGAACTGTGATTGAGAATTTCGTGCTGTCGGACCTGTTTCAAAAAAGATAGGTAGATCAGAAAGCAAATCGATTCCACCAATTCACGGTTTATTCTTATAGGCAGCCGTATAGAATTCCATGAACGGATGAACCCCTTAGGAAGCGATTTCCGATCAGCAGATGGGATGCATTGTCATGACAGTCGAAGAGATCCGAGCGCGTGCCCTCGAATTGTCAAAAGATGAGCGAGAGCTACTTGGTATCGAACTCCTCAGCAGCCTCGAGTCACCGGAACATCATATTGAACTGAATGCCGAGTGGGCTCAAGAAATCCTCGCTCGGTCTGATTCCTATCGCAATGGAAGTGTGCAGGCCCTTGATTCAGCCGGAACAGTAGATCGAATCAAGCAAAAGCTGGCAGAGAATACCCGGCCGGCCTACGGCACGTAAAAGTAGAAGCCTAGCGCGAAGATCCCATAAACTCCCACCAACATCGCACCTTCAAACCAGTTCGATTCACCGTCGCGAATTAGCTGACCGACGACAAATACCGACAGCGTGATGGCCAGCACTTCGAAGGACGAAAACAACAAGTCCATCGGAGCACCGAACAACTGCCCGGCAAAGACCAGCAACGGTGCCATCGCGAGGGACGCCTGCGTCGCTGCACCCACCGTGCTGCTCATCGCGAGGTCCATCTTATCTGCCCGGCCGAAGCGGATCGCGCCGATTAGCTGAGCCACGTTGCCCAGCGAACCCAGGACGATGATCCCGGCGAAAGTCTCCGAGAAGTGCAGCGACTCCAGGGCGGGGTCGAGTGCATCGGTCATCACTTCACTGACGACTGCCAGTACGACAGCGATTCCGGTCAACTGCATCAGTCCCGGCCAGATGCTGCGCTTTTCGTTGGCCGCGTGATCGTGCGATTCATGGTCTGCGACTGTAAACAACTGCTTGTGCGTCTTCATTGTGAAGAGCAGGCTGAGCAAATACAGCGAGAAGAGAATGGTGGAGATCTCCAAGCTCAACTCATTCTGCGCCGCGGGACTCGACAGTTTCAGAATCGCAGGGACGACTAGCCCAATGGACGCCAAGGTTAATAGGGCGGCCGACATCCCGGCAGTTGTCTTGTTAAATTTCTGGCTGGTCCTGCTTAATCCGCCGAAGAACATGGCCAGACCGGGCAACAACAGGACATTCATCAGGACGGTCCCGATGATCGCAGATTTGACGACCCCCGTCAGTCCTTTGGCCAGTGCGAAACCACAGACGATCAATTCCGGTCCGTTCCCCAATGTGGCGCTTAACACGCCTCCGATGGAGGGCCCCAGTAATTCCGCCAGGTCTTCCGTGGCCTTCGCCAGCATGTCAGCCAACGGCACGATCGCCAGGCAGGACGCCAGAAAGACCCACGTGGGATTGGCATGAGCGAACGCCATACCGACCGAGATCGGGACGAATATTAAGAGCCATTTTAATGACACGGCATCATCTCACGGAGTAAAGAATTGTCGAATGGGCGAGATACCTTGTCCAAGTCGACAACTTGCCGGAAATAATTGAGTCATCCACAAATTAGTCTAATTATGCACCCGCAAACCGCATCGGCAGCGTCATCGGCCGACTCTCCACCAGAGCGCACTCGCTGTGAGCTGCCTCGTCGGGTATGCGATCAATCACCGGTAAGCTGACAATCAAGTACACGCCCAGTGAACTCATGATGGCAATGCCGATGTACAACCCGGTCGAGGGTGTGGCGACTGACAAGCTGACCACGACCAGCAAACCCGTGAACGCCAACGCCTGAATTTGAGAACTGCGGCGGATGGCTCGATGTTCGTGCCAGTCGCGCATCGCCGGTCCCAGCAGCGGTGATCGGAGGAAATAGCCGCGTAAAGTCGGCGAGGCCTTTTCCGCGAAATAGACGGTCAAGATCACGAAGGGAATCGTAGGAATTCCCGGGACCAGCACTCCCACCCAGGCCATAAAGAACGAACCACAGGCCAGTCCGCCAAAGAAGATCTGCCGCACGATCCGATTCACGGTCACTGCCAGCGATTCCGCCAACAGTTCGAGACGGTGCTCGAGCATGACCACTCCCGGACCGAGAATGTTCATGATCGGAATGTCTGGGATGGGCGAGGCGGGAATGGCACGCAAGTCGATGCGCGGCGCGCGAAATTCACCGGCGACACGACGCAAGAATGCCGCAATCTCCCGGCCGGCGGCGTGCGTGGCGATAATCTTGGGTGCTGCGTACCAGGTCAGTTGCACCGACGACACACCAGCGACTTCCGACAAGAGAGTCGCCAGGACCCTGACACGATATTCCGAGATATCGGGCGAGTTGCCGTCGAATTCCAGTACCAGTTTGGAACCAGTCGAACTAATCTTCATGCGGTGTCCTTTTCTGCCGTGTCCTATTCTGAACGGCGGCCCACTCGCAACCGGTGATCGTCAGGACGCTTTCCGATCGCGATTTGCTGTTTCGTAGGCAACTTGTGCACCGTCAATCAAGCCCCACACCACACAGTTTTCCTTCGGAATGATCTTCGCTACGAACGCGACAGGAAAGGTCACACCGAACCCGACGACATAGCCCAGATCGAACAGCCCCTGTGACAGAACGGCACTGATCGAAGTCCACGTTGATTTGGTCGCGCTGGCAGTGGCGGTACTCATCACTAGTCTTTCTTCGTTAAAGAATATCACAACATTCTATGAAGATCTGCAAAAGAAACGGTTCAGGCGAGCCCGGTGGCGTAAGTCAATTTGCACCTACATTGTGAGCGGAATGGCGCTAGCCACCGGTTCTTCGTGCCGACAACGCTGAAAAACCGGCGGCTAGCGCCGTGCCGCTCACGAGTTCTCCGGAAAGCGACGATTCAGATCACTGACAAAACGCTTGACTTGGGTAACTCCCTCGTGATGAATCCCGGGACACCATTTGGCGAATGAGCGTTCCAGGGGACTAAAGGTCTTCGGCCAGATCACTAACGCTCCGGCAATCAGCATCGGCGTGCCAACCGGCCCCGGCAGCAAAACTCCTGCGATCCCTACAGCCATCAACATCGTACCAATTTCCGGCGGCAATTTCCCCAACATTTCGATGTACTGCTCCTCTTCTTGTTCTGCGGAGTTCGCCGAACTGGCGTGGGGGCAATCCACAGGCTCACCGTTCGACATGGACTCGTGAACGCAAGAGGACTCGGGATTGCCCGTATCGAGGCTATCAGCGGTCATAGTACTGTTGTAACTCTTGTTGCTGCATGGCGGAGCACATGAACTCTCTCGTCCAAATCCTGGATTTGATCAAGGGTTGAGAAGTCATTCTTTGACCCCGGAGGGGTCGCAGAGAGTAGCCGGTGGTTGAGCGCAGCGACACCACCGGAAAGTTCAAACGACCAAATTCCGACCCTGGAGGGGTCGCAGAGACTTCGATCTGCGACCCCTCCAGGGTCGAAAACACCTAATTCAAATATCCGGTGGTGTCGCTGCGTTCAACCACCGGCTACTCTCTTTAATCCCTCCGGGATAAAGGCAGATAGAAGCTGTCACGCAATATTGCTATGGCGCGACGGTATTCTTAATACTTCTCTACAACACCTTGTCAGAATTCTCGCATTCATTGGTCACACTGACAAACGTCAGACGACACCGGAACTCTAGCATATTCCCGGCAAAGCGGGGCTAGGCTGGAGTTACAGCTTCGCCGGCCTCGGCGGCGACCACATCTTCGACAGCCACGGCGGTCTCCGGGACACTTCGTTCCAACCAGGCATCAGCCTTGGCCGACGCTGCATTACCACCGGCGATCAGTCCCTGCACGAGCGGATTGTTTTTCGGAATGAAATGACCCACGAAAAACACCGGGAAACAGGCCCCGAACGAGACCGTATAACAGGACGTGTAAACCAGCTTCTCGGCGAATTTCAGGGACCAGATGCCTGCACCAGCCGCGGGCATTTCGGCAACCTGCTCGCTGGGACACGAGTCCAGGTGGTCGGCAGTGGCTTCCATTTTGTCAGCAATTTCGTTCAACATGACTTCAGGACTGTGATCTTGTGCCGTGGCCATCGCGCAATTCCAAGTGATTTCGAGTGGGTCGCAAATCCATGCGTGGTACAGCCGCTCGGTCCGTGCTCAGCGGTTCGGGCAATTTCACTCTCCAGTATCGCGGGCAAATCGACCCTCGTCTTTCAAAATCCGGCAATCTCCAGAGAATTCATCAAAGTCAGTGGGGTCGGCTTCCAGCCTGTCGCATTCTTCGGGAAAAGATGGCTGCTGGAAGCCGATCCCACGGACCTGACCTCGTGGACTTGTTCTGCAATCTCGGCGATAATCCATCAACCTGTCTTGATCAATTCACTACTGAAGGGGCCAACGATGCAACTGCGACGTATGCGATTGATTCTCGTCATCGGCTTTTTGCTGTTCATCCCGCATATTGCTGCGGCCCAGGGGCTCGAGCAGATCCAGGCGACATTCACGAAATACGAGTACCGCATTCCGATGCGCGACGGCAAAAAGCTGTTCACCGCGGTTTACGTCCCCAAAGACGATTCGCAAACCTATCCCATTCTGATGAAGCGGACTCCGTACAACGTCAAACCGTACGGCGTCGATCAATATCCCTCCGAGTTGGGTCCGTCCCCGTTATTCGCCAAAGACGGTTACATCTTCGTCTACCAGGACGTCCGCGGCCGGTGGATGTCCGAGGGCGACATGATCAACATGCGGCCTCACCTGACCAAGAAGGGCCCGCAGGACTTCGACGAAAGTACCGATACGTGGGACACCATCGATTGGCTGGTCAAGTACGTTCCCCACAACAACGGTAAGGTCGGACAGTGGGGAGTGTCTTATCCCGGTTTCTACACCGCGGCCGGAATGATCGACGCTCACCCCGCGCTCAAGGCCGCTTCGCCGCAAGCTCCCATCAACGATTGGTTCGTCGGAGACGACTGGCATCACAACGGAGCCTTGATGCTGCCCCATTTCTTCAACTTCATCGTAAAATTCGGCCGTCCACGTCCCGAGCCCACGAAGAAGTTCGACGTTCCCTTCGACCACGATACGCCCGACGGCTACGACTTTTTTCTTCGCATGGGCCCCCTCGCCAATGCCAACACGAACTATTTCAAAGACGATGTCGCCTTCTGGAAAGAAGCGCTGAGCCACGAGACCTACGACGCCTTCTGGAAAGCTCGCAATCTGCGTCCACATCTGAAAAACATCAAGCCGGCCGTATTAACTGTCGGCGGCTGGTTCGATGCCGAAAACTTGTTCGGAGCCCTGGAAACCTATAAAGCAGTCGAAGCCAATAGTCCTGGGGCCTCCAACAGCATCGTCATGGGCCCCTGGCTGCACGGAGGCTGGAGCAAGAGCGACGGTGACGGATTAGGCGACATCCGTTTCGGATCGAAAACCGGCGCTTACTACCGCGAGACCATCGAGTTCCCGTTCTTTCAGTTTCATCTCAAGGGCAAGGGAGACGGCAAGTTTCCCGAAGCCTGGATGTTCGAAACGGGCACCAACCAATGGCGCAAGTACGACACCTGGCCCCCCAAGAATGCTAAGCCGAAAACACTCTCCTTCCACCCGAACGGAAAACTGTCGCTGGACGGCCCACCAAACTCCAGCGCCGCGGGTGAATATGACGAATACATCAGCGACCCGGCGAAACCGGTCCCGTTCATCGACAAGACTGTTATTGGGATGGCTGCGGAGTACATGGTCAGCGACCAGCGATTTGCGAGTCGCCGCACCGACGTCTTGACATTTACGACTGACGTCCTGACGGCCGATACAACCCTGGTCGGAAAGATCGGCGCCGAACTGCATGTCTCCACGACCGGCACCGATTCCGACTGGATCGTAAAGCTGATCGACGTCTATCCGGATGATTTCCCCGATCTCAATCCCAACCCAACGGGCGTGAAGATGGGCGGCTACCAGCAACTCATTCGAGGCGACGTCATCCGCGGCAAGTTCCGCAACAGCTTGGAGAAACCCGAACCATTCAAGCCGGGCGAACCGACCGCGATTCGCTTCGCCATCCCCGACATCAACCATACATTCCGCCCCGGCCACCGCATCATGGTGCAGATCCAAAGCACCTGGTTCCCGCTGGTGGATCGGAATCCTCAGACATTCACAAACATTCCGACCGCGAAAGCCACCGACTTTCAGAAGGCAACGCAGCGCGTCTATTTCTCGACCGAGCGGCCTTCGCGATTGAATGTCATGCAGCTTGGAGAATGACGGAAGTTCTACAGACCGTAGGATGGCCGCCCCGGCCGTCGCATTTTCTACCCGAATTAAGACGACACAAAATCATAATCGACACCCAATTTCCACCCAAGCGTGCGCCGCGCGAAAAGGTGATAGATCATGACCGAGCAACAGGGGTCCCCTACTTACCAGGCACAAACATGGCTGACCGAATTTGGTGCGGCACTAGATCACAACGATTTGCCCTCAGCAGTCGCCCTATTCTGCGATGAGTGCTACTGGCGCGATCTGCTCTCCTTCACGTGGAACATCACAACACAGGAGGGCAAAGCACAAATCCAGGCGATGTTGGAAGCCACACTTTCCAGCGTGCAACCTGGCAATTGGCAGATCACGGGTGAAGCAACCACAGAGAACGACTTGATCGCCGCCTGGTTCACGTTTGAAACGGCGGTCGCGCGGGGGAAAGGCTACCTGCGTTTGAAAGCAGGGAAATGCTGGACCCTGCTCACAACGATGACGGAACTCAAGGGATACGAAGAACACTGCGGACCGACTCGTCCCGCTGGCGCTCAACACGGCGTCTTCAAGAATCGCAAAACGTGGCTGGAGCGCAAGACTCAAGAAGAGGCCGAACTGGGGACAGTGACCCAACCGTATTGCGTGATTATCGGCGGAGGGCAGGGCGGGATTGGCTTGGCGGCTCGGCTGAAGCGTCTTAATGTGCCCACCATCATTATTGAAAAGAACGAGCGCCCAGGCGATTCTTGGCGGAAGCGCTACAAGTCGCTCTGCCTGCACGATCCGGTCTGGTATGACCATCTCCCTTACCTGCCGTTTCCGGATCATTGGCCGGTCTTCTCGCCCAAGGACAAGATCGGCGACTGGCTGGAGATGTATACTAAAGTCATGGAGCTCAACTATTGGCATTCGACCGTGTGCCGCGGTGCTCAATATCATGCTGAGACTCAAGACTGGACGGTGACGGTCGAAAGGGAAGGCAAGACCGTTGTTCTACGCCCCAAGCAACTCGTCTTGGCGACTGGCATGTCCGGCATGCCCAATATCCCCAAGATCCCCGGGGCCGAAACCTTTCGAGGCAGCCAATGCCATTCCAGTCAGTTCCGGGGCATGGACGATCATAGCGGCCAGAAGTGCGTCGTCGTGGGCTCCAATAATTCGGCACACGACATCTGTGCCGCACTGTGGGAGCAAGACGCCGACGTCACCATGCTGCAACGCTCAACCACACATGTCGCCAAATCCAGTTCGCTGATGGAACTCGCGCTAGGTCCGCTCTATTCCGAATCAGCCGTCCAGGCGGGGATCACCACTGAGATGGCCGATCTGCTCTTCGCCTCCATTCCGTATCGCATCATGCATACGCAACACATCCCCATCTATCAGGAAATCGCCCGGCGCGATGCCGACCTTTACGAGCGCCTCTCACGAGCGGGATTTCTGCTGGATTTCGGAGACGACGGCTCGGGCCTCTTTATGAAGTATCTCCGGCGTGGTTCCGGCTATTACATTGATGTCGGAGCATCAGACCTGATCGCCAATGGCGACATCAAGCTGCATAGCGGCGTCAACATTGAACGCATCCAACCCGATTCGGTGGTCCTGTCCAACGGCAAAGTCTTGCCCGCCGACGTGATCGTCTATGCGACAGGCTACGGCTCAATGAACGGTTGGGCGGCGCGGCTGATCTCGCAGGAAGTGGCCGACCGGGTCGGCAAGTGCTGGGGTTTAGGCTCCGCGACAACGAAAGATCCCGGTCCGTGGGAGGGCGAATTGCGAAACATGTGGAAGCCCACCCAGCAGCCGGCATTGTGGTTTCATGGCGGCAATCTGCATCAATCGCGTCACTACTCAATCTACCTGGCATTGCAGATCAAAGCCCGGCTGGAAGGGCTGCCGACTCCCGTCTATGGCCTGAGTCCGACGCACCATCTCGCGTAAAGTGCAAGCAGTTACGATCATTTCATTGACGAGCTAGATTCATGCCGAAATTCTCCAAGGATCCACTTGAGGGCTATCGTTCTAGTGGCAAGGTCAACTGGATTGCGTTTCTAACGGGACTTGTAGTAACGACCGGCGTGGCAATCGTAATGTCCGTCGGTTTAGCGCAGGCTTCCGAACATGGATTCTACATAGTAGTTGCGGCACCGTTCATCGCTGCGGTGATGACTGCAGGCGTCTGGGCTGTGGTATTGAGGTGGTCGCAATGCCGCAATGCAGGCTTGGCCGTCTGGGCCTCATTGCTGTTGGCATTGCTGCTGTATGTGGGACATTATTACTTCTCAATGATTCTGGCGGTGGGCTGGCAAAATGCGCACCGGATCGACTTATTTCCACTCTATATCGAATTTCGGATGCGAACCGATGTCGTGCGCAGTCCGCGTCGGCCGATTCGTGAGCAGGCCCAGGATCTGCTCCAACAGCCAGGAAATGTTCAACGAACATTTAACTGGGTTAATTCTTTCTTCGACCTCATCGCGGTGATCACGGCACTCGCCGGAATCAGTGCCTATCTTGCGTCGCGGGTCTATTGCGAATCATGCGGGAGATGGGCGAAGTCCGAATCCGTCCGCCTGCCGGGTGGCGCCGCAGCGGCGGCCTGGGAGGCCTTATGTCATGAGAATTACGAGGAAGTCCAACGGCAGCTTTCGTGTAACACGCCGCGGGGTCAAATGATATCCGGACTGACCATCGAGCATTGCCCGGGACGCCATCCGCAATCCGATTTGCGCCCTGTGTATCTCAGTCTCCACGATGGCAAGACTCCCATAACGGGCGGTACACGCGCAACACCCGGCCAAAAGTGGCAAACTCGCAAGCCAATCAAGCGAGTCGCCTTAAAGCCGCCAGAAGTCGTCGCACTGTCGATCCTGTTTCCAACGTTGAACGAGCATTTCAAATCGCAACCGGAGCTGTTTGCGGAGCACCAGCAGGATCTTCAGAGGATCCGCCGCGATTTGAGCACGCGACCTGCGGACTGGCCGCATCAAGTGGCCCGAGTACAGGTTCTGGAGTCTCCGACATCCAGGACGATTCTGACGACGGAAAACATTACGCTTCAAACATTGACTGGCATTCTTCCCGCATTTGGCGGTTTGGTTTTGTCGTTTGCTCCGGTTGGAATCATCTTCTGGATCACAAGGCATCCGCCCAAATGGTTGTCTGGGGTCATGCTTGTCTGGATGTTCGCCGGGCTGTTACTGACCCTGGGTTGGAATGCCTACTTTCCCCATTATTTGGCTGCCCGGTTCATGCGCCGGCGAACGCGAAAGGCATTCGCCGCTCGTCTCGATAGTGCGGTGGATTTGCAGAATCCCGAATTGCTCTTCGTCGATATCGTCCCCAGGCTAAACTGGACGTTAATGACGGCAGAAAATGCGTCAGACATTGGTTTCCTCGAGATCAATCACGCACGCAGGGAATTGATCTTCGAGGGGGACCGAGAACGCTACTGGATTCCGGTCAGTTCGATCCTGGAAGTCATACACGAGTTTTATGAGGAACCAATTCTGCACCCATATCAGGGTTCGTCGAAGCGACAACATCTGATTGTCGTGCGGGCCATGACCGACAGCGGATCGTGGGAAGCCTGTTTTTATCGCCGCCATCAGGGATTCAAGCTGCACACCGCCCAGCGACGACTCACGGATGCACTCGAGCTACAAGCCAAGATCCTCATCTTGGTGCAGGAGGTGTTGCCACCTACCGCGGAGCATTGATACTGGGAATCGTCAGCGGAAAACGGCGAACGGACGTAAACATTGTGATAACGCGCTACAATCATCTGGCCTAAAGATGAATTGCGAATGAGCCTCGGTGTGGACGCTTGCTCGTATCTGGCTCAACGGGCATAATTGAGCCCGTCGAAGATCTCGATGATCCAAGCGATTCTCGCATGCCTGCCGCCATCGCCGTGCCATATCAAGCATCATTGCCGAGGCGTTTTTATGTTGGAACTTTCTGGGGAACGCCGCGACACCTATAGTCCCAGCGGCAAGGTCAACTGGCTGCTGTTCTATCCGGGCTTCGTGCTAACGGTGGGCGTCGCACTAGTGATGGCGGCGTGTCTCTTATTGGCTTTTGATTCCGGCCTCTATCTGGTTCTTGTCGCGCCGGCCATCGCAGCATTGGTGACCGGCGGGGCCTGGTATTTGGTACTCAAATGGTGTCATTGTCGTAACAAGTTCGCCGCCATCGTCGGATCTGTGCTGCTGGGCCTGATCGTTTATCTCGGATATTTCCACCTTGATATCGTGCGACACGTCGGCCTGCAAAATGCTCATCGAGTCGACTTATTGCCGGAATATATTCGATTTCGAATGCTGACCGATGTCGTGCGAGAGGCGAATCGGCCCAACCGGGATCCCGCAGGTGGTGCTGTCCAGCAGCCGAATACGCTGCAACATGTGATGAACTGGCTCATTCTCGTCGGCGAACTGGCCGCGGTGATCGCGATTGTGATGGGACTGGGCGTCGCTCGGGCGTCGATGGTCTATTGCGAAACGTGTCACCGATGGGGCAAGAGGGAGCTTCTCAACATCCCGGCAGGACTTGGCGCCTTCATATGGGAGTTGTTGTGTCAGGGCAAGTTTGCCGAGGCTCAACAGCGACTGACTTCGATGACTGGCGCTATTCAAGTGGGTTGCGGTCTGACCATCGAACATTGCACCGAGTGCCAGACTCGCCCCGACGGGTCTCGGGTATTTCTGACGGTGAACGATTTTCCGCGTCCTCAGGTCAGCGTGTTAGGGATACCCGTGAAGCACAAGGAACAAGCCCAAAAACTGGTCTCCCAAGTCGCCTTGCATCCCAAGGAAGTGGTCGCGCTCGCAGCAGCTTTTCCCTCTCTCAAAAGCTGCATGGAGTCTCAGCCGGAGATATTTGCCGCGGCCAAGTTGGAGGTCGAAGCCGTTAAACCCGAGATACCCGAGCTCGGTCCCCAATTAGCAGACTGGCCCCATCAACTGGCCGAGATCGAAGTCCTGCAGGGTCCGACGGCACGCACCATTCTGACGTCGAAAACCATCGCCATTCAAACTTTGATTGGGCTTGTCACGTTGTTCGGCCCTTGGGCCGTGGGGGGGGTGTCGCTAGGACTCGTCTTTCAATTCGTGAAAGACCCACCAGTCTGGCTAACCGGTGTGACGATTGCCTGGTGCATGATTTGCGTGATCACGGGCTTCGTTTGGATGCTCTACTTCCCGAACTATTGGACGGCCCGATTCATGAGGTGGCGAACGTGGAAGTCATTCGCTGCCCGTCCTGATTCTGCTGTCGATTGGCACAATCCTGACCTGTTTTTCGTCGACATCATTCCGCGAGCCAATTGGGGCAAAGTGATGCTCGAAAACGCGTCCGACATCGGGTTTCTCGAATTGAGTCACCAACATGGCGAATTGATTTTCGAGGGTGACCGCGAACGCTACTGGATTCCAGCAGATTCGATTATTGAGGTGAAACATGAGTCCTTCCAGGAAGTAGCAAACCAAACGCAAGGAACGCCGATCTTGAGTCACGTCATCGTCGTGCGTGCGATGACGGCCAAGGGGCCGTGGGAGACCTGGTTTTATCGCCGCCATGAAGGCTTCAAGATGCGCACTGCCCAGCGACGACTTGCCGACGCAAAGGAGATGGAATCCAAGATCCGCGAGTTCCTGCGAGACGCGTTGCCACCTACCGCGGAGCATTGATGCCGGGAATCGCCAGTGGAAAACGGCGATTCTCAGAGACTTCACGTCGCAAGATTTCCTCGGCCTGCTGAATCTCCGTGGCATGCATGGCCGCGATGTTTTGCGATTCAGCGATGTCCTTCGATAGATCATACACTTCCCAGTCACCGGGCTTCTTGGTACTGAGTCCCCGCCGTACTAACTTCAAGTTGCCCAGGCGCACTGCGACTTGGCCACCGTATTCTGTGAAGACCCAGATCATCGGCTTGCGACTGGCGGGAGTCGGTGCTCCGGTCATCACCGGCAACAGGCTTTCGCCGTCCAAATCCTTCGGTTTCTCTAAACCCACGACATCACACATCGTCGGGAACCAATCGGCGAAATAACTCGGCGTGTCGTTCACAGTCCCCGGTTTGACTCGAGATGGCCACCGCACAATCATGGGCACGCGCAAGCCACCTTCGTAAACACTCCCCTTATAACCGCGCAGACCGGCCGTACTGTTGAAGAACTTCGCATCCACTCCACCCGCGCTGAATCGTGCTGTGGGCGAGGTCGGATGCGTGGTCCCGTTGTCGCTGGTAAAGACGATCATCGTCCGTTCCGCCACGCCGGCCTGCTTCAACGCTTCCATGACACGGCCCACGTATCCGTCCAAGTCGGTAATCATCGCGGCGTACGCCGCGCGAGGCCGCGGATGAGGCAGGTAGCCAGATTCTCCACGATAAACTTCCGTGTCCCATTCAGCGGGGAATCTGTCCACCGACGACTTCGGTGGATGCATCGCAATGTGAGGTTCAATGAAAGGGAGATACAGAAAGAACGGCCGCTCGCGATTGGCCGCGATGAACTTTTCCGCCTCAGTCACCATCAAGGGCGGAGCGTAGGTTTCTCCGATCCAGCGATCCAGAGTCACCTCGCCCTCGGGCTGCTTGGCATAGGCGATAATCGGTTTACGATTAATGATAATCTTTTCGGCATTCATCCAGAGGTACGGCGGATAGTAACTATGGGCGACTCCCTGGCAGTTATAGCCGAAGAACAGATCAAACCCCTTGCGATTCGGATCGCCCGTACTGCCGACCGGCCCCAGGCCCCACTTGCCCATCGCACCGGTCGCATAGCCCGCCTTCTGCAGCAGTTGAGGAAACGTGACAACTTGCTCCGAAAGCGGCATTTGTCCTTCGGGGAACTCGGGAAATTCCGCGCGAGCCACCTGGTTGCCGCGCACCTCGGCATGCCCCAGGTGCTTGCCGGTCATCAGGACGCACCGCGACGGCGCACACACCGGTGCCCCGCTGTAGTGCTGAGTGAACCGCATTCCCTCCGTTGTGAGTCGATCGATGTTCGGCGTCGAGAACTTCTTCTGGCCATAACAGCTCAACTCACCCCAGCCGAGATCATCCGCAATGATGAACACAATATTGGGTTTGGAATCCTCAGCCACCGCGCACGGTGCCAATGACAAAAACAGGAGACTGAAGAGTGTTGCGACCAGACACTGCTGAACTCGAAGATGCACGTTCCGCCCCCATCCTGTTTGCTAAATAACCTTGCACGATTCTGGGACTGACCCGTTTCGTGCCACTGTTTCGCGACTGTACTCAGTCGCTAAGCAGTGCTGTCTTCACCTGTGATTCGCGGATTTTCATCTGGTTGCTGAGGGAGCACTGCTTAATGACCGGGTACGGTCATGAAACAGTGGCACGAGCCTTGTCACAACTTCACGCAACGCTGTTTAGATCAATTCCTTAATGCTTCCATCCGCTTCGCCCCCCTGAAACTTCTCGGGGAGCGGCACCTGCATGCGATCGAACACCGTTCCCCACAGATTCCCCAGTCGCACATCTTCTTTAATAATGTGCCCCTGATGTTTAATCCCCAATCGCGAACCACCGGCGAGCATCGTCGGCAGGTGATGATTGTGGTGAGCGTTGATAGCACCGCCGCTACTGCCGTACGCAACCAGCGTATGATCCAACAGCGTCCCGTCCCCTTCCTTAATCGACTTGAGCTTGTTCAGGAAATAGGCCCAATCTTCCATATACCAGATATCAGACTGAGTGAACCACTTCAGCTTATCAGGGTCTTCGCCGTGATGGGTCATCTCGTGGTAGTTGTACGGATTCCCCTTGTCACGCCACGAGCCAGTTCCATCCTGACCATCCATGCGTGCCAGGTAGGAAATCACGCGTGTACTGTCGGTTTGCAGCGCCAAGGCGATGACGTCGAACATCAAGCGCTGATAGCGACGATAATCCAATCCCGACTTGTCCGGATCGAGACTTTGTTCCTTGCCAAACTCCAGCGTCGCGACCGTCGGCTTCGGTTTGCGGAGCCAATTCTTCTCATCCTGCATCCGACGTTCCAGATCACGAATGCCCGTCAGGTATTCATCGAGCTTTCGCTTATCGTCGACGCCCAGCGCTCCATTGAGCTGACGGGCTTCCTCTCGAAGCGAATCGAGGACACTCGTGCGGCGAATGAATTCCGCTTCGCGCGCATTGAGTGCATCAGCCGAGTCTTGTCGGAATAGCTGATCGAACAGGATGTGCGGACGGTTCTCAGAAGGGATCGGCGTGCCGCTGGGACTCCACGAGAGAGTCTGATCGTAATAACCGCCGAACCCTGTTCCACGTTTAATGCCGAGTGTGAGCGAGGGGAAACGCGTCTGCCGCCCGACCGCCGCCGCTAATTCCTGGTCGCAAGAGACCCGTAGCTTCCCCCCCGCACTCCGCGTGTTGGTGCCAGTCAAAAAAGTCCGATCGCCGACATGGCCACCCGAATGCGTCAGCTTCAGGCCTGACACCACTGTGAAGTCACGCCGCAGATTTTCGAGCGGCTTCAAGATGGGCGTCATCGCATAATCAGGCCCCACCTCTGCTGGCGTGAAATCGCGGCCGTTGATGCCCAGTCCATAAAAGCAGAATACCGCCCGACGGGGAGTTTCCCCGGGAGCGATCGATCCGGCAGTCGTCACCGACTCGGCACGAACGCTCATGGCATCCAGCCACGGCAGCGCCAAGGTGATGCCAGCGCCCTTGAGGAACGTTCGCCGGGGCAAGGCGACATGACGGTGCTGAATATTCAAGGCGATGCTCCTACTTTGTATTGAACGGCTCGCTGGCCACGATCGCCAGGATCAGCGACTGAATTCGGTAGTCGTCCTTCTGCAAGCTGGCGACCAGTGAATCGATCACACTATGGTCGGTGTATCCGATCGGGCGTCCCAATGCATACGTTAGCATTTTGACGCTCAACGCCCGCGCAAACTTATCCTTCTGCGTCATCAGACCGGCCTTGTACTCAGCGAGCGTGCCGAACTTCTTTCCATCGGGGAACGAACCGCTCACATCGAGCACCGGTCCGTTCGAGCCGCGGAATCCCTCGCCGTTGAAACGCTCACGCCAGGCGCCGATCGCATCGTAGTTTTCCAGAGCCAGTCCGTACGGATCGAGCTTCGCGTGGCAGGATGCACAGACATCGTCACGTCGATGAAGTTCCAATCGCTCGCGAACGGTCAGATTCTTGCCTGCGGTATTGGGCTGAATCTCACCAGCGTTCGGCGGAGGGTTGTTGGGAGGATCATTCAAGAGTTCGCGCAGGATCCACGACCCACGGCGCATCGGCAACGTCCGCGTGCCATCCGCCAGATACGTCATCAGGCCGGCCATTCCCAGAACGCCGCCACGATGATGTTCGGGGCCAATCGCGACCCGCCGGAACTCTGGTCCATTGACGCCGGTGATGCCATAGTGCCGAGCCAATCTCTCGTTAATGATCACGAAGTCACTATCGATGAAGGACGTGACCGGCAAATTCTTATTCAGGATTTCCGCGAAGAAGGCAAATGGCTCCTGTTGTGAGGCCTGCTCCAAGGGCGGATCGTAGTCTCGATACTCGGCCGCCGGCTTGATGGAACCGTAGTTCCGTACCGACAACCACTGACCCGCGAAGTTCTTCACCAGTTGATCCGCTTTAGGATCGGCGAGCATCCGCTGCACCTGGGCCGAGACGACGCCCGGATCATGCAATTTGCCGGCACCCGCAAGCCCCAGCAACTCGTCGTCCGGCATTGTACTCCATAAGAAATACGATAACCGTGATGCCAATTCATAATCAGTCAGCGGACGCGGCTTCGCGTTTTCGCCTGCAGGTTCTTCGAGGAATAAGAAGCCCGGAGCACACAAGGCTCGTTGCAGGCCGGTCCGCATGGCCGCATGGAACGACAGCTTCCGGGTCGATTCGGCATCCTTCACCACGGCCACGACCGAGTCGATCTCCGCATCAGTCACTGGTCGGCGATAGGCTCGCGGCAGGAATCGGGCAAAGATCTCCCGCACATAGGTCTCGTCACGACGCTCATCACCGGCAAACAACAGCGCCTTGTGGCCAGCAGGAGGCCATTCTTTCTGGATCGGACCTTCGATCTCGATCGCGTCCAGCAACAGCCGCGGCAGTTTTTCGACGTCCATTTCCGGGTTGTAGATGTTGGCCACCCCGGTCCAGGCGTTGAGCTTCTGCTCGAGGTCGTCGCGTTCTTTCTTTAAGAGATTCATCTCCGCCTGCGGTGCCCGCCGCGTGGAGGCCTCTTCCATCCGGCCCCGCAAGTTCGTCCACATTGAGAACAGCTTCTTATAGTTTGGCTCGGTAATGACGGCCTTTTCCGTGTGATTCCACAACAAGGTAAAGACTTGCGGCCCCTTCACCTCGCCATTGACTGGCCCTCGCAAGAACACCAATACCTCAGAGACGCCCGACGGATCAAGCAGTAGTTCCTGTTCAACCTGGATTGGCGAACTCTTGGCATACTGCAGCAGGAACTTGTTCGGCTCGGTCCGCGATCGATTGTCGACTTTCGCCTTGATACGAAAGCGGTAATACCCATCCTGAGTCACCACTTGGCCAATGGCGAAGTGCTCAACGACGCCCCAGCCGTCGTACTCGGGGCGATAAGTGGGACCGCCCTGGATATGTTCGATGTACTCGGGATGAATGAACTTATCTTGGGCACCGCGCGGAATCGTGTGCTTGAAACCCGGAAAGACTTCGACTTGATCGGGCGGAGGCCGCAGCCGTAACCACGGAGATCGGTTCTCCATCCGATTGACTTTCGGCGGCTCGGTGACGATGGTGCGATCCGCCAGCTTGGCCGCGACTTCCAGACTCCGCTCAATCTGCGACTGATCGAAGAACAGTGCGACCCCCAATCGGTCGAACCCCTCGGCCAGCCCATCGGCAGGCAACTCCTCAGTCAACGGACGGACGACCAGATCATCCAGCTTGAGCAGATCGCGGACCGTGTTCGCATACTCGTCACGATTCAACCGCCGCATGGGAATCCGCCCGCCGGCATTTTTTGCAGCGAGTTCAATACCCTTCAATCGCTCATTGACCCAGGACACGAATGCCGCGGCCTGCTTCGCATCTGGCCGAGGCCGACCTTCCGGTGGCATCTCACCGGCGTTAATCCGGTCGATGACTTCCTTCCACTGCTCGGCGACACTCGGCGCGGTGAAGTCGGTTCCAAGCAAATCGATGCGATATCCGGCCTTGGTCGTCTTTTCGCCGTGGCATGCGAGACAATGCCGCTCGATAAACGGCTTGACGTTCTCTGAGTACCCCGGAGCGGCAACGGTCGTTTTGTCCGGCGATTCGCCGCGACCAACGATTCCCATGAAGAAGATGGCGATCCCGCCGGTAAACATTCCAAGAGTCTGGTACGCGCGCGTCTGCATGCAATGTCGCTCTCAGCAAGATTACCCGAGGCGGACTAATTCTTAATCAAGCTAAAGTCGCCACATTGTACCACCACTTTCAAGTCGGGCCAAACAACTTTAGACAAACTCTTGCTGCGCCTTCCCTTTCAATAGACTGGTGACCGTCATTGATGACAACACCGCAATACAACGAATCGTCATCGGCACAAAGGACAATCTGGCACCGTAGGATGGCCGCCCCGGCCGTCTTCTTTTTGAGAGGACTGGAGATTTGCCGGAAAAGAATTCGACGGCCGGGGCGGCCATCCTACAGGCGTATGAAATTGCTCCGCATCCTTTGACCGCTTTGAATTGACTGGACTCCGAGTCGGGGTACCTCCTCGGGGGACCCGACTCTGGAGAGTCAGGCTACGGCGTCTGACGACCTTTTCCATTTATCTAGTGTTGACACTATTGCTTCGCCGGAGCTGATTTCTCGGGAGCGGACAGGCACGCACGTAATGCTGGCTCGACATTCCACAGTTCCTCTGCCACCAGCGGGGCAATGGCTTTCGCCCCTTTGACGGACAGATGGGTTCCATCGATCAGCCCACCGCCGTTGGGATGCGGCGGGCCGAATGCCTTCGACTTCTCAGCCCCCACACTCTCGAAGAGTGTGATACTGCGTGCGTGCAGATCGACGACTGGCACCTTCTTTTCGGCCGCGACTGCCTGCATCGCGTCGACATAAGGAGTCAGGCTCGACGCAATCTTGCCATCCGGCGTAAAAGTACGCCGCGCCATCGATGTCACCAGGATCGGCTGAGCCCCAGCTTCTCGTGCCTGGTCGATATACCGGCTGAGATTCTCTCTGTAAGTCGTTTTCGGATCGGTCTCACGCTCGGGACCTTTGCCTGGCTGATCGTTATGCCCGAACTGAATCAGCACGAAGGCAGGCTTCTTCGAGAGCGCCCGCTTCCAATATCCCGAGTCATAATAACTTTTCGAACTGCTGCCGCTCTGAGCCGCATTGACGCACTCGGCTTCCGGCTTAAGTAACGCGGCGAACGCCAGCCCCCAGCCTGCCTTGTCGGTGACGGTCGAATCGCCGACCAGCACAATCCGTACCTTGTCAGCTTGAGAGTTGTCGCCAGCAAATGACGATGCGGCGAGCGCGGCCGCGACGAAAACCGTCCAAACAAACCGCATTATTTCTCCGACTTGGATTAAGGCGCAAGACCTAACGGAATTCAAGGTCGACCTGGCGCCGCCCTAATTTCTCCGTGAAACTCGTCCGACACCGGGTTACGTTCAAAAAACACACCAGCATCTTTACCGTTGAGTGCGGCAGCCTGATCGGCTGAGAGCATGGTCTTAAGCTGATATAGCAGGCGTTCCCTCTTTTCGCCCACAATCCTAGCACAAACGTCAACAGTCAACTCTGCTGGACCAAACGTAACTCTCTTGAAGCTTTTTGCCAGGACGAAATGATGGTTTGTCGCGATCCCCTGGGCCCCAATGAACAATCCGCCCCCCGGCACTAATCGCCCATCGACATCGTACGACCAGAACGAGTAAATCGTCTCCTGCTTGTGATTCCGCATTCGGACAAACATGGTTTCAACAACTTTACCTGGATCTGCGGTCGAGAACAAAAGCGTCCTCAGGAATACCTTCGGAGCCGCCTCATCTCCGTCAACTACAAATGCAACAAATGTCGGTTTAGTCATCCGAATTCGTGGTCTACGCGCGACGGTATAGCACGCTACGATACTCGACACTGCCGTGGAAATGCACGAGAGCACCAGCGAAACAGTTGACATCGTAATCGTGAACCAATCACTCATCCTATTCCCGATTCGTTGCCGCAGCGTTAAATTCGGATTTCAACGTCTTAATGGAAGATTTGTGAGTTTGATACTTCAACACAACACCGCTGCCCAAGACGATGAATTTATCTCCCCTCGCCCTGGTACTCCGGGGAGAGGGGTTG
>JAKFVC010000004.1 GCA_021732415.1 Planctomycetaceae bacterium
GATAATACATCCAGTCTCCGACGTTCTTTCTGACTCAGACGCAACTTGCCCATCGGTCCCTCAGAAACGTCACCATTGTGACATTTCTAATAAGGACGCGATGTGACATTTCTAAAGAGGACTGACAGGTGGGAACCGCATGGGCGAACGGGATGTGGACTTCGCCGATCAGCGGGAGGCCTATACACCGTGGAAGTACGCTTCCCCACTGATGCAAAACAACCTCAGAGGCACGGCCGCACTGAGGTAACGAATACCGTAGTGTCTTGGGTGGACAGATGCCTAGAACTCAAGCTGCTGATCTGTACAACTTGTGTTCACGTGCTGCGGATTTGCGGCGCATATGATCACCATTCAAGGACTTCTGACGTCAGCGACAAGCGGTATGTCGGAATTGTCTGACGCGGACTTTCACACTTACGTCGATCGATATGACATGAAGTCTGAAACATCTCCGGCCCCGCATCTGGCGACACAATCGGTAAAGTCGACCGAAAATCCGTTGCCGAAAAGCAACGGAGGTCTAAAACTTCCCTGCCGTCGCCAACCCTCACGCTATGAAAGCTACGGCAGCATCTTTGCGTCCGATTGCGGTCGTGGCATTTTCCCCTCGCGTATGGGTGGTGCATCGATGCTGCGGGCGACACTTTTAGAACGTGAGCAGGAACGTGCAAGTTCTGGAGACGATGACTCGATTGCCGCTAATGCAACGCTGGATCCCCTTGTGCGTATTGACCTGGGGATTGACAGTTGGGGTCGGTCTGGCGCGCCTGAATGAATACGGAAACACCCCGGGCTTGGCTGCAGCGGCACCCTCCAAGTGGCCCTGTAGTACCCTGCTCGAGCGCAGTCGTGAGACTTCCACACTCTTGATATTCATCCATCGCTATTGTCCCTGCACCCAGGCCAGTCTGCGCGAGTTGGCCAGGATCACGGCGAGTCGCCCCGACAACCTGCGCGTCCAGGTCTGCGTTTTACAGCCTCTCGGAGAACATGCAATCCCCAGTGAATCCAGTCTCTGGCACGCTGCGGGGCAGATACCTGGGGTCATCATCACTCTGGATCCGGACGGACTCGAAGCCCGGAAATTCGGTGCGTTGACCTCCGGGCATACTTTCTTGTACGCGAAAACTGGCGATTTATTATTCAGCGGTGGAATTACCGCGGGCCGCGGCCACTCGGGAGACAACCGAGGCCAGGCGGCGGTACTGGCTTTAACTGTTGATCCCTCTAATACAGAGTTTTTGGATTCTCATTCCAGCGTTTTTGGTTGCCCGTTATTCGTTACCTCTCGTCCCTGAAATCTGTCTGCCCTTTGTCGATAGTTTCAGTGTACGACCAGGAGTGTGTCCGTCATGCAGTCTCGATCTGAAATCCTGTTTCAAGAACACCAGCAGCGAGTGTACCGGCAGACCGATCGCTTGTTTGCAGGTCTGCTGTTGCTCGAATTCATTGCAGGCTTTGTCGCGGCGAAGGTCGTCTCACCCTGGAGTTGGAATGGGACCCTGCCCTATACCCATCCGCACGTCTGGGCGGCTTTGATTCTGGGTGCGGCGATTGTCTCGCTGCCGATTTTTCTAGCCATCCGCTACCCAGGGAAGATGATTACCCGACAAGTCATTGCCGTGGCCCAGATGCTGGAGTCGGCACTGCTGATCCATTTGTCGGGCGGCCGCATTGAGACTCACTTTCATGTGTTCGGATCGTTGGCGTTTCTGGCGTTCTATCGTGATTGGCGTGTGATCGTCACGGCGGCCGCGGTCGCTGCGTGTGATCATGTGCTCCGCGGAATGATCTGGCCACAATCCATCTATGGTGTCGCTGCAGTGAATCCCTGGCGCTGGTTGGAGCACACCGGTTGGGTCGTCTTCGAATGCATCTTCCTGATTCGATCCTGCCAACTGAGCAATAGCGAAATGCACGGCATTGCCGAACGGCAGGCACAGTTGGAAACTTGGTCCGAACGAGTGGAGGCGGAAGTCGTACAGCGAACGCGGGAATTGGAAATCCGCAACACCGAACTGCAAGCCACACAAGTTCGCGCAGAAGCGGCCGCTCAAGCCAAGAGTGAATTCCTGGCCAACATGAGCCATGAGATTCGCACGCCGATGAACGGCATCATCGGGATGACCGAACTGGCACTCAACACACCGCTGATCCCCGAGCAACGCGACTACCTGGAGACGGTCCGCAATTCGGCCGACTCCCTACTGCGCATCATCAATGACATCCTGGACTTTTCCAAAGTCGAAGCGGGCATGGTCGAACTCGATCTGCTTCCGTTTTCACTCCGCGAACATCTGGGCGACACGCTGAAAACCATGGGCGTCCGCGCCGACGAAAAGCAGCTCGAACTGGCCTGGCAGGCGGCGGCCAATGTCCCCGAGTTCGTCGTCGGAGACCCGGGGCGAATCCGTCAAATCCTGGTCAACCTGACCGGCAACGCCATTAAGTTTACGCAGTCGGGTGAGATCATCGTGCGGGTGATGGTTGACGGCGAAAGCCGCGATTCAGCTGTGCTGCATTTCGCCGTCAGCGACACCGGGATCGGTATTCCCGAAGACAAACGCGATACGATCTTCGAAGCCTTCACTCAGGCTGATGCCTCAACCACGCGAAACTATGGCGGCACAGGTTTGGGCCTGTCGATCTCTTCACAGTTGGTGAAACTGATGGGGGGCGAGATCTGGGTCGAGAGTGTGGTCGGCAAGGGGAGTACATTCCATTTTACGTTGAAACTGGGCGTCGCCACCGAAATGGCCAAGGCTCCGGCCACCGTCGACATTGAATGCCTGAGAAATCTTCCGGTGCTGGTCGTAGACGACAATGCGACCAACCGTCAAATTCTGTTTGAAGTGCTGCGACAGTGGCAGATGAAGCCGGTCCTGGTGGCTAGTGGACGTGAAGCGATCGTCGAAATGCAACGCGCCAAACTGGCCGGCGAGTCCTTCCCCCTGGTGTTGACCGACTGTCACATGCCCGAGATGGATGGATTCACTCTGTCGGAGCTCATTCATGCCGACCCTGCATTGTCCGGGGCGACGATCATGATGCTGACTTCGGGAGTGCGCAAGGGGGCCTATGAACGCTGTCGCGAGCTCGGCATTCAAGCGACTCTGTTGAAACCGATTAAACAATCTGAGCTTAAATTGGCCATCGTCAACGCTGTCGCCGGAGTCCTCCGGTCTGACATTCCCGCGCAGGTGGAATCACCCTTGGGCGACGCTGAAGGCCGGGAAAATCACCGTGTCTTAAAGATCCTGCTGGCGGAAGATAATCCAGTCAATCAAAAGGTGGTCCTCCGCACGCTCGAGAAACGCGGGCACCAGATTCAACTAGCGATCAATGGTCGAATCGCCGTGGACGCCTCGGCGGCTGAGTACTTCGATGTGATCCTGATGGATGTCCAGATGCCCGAGATGGACGGGTTGACCGCCACTCGGACGATTCGTCTGCGCGAACAGGAAACCGGTGGCCGTCACATTCCCATCATTGCGATGACCGCTCACGCCATGAAGGGTGATCAGGAACGGTGCCTCGGGGCGGGCATGGACGACTATTTGACGAAACCGATCAAGTTCAGTGATTTGTTTGACCTACTGGAAAAGTGGAGTGCCATGGCCATACCTCAGTGCCCTGCCGATTCGGCTTCAACGCCGAACAAGACGAGTATGTTTGATGAAGCGCTTGCGATGGAAATGGTTGCCGGTGATGCCACCACGCTGCAGGAAATTGCGGACCTCTTTCTGCAGGATTGCCCGACGCTGATCTCGCAGATTTCTCAAGCGATTGCCCAGGAAGACGGAGCCACACTGGTGGCGAGCGCACATTTGCTGAAAGGTTCGGCCGGGTATTTCGGCAGCTCCGTCACAGCGGAATCGGCGGCCCGACTCGAAAATCTGGGTCGTGCTGAAAAATTCACTCCGGCTGCCGATGTTTACGCGGAACTAGAACAGCAGGTCACTCAATTGACCACCGAGTTGTCCGAGTTTCTTAACCGCAGTACGCCAACTGCCGCTGAAACAACAGAAGAGCAGTGTTCAGTCGCTCGATAGGTTGGTCCAGTTCCATAGGATAGACTTCCACGTCAGTGCAGCCCTTAAAAAGGGAACTGCGGCGAGCTAGAATCATGAGCTGATTCGCTCGCCGTGCCGCACTCCGGGAGTCGCAATATGTGGACCTTGGGACGCATCTGGATCTATCCGATCAAGTCGCTACCAGGCATTGAAGTCGCTCGATCGCTGCTGCTGCCTGCGGGCAATCTACAGCACGATCGCGAATTCGCCCTGGTGGACGACGACGGGCGATTCATGAACGCCAAGCGGACCCCGGAAATCCACCGCATCCGCGCGCAGTGGGATTTGCCGAATTGGTCGGTCGAACTGTCGGAAGACGGTTCGGCGACCGGCCAGCATTCGGTTGCGACGCGTTTTCATCTCGACCACGACCGCGCAACCCTCGGGGACTGGTTCAGTGCGTTCTTTGAGATGCCACTCAAGCTGATCCAACAGCCTGTGGGCGGCTTCCCTGACGATACCGATTCGCCCGGCCCCACGGTGGTAAGCACGGCCTCGCTGCAGGCCGTAGCGAACTGGTTCCCTGAACTGAATCCAGACGAGATCCGGCACCGTTTCCGAGCGAATCTGGAACTCGATGGCGGTGAGCCGTTTGGCGAAGATCGATTGGTCCCCGGACAGGAGCCGACGGTTCCGTTTCAGATTGGCGAGGCAACGTTATTCGGCACAAATCCGTGCCAGCGCTGCGTCGTACCCACTCGCTCACCAGAGACTGGTAACGTCGTGACGGGATTTCAGAAGCGCTTTGCCCACCAGCGCGAAGCCGAGTTGCCCGCGTGGAGCAATCGGGCGCGATTCAATCATTTCTATCGACTGTCAGTGAATACGGCCGTGCGGCATGCGGAGCCGCAGTTGATTCGAGTGGGAGATCCCGTGCAGTTGGTCACCGTTCCGTCGTAGCGACATCTCATTCAGATCGCAGATCACGATTCTTCAACAAGAGGTCCCCATCTTGAGACTACCTGTTAAATGCCTGATCGTCATCGCCGGCCTGATGCTGGGGGTTGCGACGTCCGCTCGCGCACAAGCCCCGATGGCCAAACCGCTCACTCCCGAGCAACGGCAGAAACTGGATGCCGGGTGGCAAACGCTCCAGGCGTCGCTCAAGTCGTTGGGGGAGCAACCGGGTCACTTGGTGGCGGATGCTGCGGTGTATGCGAAAGGGGTGGAGTGGGCTCTGCGCTATGAGCGCGACTTTACTCCGGCCGATATCGCGCTGCTGGAAAAATCATTAGCCCGGGGACAAGAACGCGTTACCGCCATCGCCAATCACAAACCTGCCTGGCTGAGTCGGCAAGGGAAGATGGCGGTCGGATATGTTTCTGCCGTGGATGGCTCCGTGCAGCCTTATGGCCTGATCGTGCCGAAAAGCCATGACGCCGCAAAACCCATCCGGCTGGATGTTGTCCTGCATGGCAGCACGCGACCCGTCGGCCTGAGCGAGCTACGATTTATGGCTCGCTTCGATACCGGAGACGCCCCAGACACGATGGCTCCCGACCAGCCGTTTATCGAACTGCATCCGTTGGGACGGGTCGAAAACTGTTACCGTTGGGCCGGTGAGGCTGATGTCTTCGAAGCCATTGAAGATGTTTGTCGCCGATATCGCATCGATCGCGACCGGATTGTGCTACGCGGGATGTCGATGGGAGCTTCCGGCACATGGCACCTGGGATTGAAGCATCCCGATCGGTTTGTGGCCTTGGGGCCGTATTGCGGATATGTCGATACCCACAAGTTCTCGCACAGTCCGTTCCCTCACTTCCCGAGGATCGACAAACTGCCCGATCAGCAGGAACTTGGACTGCATATGCTCGATTCGATCGACTATGCCGCCAACGCAGGCATCGTCCCGGCGATAGCTTGCATGGGCGAGAAAGATCTCAACTTCGACGCCCATGTCATCATGGGCGAAGCGATGGAGCGCGAAGGCTTGAAGATGGTGAACTTGATTTCGCCCGGGACGGGGCACGTGATCGACCCCGTCACCCATGCCGAGCAGATGCGACGAATTGCCGAGTATTCCGTAAAGGGACTGAATCACAGCCCGTCGGAACTGAAGTTTGTAACCTGGACTTTGAAATACGGCCGTGCCCATTGGCTGCAATTGCAGGGACTCGATCGGCACTATGCTCGTGCGGAACTACGCGCCAAGGTGCAAGACCAAGTCTTAGAGATCGCAGAGCCGACGAACATTAACCGTTTTCAGATCATCACGAGCCAACTTCCCGGTAACGTTAAGTCGTTGCGAGTCGGAACGGTCGATCTCAGCCTGCCAACGTCGGCCGATAAACCAGCGACTGTTGTTGTCTCGAAGCGGGATCAGCGATGGTCTTTGGCGAGCGAAGGTGACGCGGCCCGTCAGTCAGGCAAGCGGCCCGGATTGCAAGGACCGATCGACGATGCCTTCACGTCTCCCTTCCTGTGTGTTCGGGGAACCGGTACCGCTTGGAATCCTGCAGTGCAGGCTTATAGCGATGCGAGTCTGGCGCGGTTCAGCGAAGAATGGCACCACTACATGCGAGGTGCGTTGCCCATCAAGGACGACACCGCGGTGACCGAAGACGATCTGCGGACGAAGAATCTCATCCTGTTTGGAGACCCCGGCAGCAACTCCTGGATCGCCAAATGCCTGCCGCAACTGCCCGTTTCGTGGACCAAAGAGACATTGAAGTGGGGCGACCAGTCCTACCCTGCCGGCGATCATTTGCCCGCGTTCATCGCTCCTAATCCGTTACCGGCCGGGGCGGGACGCTATGTGGTCATCAATAGCGGACACACCTTCCGCGGCATCGATTTCGCCACGATCAACTACTTGCTGTTTCCTCGCTGGGGAGACTGGGCTGTCTTGCAGATCGATTCGAAGAGGGCTGCGACCGAGCCTGTTACAGAGACAGTGTTGAAGTCTGGATTCTTTAACGAAGAGTGGCGGATGCCATAGCTCGATATCCGGCGTGTCGAGTTCGCTTCGCCCACGGGAAATGGAAAGTCCCGATAGGGACGAAAGAACCTAGCCGTGGGCGTAAGCCCACGGTTTGTGCCACACATGGAAACCAAGCCCTGAATGGGCGACACAAAGGAAGATGACCATGAACGACAGCCATTGTGTCGCCCATTCAAGGCTAAAGGCACATTTGAGACCGGCGTCCGTGGGCTCACGCCCCCGGCTAGGTTCTTTCGTCCCTGTCGGGACTTTCACAAAATACCTGATCGTTCTGATCTGCCTCGCAACAGGCGCGCTTCAAGCTCAGGACGCCGGATATCAGAAGGAAGTGAAAGTTCAGCAGGCCACGCGGCTGGACTGGATCTTCGCCATGTCCAACCAAAGCCTCCGCGAACCCCCTGCGGAGTGGCTGGAGGGCTATGATTCCTCCCAACAGCGCTACGAACTGTACGTTCCGCCGACTCCGAAAGGGGCTCGTAAATCACCTGCCAAGTCGACCGCCAAATCGAAGAAGTCGGCAGCGAAATCGAACGCTGGGCTGCCGCTCATTCTGTTCATTTCTGCGGGCGAGCAACCCGCGGGATGGGGCCAGCTCCAGGCTCTCTGTGAGCAGCAGGGATTCGCATTTGCCAGTCCGTACGAAGCCGGAAACAACACTCCGATGCCCAAGCGGGTGCGCATCGTACTGGATGTTCTGGACGACATCCGGCAGAAGCAGGCGATTGATCCGGATCGAACCTACCTGGCGGGATTTTCCGGTGGTGGCCGTACCGCGTGCGGCATCGCCTTCGCACTGCCCGAGTTGTTTGGCGGAGTCATTCCAGTGTGCGCCGGCGGTGATCTGCGTGAGGAAACCTGGCTGCGGCATCGGGTGATGGATCGGCTCAGTGTGGCCATGATCACGGGGACCGGTGACTTCAATCTCAGTGAAGTCTCACGCTTTCGTGGCCCGATGTTGACGGATATGGGAGTGCGGACGCAAGTCACAGTCGTCGACAAGATGGGGCACGGCATCCCCGATTTCAAGACGTTCGCCAAGGTCGTCGAGTGGCTGGATGCCGGAGCGGCAGATCGTCAGAAACTCGCTGTCACCAGTCCCGCCAGCCGTATCGGGGGGAATGTTGCTCCCTCGCGCGAGCAATGGGCCAAGCTGCTGTTTGAGGAAGGCGAATCGCAGCTCAAGAAGCCACAGACACAGTATGCCGGACTAATGACACTGCAAGGGACGATGCAGCGTTGGCCAGACCTTCCCGAAGCAGAAGAGGCCAAAAAGATCCTGCTCGACTATGAAGCCAAGGCCGAGCATCCCTGGGAAGCCGACGATATCGCCGAGCAACGCAAATTCCTGATCGCGCGAGCCCGGGCCCTCAGTGACTACGCCACCGGCGATCTGCCCGAGCAATATGCGAAACAGCGTTCAGCGATGCTGGAAGCGGCGATCAATCTCTGGATGATGGTGGTGCAGGACGGTCAGGATGCGAAAGCGGTGGCCGAAGGTGAGAAACGGCTACCGGATTTGAAGCAGCGACTGGAAAAGGAAGCCGCTACGGAGAAATAGAACCAACAACTTGTCGTAGCCGCATCTCGCCAGAGTGCGGGCCTCGCTACTCGCTCGCCCGCGTTCTGGCGAAACGCGGCTACAACGGCTGCAATGAGCACATTACTGACAACCCGAACCGCATTCCAGCTTTTCCAGCGCCGGAAAATGCACGGCTGCCAGTTCGTTGTCGATCACTTCGCGGTAGTGCTGCAAACGCTTGCGGGTATCATCCAGCGATCCGCCAAATGAACGCGACGCGTCCAGATAGACGAGCGGTACCGGGAACTCCGTGATTCGCAGCCCTTGTGCGACAGCCTGCACCCACACCTGTAACGGCATGGCGTAACCCAAGTTCGTGACATTCAGCAGAGCCAACGCGGGGACCCGATACGCCTTGAATCCGCAGAACGTATCCGTCAGTTGCAGGCCCAGGTGCTCATTTAGCAGACGCGTGATCTCCATGTTGACGCGGCGACGGTCGGCGGGGGGAATACTGTCACCGTCGAAATGCTGCAGGTAACGGCTGCCCGAGACAATGTCCCATTCCTCACCGCTTTCCGGGAAGACCGCGGCAGCCATCGCGGGAATCAGTTCGGGCTGGTGCTGTCCATCGCAATCGATGGTCACGAGCACGTCATACCCGTGTTCCAGCGCAAACTGGAACGCCGTCCGCAGCGCGGCTCCGTACCCTTGGTTCTTGGGATGGGTGACCACATGAATCCCCGGTTCCTGTGCCAGCACGTCTGCGGTGCTATCTGAGGAACCATCATTCACGACCAGGATGTCGGGACTATAACGGCGAACTTGCTCGAGAACCCCGTGGACATGTGCCGCTTCGTTGTAGACGGGCAAGGCGGTCAACAGACGTAAGGCCATCAGCCTGCTCCAGATAATGAGGGCGCGAGATTGTGATCAACAATAAGGTCGAGCAACGACTGATTCTAGAAGCTGAAGGGGTGAAGTCAACCAGCGACGGTTATAGCAGCGAGCGATGTCCCCTGATTTCGGGACTCCAATGACTGCGTCAAATGCTTGTCAATACGCCACTTAGCAAGCGGCACACGACATTTTTGTGGAAGCATTCCAAGCCAACTGGAGAGTTTTTCAAGTGGATTCAAAGTCCGTCCGGCAATCGACTCCGCATGCCGATTATGGTTATCAGTGACCATCTTTGGACTTAAGCACGGTGCGGTTGGTCGATAGATTGATGGAGTGGGCGTGATCGTGTTTGTGGAATTTCGTTGCAACTGAGTAACATGCCAGGTGACTTCTGGAACGATCTGTGGAGCACTCTGTCTGGCTGCCTTGGTGCGCCTCGACGTCGACGGCCGACCTTCAGCCTTTGCGCGAACGCCTTCGGACCATCAATCGAGGACTTCGAGCCCCGCATCGTGCCTGCGGCATTGTGTGATCTGACTCCGGTGGTTGTTCAAGGTCCGGAGTCCGCGGCACCCGGAGACCGCATCACGGTCAATCTCCAGATTGACAACCTCGGCGCGGTGGCCTCGCCGAGATTCCACGTGGCAATTCGACTCAGTCTGGATGGCATCATGGACAGCCAGGATCCACTGGTGGCGACTGTCGCTCATCGAAAGATTGCTGCCGATGGCAATGCTCAGTGGACCCTGCGGCTCAAGTTGCCGGATATCCTCCCTGTTGGGACTTATCACATCGGCGTAGTGGTTGATCCTGGAGATCAAGTTCCAGAACAGGACGAAGCCAACAATACATTGGCTGACGCCGGAACCATTGCAGTCTTTCGGAACGCGTTGATCGGCCGAGTGAAGTACCAGAAAGGAACCAAGCCAGTCGAGATCCATGCGTTGGGGGGTGAGCTCGCTCCGATCAATCCCGGTATCACCACTTGGATTGTGATCCATGGTCGGGACGAATCCTCAGACAGTCCTGATCTGGTGGCGCTGGCCCAGCAGATCGATCAATATCAGTCCGGAGATCAAGTCCTCGTTCTGGATTGGAAGAAGGCGGCGGCGAGTGGCCTGGTGGGCGGACAAGGAGAGAACTACATTCGTCCGGTGGCGGCGTGGGCCGCGCAGGCGTTGACGGAATATGGGTTCGCCGGTCAACACCTGAATCTGGTGGGCTACAGCTGGGGGGCCGAAGTTGCTGCGGAGATGTCGGAAGATCTCGGCGATGTGAATTCCATTCTGGCCATCGACCCAGCTCGAGATTATCCCGGCGGCAGCTACAATCCCGACGCTCCCGGTGAAGTCGATTTTCAGGCGCACGCAGACCACTCGTGGGCCTTCTTTGCGACCTCAAGCTTCCCCTTCGGGTCACCGATCTCTGCCAGCACTGCCGAGAACACCATCGTGCTGACCGGTAGCGATCACTTCGGCATCGTGAGCGTCGTCACGAGCATTCTGGCACTTCCCGCCAACAATCCCGTCGCGGCAGAATTTTCATTGGTCTCGTTGTTGACCGGGGCGCCCATGCCGACATGGCAGCCGGACAAATATTCTTCCGATGGCAGCTTGGATATTGCTAGCGGTAAGTTCGATGCCGTAATCGTCGCGACGGTCAACGGCAGGTCAGTCGCAGTATTGCGGTACTTTGATGGGGCTGAAGAGCAGACGATTTCTGCGTAGCGGGCGACTCGTAATCGTAAGATCGGTGCACCGCCCCGTCCTCAATCCATCTGAAATGCGACCCTCAACTCATTGATCACACTTTCCGACATCGGCGACACGATGCCAATCGGACGGCTATTGATAATTGCTTCCGCAGTGGTTTCGAGGACTTCCAGGCGATCGAAGGTATCCAGGATGCTGGTACCGACAACCAGCACGCCATCGTTTTCCAACAGTGCGGCGGGCGTTTTCGGCGATACGAAGTCCGCGATGTGGCTGCCCGGCTGATATTGGACTCCGACGGGAACTCGCACAACGTCGCGCAGGAAGAGATAGCTCTCGGGAATTGTCCGCGCATCCAGGGCGACGTTGGTCACACTGAAGGCTGTCGCATTGACCGGATGGGCAAACACAATCGCGTGCACCCCGGGATGCCGCCGATAGATTGCCTGATGAGCCAGTGTGGCTCGGCTGGGCCGATGGCCCGCTTCGCACGTCGCGCCGCGCACCAGAACGATGTCGTCGATATCCAAGTCCGATCGATCACGCTGCGAAGGCGTGATCAGGAACGAGTCCTCGTCCATCCGCGCCGAGAAACTCCCTTCAGTGCTGATGAGCAGACGTTGTCGATACCCACGCCGCACGAATTCGCACAATTGGCGCCGCAATTCCTTCTCGCCGCTCGTCGAATTCGCCTCGACGGGCTCCAAGTCAATCTTACGCTGATCGGCCTGCGTGAGCTGCTCGTCGCTCAAATAGCGAACCTCACCCAGCAGCCGGGCTTTGATGATGGTCTTGGCCGAGAACTCCAGCGTCTCGAAACGCTGATAGGCGTGTGACAACGATTCTCCGCCAACGACGACTCCGTGGTTTTCCAGAATCACGCAGTTCCAGCCCGTTTGAAAGGCTTCTGCGATATGGGCCGCCAGGCGTTCGCTGCCCGGCAACGCATACGGCGCAAATCCGACTTCGCCGCAGACCGAACGAGCTTGATGAAACAGGCGCGTATTCGGCAACTGCCGGCTGATACTGAAAGCGACCAAGGCAACGGGGTGCGCATGGACGATGGCCTTAATGTCGGGCCGGGCGTTGTAGATCGCACGATGAAAAGGAAACTCGGACGAGGGACGATGGATCCCATCCACAGTGCCGTCCGCGGCGACGCGTACAATATCCTGTCGCGTCAATGATCCCTTGTCGATGCGGGCGGGCGTGATCCAAATGTCGCCGTTATCCTCTCGAATCGAGAGGTTGCCCCCGGATGTCGTTGTCATGCGGTAGTGATAGATTCGCTCCATCGTCCGCATGATTTCGTCGCGAGGATGAAGCAATTGGCGATGGCGACTCATGAGGGGAACTCGTTGATGAGGGGGGTTGGTCTAGATCGGCGAACGCAGTCCAATTATCGGTCCCTGCGTTGGGAAGTCCAATCGCAATCTCTGATACGTGCGGGCCTAATCCAGTGTTCGGCGATATCGAAAGACAGCAATTGTCAGCACGACCACACCAAACAGCGCGATTTGCCACAACTGGCGAATGACATCATCAATGCCGTTCCCCTTCAGTAAGATGCCCCGGACCAGCCGTAAGAAATGTGTCAGAGGCAGGATTTCACCCAGCGCCTGGGCCCATTCGGGCATGCCGCGGAAGGGGAACATGAACCCCGACAGCAGGATCGAAGGCAAGAAGAAAAACAGCGTCATCTGCATCGCTTGCCGCTGGTTCTGCGCCAATGTCGAGAAGGTCACCCCCACCGCCAGCGACGCCGCAATGAAGACCAGTGTCACACCCATCAGCAACCACAGGTTCCCGACAATCGGCACTTGAAACAGGAAGTGCGCTGCCAGCAGGATGAGCGCCATCTGAATATAGCCGACGAGGATATACGGCAGAATCTTGCCGATCATGACCTCCAGTGGGCGGGTCGGCATCGACAGAAGATTCTCCATCGTGCCGCTTTCTCGCTCGCGGGTGATGGCCAATGCCGTGATCATGACCATCGTCATCGTCAACACGACACCCAGCAAACCGGGCACGATGGTGTATTGAGTAATCGCTTCCGGGTTGTATTTGGCGTGAATCCGCAAGTCGATGGGGCTCTCGGCAGACGCCAGATAGTCCAAGGGTCCTTTGGCATCATTCAGCATCGCCGCATTCAAGATTGACGGCAACGCCCCGAGCGGCCCGCCCGTCGCTCCGGGGTCGGTGGCATCCGCTTCGACGAGCAACATTGGCCGGTCTCCACGCAGCAGATCGCGCGTGAAGTGTTCGGGAATGTTGATCATGAACTGCACTTCACCTCGTGCGAGCGCAGCCTGGGCTTCCGCTTCGGTGGAGACTTGGCGTACGAACTGGAAATAGGTGCTGTTGCGAAGGGCACTCAGGATGGCGCGGCCTTGCGGGCCATGATCGGCGACGACGATCGCCGCCGAGAGATGCCGTGGATCGGAATTGATGGCATAGCTGAAGAGGACGAGCTGCAGGATCGGGATGCCGATCATCATCGCAAACGTCACTCGATCGCGACGCATCTGAATGAACTCTTTGACGACGATCGCCCACAGTCGGGCCAGTGAGAAAACGCTGTTATTGTTCATTTGGATGGCGCTCCCTTGGTCTGTTCCATCAAATGAATGAAGACGTCTTCCAAGCCGGCCGGGACCTGCTTCCAGTGGTATTGCGAAGTTCTGAAGGGCGCAATCGCCTGCTCCAGAGCGGCCTGATCCGGACCGCTGATGTGCAGGATGCCGCCAAACGGAACGGCCTGCTCGACGCCCGGCAGAGCCTGCAGCTTGTCCGCCAATTGCAGGAGATCGGGGCCGTCCACCGCCCACGTCGTCAGATGACTGTTCTCGACGACATCGGAGACGGTGCCCACTGTCAGCAATTTGCCGTTCGCAATAAATGCCAGTCGATGGCAACGCTCGGCTTCATCCATGTAGTGCGTGGCGATCAGAAACGTCAGCCCCTGGCCGGCCAGTTGATGAATCTCCTTCCAGAAGTCGCGGCGGGCAATCGGATCGACGCCAGCTGTCGGTTCATCCAGCAGCAGCAATTGCGGCTCATGAATCAGGCAGGCCGCGAGAGCCAACCTCTGCTTCCATCCACCCGACAACTGACCCGCCAGTTGGTCCTTGCGGGCACTGAGTCCGAGTCGTTCCAAACTTTGTTTGACGGTTTCTCGCCGATTCTTCAACGAATACATCCGCGCCACGAAGTCGAGGTTTTCCTCGATGGTGAGATCCTCCCAGAAGCTGAATTTCTGGGTCATATAGCCGACTTGTCGCTTAATGGTCTCGCTATCCTTGATGACATCATGACCCAGGCACTGGCCGCTTCCTTCATCGGCCCGTAGCAGTCCGCACAGCATCCGAATGAACGTAGTCTTGCCGCTGCCGTTGGGGCCGAGAAACCCGCAGACTTCCCCCTTCCGGACCTGCAGATCAACATGATCGACGGCGGTCAGTTTACCAAACCGCTTGGTCATGCCTTTCACGTCGATCGCGAGTTCGTCAGTCATTCGTGGAATCCTTCGAAGGGTCAGTCAGCAGTCATTTCCCTACTGGTTTCCAACTCACATCCACTGGCTGCCCCGGATGCAACTTCGCGGCGATGTCAGGTTCAAACACAATCTCAATCATGAAGACCAGCTTGTTCCGGCTTTCCTGGCTATAAATCACCGGCGGCGTGTATTCGGCTCGCGGTGAGATATAGCTGATCTTCCCATTGAACGGTTGTGCGACACCGTCGACAGTAACACGAACCGCATCACCCTGATGCAATGTCGCGATCTCAGTCTGCGGCACAAAGGCGCGAACTTTGATATTTCTAGGAGGCAGCAAGATCACAACTGGCCGGCCAGCGGCGACCCATTCGCCCTCGCGAAAGAGCGTGTCGAAGACCAAGCCGGCTTCGAGAGCTGTCTGATCCTTTTGGGAGGCGTCCCATTCTGCCTTGGCCAGAGACGCCTCCAGAGCCCGGATGTCGTCCTTGGCCGCGGCGATCTGATCGGGGCGGGCACCGAGCTTGGCCGTACTTAAGTCCGCTTCCAACTGCGTCACACGCTGGCGATCCTGATCGCGAGTGGCCCGGGCCTGATCGTATTCCTGCTTCGATGTCGCCTTCGACTTCAGCAACTTCTCCATACGATCAAACTCCGGCTCGGAAAACTGGAGTGCCGCTTTGGCCTGTTCGAGCTGTGCTGCGATCGACGCAATCTCCGACGGACGCTTACCCTTGTTCAAATCTTCAAGCGTGTCCCGGGCCTGCTGGACGCGTCGCTCGGCCGTATTCCGCAGGGCCGTCTCGGCAGTACTCTCGAGGCTAAACAGCAATTGATCGGCATGGACCTGTGCCCCACGTTGCACGGCGAGCGACATTAATTTGCCAGCGAGTGGGGAAGCGATATAGACGAACTCACCTTCCACGTAACCTTGCACGCGGCCGCTCTCAGCCGGGGCACAACCGGCCAAGAGACCTGCAACAACCAGCATGGCGAGCACCGTCCGATAACAAGGTGCCGTCAGCAACGATGTCCCATTCATAATGGAGTCCTGCCTTTCGTCGTGAGCACGCCCTCCAGGACAACAGAGATGATCGAACGAAATCCCGTCGTGGGAGTCAGCCCCAGTTCATGCAGCGCCGGCGGGTTCACAATCGCCTGGGTCGCGGCGAGCAACATGGCCACGATCACCTCGACGGGTACATCTTTCCGAATCATCCCGCGTTTACGGCCCTCTGTGAACAATGCTCCAAAGTAACGCTGAATGAGTTCACGGCGGCGACTCTCGACGAATTGAAACAGATCTGGAGACGCGCGTTGCATGTCGCGCACAAATGACGGCTGGAGTTCATTGGTATGCTTCTGCAGGCACGCGAGCATCTGCTGCAATGCGATCAGGAAGTCCGTCGAACAGCCCGCGGTGATACTCTGCAGTTCGGCCTCGATTTCCTCGAACTTGTCGAGCAACACGGCTTCGACCAAAGCGACCTTGGTCAGGAAATGCGCATAGAGCGTCTTCTTGCTCATGCCCAATTCGGTGGCCAGGTCGGCCATGGTGACGCCGCGAAACCCGTGGCTCAGGAAATGTCGGCGAGCTTCGGTCACAATCCGTTGGCGGACTGGATCGGCTTGTCGTTCTTCCGTTTTGGATTGCACGCGCGCCATAATTGCGACTCGGAATGAAGCCCTTGGAAACTACTCTAGTATATCGGGTTTCCACCTCGGCGGACAAGTCCAAGTCTGTAGCCTGACTCTCCGAGTCAGGTGCTTTTCGCTCTTAGTGCTCCCGACATAGAGTGTCAGGCGCCAGGCTCCGAATCTTGGGGCGAATCGGGTAGATCAACATGAGGAGCGCCGGATCGCGGCGTGAGGGGAGTATACGCACCTCGCTCAAGCCAGAGGCAGACCAGAGGCGTCGCGGCGCAGAACACCCCGAGTAACCAACCGAGCGCTGGCGTGACCCGGCCGCTCCCCAAAGCGAGGAGAATTGGAATCGTGGTCCAGATCACGCCCACGATTGCGGTAATCCATTCGGCGAGTTTCGGAATCTCGACCGAAGGCGAGTTTCGCAACAACTGCAGGACATTCGCCGCAATGGCTACCCCTACGATGAACCAAATTGGTGCCTTGATCAAGAAGGTCACGCTCCCATTGAAGCCTGTCACATTGAAGGACATTGAGCCCAGCATGGAAGGGAACGTGCCTCCAAATCCACCAGGAATTGATAGTCTGGCGTTCTGAACGGTAAGCCATGCCATCGGGAGCGATAACAGCCCGGCGACAATTGCCGCAATTATGAGGGAGTTCTTTTGCTTCGCGGTCATCGAAATTCCTGCTGAATACAAAGAGCGACGAACGGACATTCAATCGCTGCTGCGCGGCGGAACATCAAAGCGCGAGCTCGGCCAATTACACTGTCCATACTGATACCATAATGGCCGGAGGGTATCTACGCCCCGACACTCTACGCCGTGAAGGATATTTCAGCGTCATGGGAGGGTGAGGCTCCCGCCGAACCGCAAGCGTTTTTCGGCTCTCGCAAGACTATCCGGTTCGGCAGGAGCCTCACCCTCCCATCGACTCGAATCACAAATTCGATCGAACTTCTTTGAACTTGCCTGACAATAATCCTTCACGGCGTACTGCGACACCCTCGGCACCATTCACTCTTACTCTCTCAAGAGTTGAATCGCTCGTTGAATGTAGAGCCAGCCGCTGTAGACCGTGATCACTACCGCTGACCACAACAAGATGTCGCGTGCGAGCAGGAAGCCGCTCGATTGAAATGCGGTACTGATGGAGAGCAGACTGGCAATGAGTGCGACCGATTGAAGCACCATTTTTAGCTTGCCGACCAGGTTGGCTGAAAAGTCTTTGCCGTGTTGCTCGAGGAAGCTGCGAATGCCGGTGACCAGGAGTTCGCGTGCCAGAACGATGACGACCATCGCCGCGTTGACCCCTGAAGCCGGAGCCCGTTCCAGCAGAAAAATAAACGTTCCGAGGACGATCACTTTATCCGCAAATGGGTCGAGGATCCGGCCCAGTTGCGTGATGAGGTTGTATTTGCGGGCCAGGTAGCCATCGATAGCATCGGTAAAGACCGCGATCGAGAACAAGATGGCCGCGGCGATCCCGCAGCTTTCGCCCTTCCACAGACTGATCAGGGCGAAGAGCGCGACTGACAGGACCAGCCGTGAGATCGTAATGATGTTTGGCGCGTTGACCCAGTTTTCCTGAGGCGCTGCAGGATTGACAATGGTCGTTGCGGGGGCCGATTGCTGAGTCACGGTAGGCCTCGATTCGTCGCAGGATTGATAGAGCGTATGAGGATATTTGAGATGGGAGGGCGAGGCTCCTGCCGAGCCTAATACGAGCTTTAGCTCGGCGTCCGCCGGACGCATGGAGCGGGGCCTCCGGCGGACGCCGACCTGCGGTCGTCTTAGGCTCGGCGGGAGCCTCGCCCTCCCAGAATTCCGCTTTTCAATCACGGTCGGCGGCTACGTGCCGTTATTCTTCCGGTTCAGCCAGCGTGCCGATCCAGTCATAATCTTGACGGGCTTCGAGGACGACCGGGACCTTATCGCCCACCTTGATGCCGCTGCCAGTCACGATCACGTTGGCATCAATTTCCGGGGCATCCGCGTAGCAGCGGCCGAGCCATGTATCACCTTCGATGTGCTCATCAATCATCACATCCAGCTCGTAGCCGACCATGGAGTCCGCAAATTCGAACGCGATCTCTTGTTGCAAGGCCATCAGCTCGTCGCGACGAGCGTCCTTGACGTCTTGCGGCAAGTGTCCGTCGAGCTTCACAGCGGGCGTTCCCGGTTCGATCGAATAGGTAAACGTCCCCATTCGCTGGAATTCAGTCTCGGCAACGAAATCACGCAACTCTTCGAATTGAGCGTCGGTCTCTCCGGGGAATCCAACGACAAATGTGGTTCGCATGACGAGGTTCGGGATCCGATCGCGAAGCTTGTTGACGAGTTCAACCGTCTGAGCCGCATTAACCCGGCGTTGCATGCGTTTCAGCACCTGATCGTTGATGTGCTGCAGCGGCATGTCGAGATACGGAATGATCCTCGAAGAATTGGCAATCGTGTCGATCAACTGGTCGCTGAAATTGATCGGATACAGGTACATCAGCCGCAGCCAGTCGAGCCCCTCGACCTTTTCGAGTTCTTTCAGCAACTGCACCAGGCGGACTTCTCCGTATAGATCCATGCCGTAGTAAGTCGTGTCCTGGGCGACCAGAATCAATTCCTTCACGCCATCGGCGACCAGTTCTTTCGCTTCTTCGATGACCATTTCGATCGGCTTGGTGATGTGCTTACCGCGCATCGACGGAATCGAGCAGAAGGTACAGGTGCGGTCGCAGCCCTCGGAGATCTTCAGGTAGGAGTAATGCTCGGGGGTCAGACGCAAACGTCCGCGATCGTCCGCCGCCTTAATGGGCGCGGGACGGAAGAGTTCACGCTGCTCGCGTCGATTGCCCACCATGCGATCGGCAACGCGACTAATTTCATCGCGACCGAACACACCAACGATGTGGTCGATTTCGGGGAGTTCCCCCAACAAAGCGGGCCCCAACAATTGCGGCAGGCAGCCGGCGACGATTACACCGTTCGTCTTGCCCTGCTTCTTCAGGTTCAACATTTCGCGAATGACGTCTTTAGACTCTTGCCGCGAACTCTCAATGAATCCGCACGTGTTGACGATGACGAAATCCGCACCGTCGGGATTCGACACCAGGGCGTAGTTATCCAACGCCAGTGTGCCCAGCATCTTTTCGCTGTCGACCAGATTTTTGGGGCAGCCTAAGGTGACGAAGGCATAGGTTCCTTTGATGCTCGTCGGCTCAGTCGAAAACGATGGGGCATCGGGATTAATGATCGGCAAGGGGTTCATGAACAGTATTTCTTTTCGGGAACTTTCAGCTTTAACTCACAATTTTTAAGTCGTAAATGTCGAGGTCAATCATGCGTCCAGAAACTCTTGCCAATCCAGGCCGAGTTGTCGAACTGCGGCTCTGACCGTGCCGAGCTTCAAATCTTGACTGCCCCAGTCGGGGACAACGGTCAGCCGTTGCGCGGCTGGATTCAGCCATTTGCGATGTGATCCGCCCCCTCGACGTGGCAATTCCTCGCAACCTAACAATACCAATTTCGCCGCCATCTCACGATATTTCATGGAGTTGCGACCACAGTCTCCAACCAGATGGGAGAGGTCCGATCGTTGATTTGAGCGTTAAGAGGCAATGAGCGCCCCATCTCCTCGTATGCTTCGATCACAGCAGCCAATGCATCTTTAGCATTTGCAATCGCCTCATCCACTGTTTCGCCTTCCGTAATGAGTTCAGGTACAACGGGTGAACTGACCGTAAAACCGCCTTCAGGTTGTGGCACCAATACCAGCGGTATTTTGTAATTCATTATTCACTCTCTATTCGAACAGTCGCTGCACTGGGACCTCAAATCCCGGCAGCACATCGGGGATACTGAGTACGCCTCCGACATTCAATATGAGCGGTGCCTGGTCCGCCGAGTAAACTTCCACACGCTTTTTTTCGGGGTCGATCAC
Source organism: Planctomycetaceae bacterium (assembly GCA_021732415.1). Lineage (GTDB taxonomy): Bacteria > Planctomycetota > Planctomycetia > Planctomycetales > Planctomycetaceae > JAKFVC01. The sequence continues at coordinate 20,231 of JAKFVC010000004.1, forward strand.
CACCACAGTTAATACGTCAGCATTCAGATAGTCCGCCACCTTCTGTATGACGTCCTTATTTCGATCGCCAGGGCAACGAATTTCGAAGACCAATTCCGGGCTGGCTGGCCAGTATTTTTCACGCGGGGGATCCCGTGGAATTCGCGAGGCACCGTAGAACGCTAAATCCGGCCTGCGGACGGTATCCGGATTACGTCGCGTAATGATCCCTGGATCAGCACTCATCCATCGACCCAACTGATGTTGTTTGACAAATTGATTTAAAAAGGATCCGATGTTGCAAAGGTAGTAACCATGCGACAAGTATGGTCGGATCATTTCTACGACGTTTCCCCGAACGAGTTCAGTCCAGCGACCATCGTCCGGTAACTGTCCGTATTCTTCCGCAGTCAATAGTTTCGATTTAAGCACCATTGTCAATGATTGAAGACACTTCCCAATGTTCTCTCACATTTCACAACTTCCGCGATGGTGCGAGAAAGCTACGGGTTTGCAAGCCGCAGTTTTAGCTCGTCGCGAAACCGCCAATTATAGCCAACTCCAATGGCTGTCACACCTTTAAAGTCGCAAATCGTGCCGCCGAATCCTCTCACTTTAGGCTCAAATTCGCGGAATCCCCCTAGACTGGCGAATTTGGGCCTGAAATATCACTTTGAAAATCTCGGAATTTCCTGAAATTCCCGATTTCGGATTGCCGAGTGAACTGCTACAGTACAACACATCAACAGTGCTTTACGCGTCAATGGCTCACGCTGGCGGAGGCTGGTCATGCTCAGACTGCTAGGCCCAGGTGGCACAAGTTGCGAGGGAGTGTCGCGCCGCGATGTTCTGCGCGTTGGAGCATTGGCGACACTGGGCGGTGCCACGCTGGCGGGGCCAATGCTGTCGTCTGCCAAGGCAGCGACCGGTCCCGGCCGGATCAAATCGGTCATCTTGATCGACCTGTTCGGCGGCCCCAGTCATATCGACATGTTCGATCTGAAACCGGAAGCACCGGTCGAAGTCCGCGGTGAGTTCGGCGTGATTCCGACTTCGATTCCGGGATATCAGATCTGCGAGCATCTGCCGAAACTGGCGGAATGGATGGATCGCGTCACCCTCATTCGCACCTTATCTCACGGTTATAACAGCCACAATCCGTACGCGGTGATGACTGGCTTTACCGGCGGAGTCGATTCGCGAGATTACTTTTCGCGGCCGACCGACTATCCCAGCATGGGATCGGTCTGCCACTATCTTGGACTGACTCGACCCGGGATTCCGCCGTATATCGTGCTGCCCGCATTGCCCGGTTATTCGCAGGCTCTGCGGCGATGTGGTCCCTACGGGGGTTACCTGGGGCAGCAGTACGATCCGCTCTTCAGCACGTGCGACCCCAAGCTCGACCGCGATCTGGACGCGAATAAGGATTCCTCCTATGTCGACAATATCTCGAACACCGGAGACCCGCGGTTGCCATCGGTCCAGGGAGAGATGACCATCGATCTGCTCGATCGACGCCGAACGTTGCTGCAGCAACTTGACGCCCAGGCCGTCGGGCTTGATTCCAGCTCCAGCCGGCCGAAGATCATGTCACACTGGCAGAAGCAGGCGTTTGAGCTATTGCTGAGTTCCACGGTGCGGAATTCGTTCCAAATCAGCGGCGAATCGGATGCCACGCGAGCCCGCTACGGGCGCGACATCTTTGGATCCAGCGTGTTGATGGCGCGGCGGCTGGTGGAAGCGGGCGTGACCTACGTCACCGTGCATACCGAGGCCAAGCCCAACGGACACTGGGACACGCACGCCAACAATTTCAAGATGCTGAAGAACCTGCTATTGCCATTCGTGGATCGCGCGGTGACGGCCTTGCTGCAGGATCTGAAGGATCACGGGCTGTGGGATTCCACGCTGGTGGTCATGATGGGCGACATGGGGCGAACCCCCAAAGTGAATAAGAACGCTGGCCGAGACCATTGGCCGCAGTGTGGTTTCTGCTTCCTGGCAGGCGGCGGAGTGAAGTCCGGTTTCATTCTCGGGTCGACTGACGCCCAGGCGGCCTATGTGAAAGATCATCCAGTTTCGCCAGGCGATATCTGTGCGACGATCTATCATTTGATGGGGATTGATTACACGACGATGGTTCCGGATAGCACCAATCGACCCCATTCGATCACGCATGGAGGGGTGCCAGTCGATGAGATTCTGGCGTAGTCACTGCAAATGCCCCATCGCATCCGCTGGGAGGGCGGGGTACCCTCTGGGTCCCTCGCCCTCCCAATAACCGCAACGGCGAACGCCAACTTTTCTAATGTCGGAGTCAATCATTGCGGTCGTCGGATCAAATGGGGTAACCTGAAGCATAGACAATCTCGAACAGCAGTTCAGCAGTCGCCGACTCCTTATCAGCCTACACCGACGTACAACATGACCATCTCCGACTCCGAAATGACTTTGGACCGGTTGGCGCTTCTTGTGGAGGCGAGCCCGCATGCCATTGTTGTGATGAATCACCTTGGCAAGATTGCCCTGGTCAATGCGCCGACCGAACGGCTGTTTGACTATTCACGGCACGATCTGATTGGCCAGCAAGTCGAGATTCTGGTGCCGTTTCACCTGCGGACACACCATGTCTCGCTCCGTGAACAATTTCTCAAGGATCCCCATTCCCGCATCCTGGGGGGCACCCGCGAATTGCTCGGAATGCGGCGGGATGGTGTTGAGTTTCCGATTGAAATTGGGCTCAATCCGATCCGGTCAGGCGATGGGTTACTGATTTTTGCAGCGATCGTCGATCTGACCGAACGGCGGCGGACTGAACTGGCTCTGCGGAACACGCAGGCTTTGTATTCGTCGCTGGTTGAGAGCCTGCCACTCAACGCGTTTCGGAAGGATTTGGAAGGCCGCTTCCAGTTCGCGAATCAGCGATTTTGTCAGACCGTGCAGAAATTCTTGTGGGAGTTAGTCGACAAGACGGACTTCGACATCTTCCCGCAACATCTGGCCGAGAAATATCGCCGCGACGACCTGAGTGTCATCCGCACGGGTCAAGTGTTTGAGGCCATCGAAGAACATGCCCAGGCAGATGGCAAGAAAATCTACGTGCAAGTGTTGAAGGCCCCGGTGCGCGACGCCAATGATCGCATTGTGGGCATCCAGGGGATGTTCTGGGATGTGACCGCGCGCGAACAGGCCGAAGCGTCGTTGCATGAAAGTGAGGCTCGCAAGCGGGCCATTTTTGAGGCGGCGCTCGATTGCATGATCATGATCGATCACGACGGACGCGTGGTCGAATTCAATCCCGCCGCAGAGAAGTGCTTCGGCTATACACGACAGGAAGTCATGGGCAAGGAGATGAGCGAACTGCTGGCTCATCCCGATGCCCGCAAGCGACACCTCGACAATATTGAACGTTACGAAACGCGTCACGAGCAAGGTTCGTTGATGGGCCGGCGGATGGAAAGCCCCCTGCTCCGCAAGAATGGAGAAGTCTTTCTCGCCGAGATTTCCATGCAGCCGATTCCGCTGCAAGCCTCCTCCGCGTTCGCCATCATGCTGCGTGATATCACCGAACGGAAGCGGTCGGAAGAAGCGCTTCGGCAGAGCAACATGCGGTTTCAACGGCTGGTTGATTCCGACATCGTGGGCATCATCATCCTCACGCACGATGGGGTAATTTGTGAGGCCAACGACGCGTTCCTCGAAATGATTGATTACTCGCGAAAACAGCTCAGCAAGAAAGAGATCACGCTGGAGACCATAACACCGCATGAATATCGCTCCCTCGACGAACGAGCATTTATTCAACTCAATAGCAAGGGGCGGTGTACTCCCTGGGAGAAGGAGTTCATTCGCCGGGACCAGTCACGAGTCCCCGTGTTGATTGGACTGACGCAACTCGACGAACGCACTTTCACCATACTGGGGTTTGTGCTGGATATTTCGGTCCAAAAGGCGACTGAAGCTCAACTGCAATTGGCCAAAGAAGCGGCCGACGCAGCGAATACCGCCAAGAGTGCCTTCCTGGCCAACATGAGCCACGAAATCCGCACCCCGATGAACGCGATCATCGGCATGACCGAAATGGTCCTCGACACGCCCCTCACCGGCGGGCAGCGCGAGTACCTGGAAATCGTGCAGCAGTCGGCCGAGTCGCTGTTGTCGATTCTCAACGATATCCTGGATTTCTCCAAGATTGAAGCCGGCAAACTCGAACTGAGCAGCCATGAATTCCGCCTGCGGGACTGCATCGGCGGTACGCTGAAAACTCTCGCCATTCAGGCGGCGAGAAAAGGCTTAGAACTGATCTGTGATATTCGGCCCGATGTACCCGACCGATTGCTGGGTGATTCCGCTCGCCTGAGGCAGATCATGGTCAATCTGGTCGGGAATGCGCTCAAATTCACCGAAAAGGGTGATGTGATCGTTCGGCTGGCACTGGAGCAACGGACGGCCGAGCATGTGACGCTGCATTGCCAGATTCAGGACACGGGCATCGGCATCCCGGCCGCCAAGCGAGATTCCCTGTTTCGGGCGTTTGAGCAAGTTCATAGTTCCATGACGCGCAAGTATGGCGGCACCGGCCTGGGGCTGGCGATTTGCTCCAAACTGGTGGAGATGCTCGGTGGCAAGATCTGGTTCGACAGTGAAATCGGCGTCGGCAGCACCTTCCATTTCACGATCGTCATGGATGTGGCTCAAGAGCCGTTCATTCCGTTGACCGACATGCACGACGCTGCGGTGCTGGTCGTCGACGATCATCCCGTCAGCCGGCAGGCCATGGGGGATTTGTTGACGAGTTGGGGGATGCACCCCACCCTTTTGAGCAGTGCGGAACAAGCTTTGTCGCTATTGCGCGATGCTTCCAAGGCGACCGAACACTTTGCGTTGAGCCTGATCGACGCGATCATGCCGGGCCATGACGGTTTCGAACTGGTGCATCAGTTACGGCGGCGTTTTCCCAGCCGCACGGGGCCCATCATCATGTTATTGAGTTCCAGCGACCGGACCCGCGATTTGAAGCTGTGTGAGGAATTAGGGGTGACCGCGCATGTCACCAAGCCGGTCAATCATTCCGAGTTGTTCGACACGATCTCTGCAGTACTCGACGGCCAGATACCGGGAGAAGCGGCGGCCGCCAACACGGCTGTGCTGGCCGGCGCGCAACTGTGTTACGACATTCTGCTGGTCGAGGATAGCCTCTTCAATCAGAAGCTGGCAGTTGGTTTGCTGGAAAAACGGGGGCATCGTGTGACCGTGGCCAATAATGGGCTGGAAGGGGTCCATGCTCTCGAGCGAGGTCGATTCGACCTGGTGCTGATGGATATTCAGATGCCCGAATTGGATGGCCTGGAAGCGACGCAACGCATTCGCGAACAGGAACGTCAAACCCAGCAACACATTCCGATTGTGGCGATGACGGCCCAGGCGATGATTGGCGACCGCGAGCGTTGCCTGCAAGCCGGAATGGATGCCTATCTGGTAAAACCGATCCATGCCAAGCAATTGTACGAGACGATCGATGCGATCCTGACCGACAACCCGGCTCCGGACGAACCGGTGCGTCCGATTTCCGTTGAGACGAACCGCATCGATCTGGGCTCGGCCTTGCACGCCGTTAATGGCGATCACGATCTACTCCGGCAGATTTTCCAGGCATTTCTCGAAGAGTGCCCGAATCTCCTGGAAAATATTCGGTCGGCCCTCTCCCGAGGCGATGCCGCCGCCTGCCAGATGGCGGCCCACACCCTGAAGGGTGCCGTCCGCACTTTCGGCGCGGAAACCGCATCCCGCCTGGCGGCCGACATCGAAGCGGCTGGAAAAGCGGGTGATTTGCCCGCGGCCCAGGCAGCGTGGCCAGAGTTGTCGATCGAAATCGAGGCGATCCGCGGCGAATTGGCCGCCAGTCTGCGGAGTTGATTTGGCTCCCCTCTGCCCGGAGTACCAGGGCGAGGGGAGCCATACCACCCTACCCTCCACCTGGATAACATCCCAGACTTTCAAACGGAGTCACCCAATCCCACTCTCTCACAATCCGCGCGTTCCTCCCCTGCTTATGCTTCCACCCAGCGCGTAACGGGTTACAATGTTGCAAATTCGAAACGCCAGCGCTCATCACGACAAGACCCCACGAACTCAATAGACACCGTTTGTCTGAGGACTCACAACATGACCACTGTCCTGGTTGTTGATGATCTGGTTACGGATCGTTTGCTGGCCGGTGGATTGCTGCAAAAACATGCCGGCTGGAACGTGATCTTCGCGACGAATGGCCAGGAAGCCTTACAGCAATTAGAGTTACACCTTCCCGACCTCGTCCTGACCGACCTCATGATGCCGGTCATGAATGGTCTGCAACTGGCCGAAGCGGTCAAACGGGAATTCCCGCTGATCCCCGTCATCCTGATGACTTCCAAGGGCAGCGAAGACGTGGCCGTTCAGGCCCTGCAGCGTGGAGCGACAAGCTACGTCTCCAAGAAGCGACTCAACCAGGATCTCGCCGAAATCGTCGAGCAGGTTTTGTTGGTTTCCAAGGACCAGCGGACTCAGGCCCGGTTGCTAAACCGGGTGACTCGCTCCGAGTTTACCGTTGTCCTGGAGAACGATATCACGCTGCTGCAGTCGTTGGTGGTCTACATCCAGACGCAACTGAAGGTGCTGCGAATTTTCGGCGAGTCCGAGCGGATCCGGATCGGGGTCGCATTGGAAGAGGCTCTCCTGAATTCGTTCTACCACGGTAATCTGGAAGTCAGCTCGAAGTTGCGAGAAGACGACTACGACCAATACTACTCGCTGGCCAAGCTGCGTTGCGCGCAGGCCCCTTACGCGGATCGCAAGATTACCGTCCATTGCAAGTTCGACGAACTGGCCGTGGCAGTGACCATCACCGACGAGGGCCCCGGTTTCGATCCCTCCCTGCTGCCCGACCCGCGAGACCCCGAAAACCTGGAGCGTCCCAGCGGTCGCGGCTTGCTGCTGATGAAGACATTCCTCGACGAGGTGGAATACAACTCGAAGGGCAATGAAGTCCGCATGGTCAAGCGCCGACTGCCGACTGAAGAAGAGATCATCGTCGAAGAATCGTTCGCGTGATTCTGTAGCCTGACTCTCTGAGTCGGGAGCTTAAGAACGAAGACGACCCGACTCGGAGAGTCAGGCTACATGTACCGCTGACGCGGCACCTTCTTGTCCATCGAGCTGACCTTCGCCTGCGTTAGGGTGTATCCGGCTTCTCTGCCGACTGTCCCGTCTTGACCGGTTGGTCATCCACCCGCTGATTCAGAAACGTGACGACGGCCGACATGTCGGGTTTGAGGAATACCCCTTCTTCGGACTTCGCGACTTTCACCTTCACGCGAACCGGGATAGCACCCTTGGCCCGATCGGCGATCGGCATCAGGCGATCGACGATCCCTTCGTAGACGCGGTCCGGATAAGCCTCGGAGCGAATCTGGCAGACCTGCCGCGGGTAGACTTTGCTGACGTCTCGTTCCTGGATCGACAAGTCGACTTCCAGATCCGAGAGGTCGGCCAGATCACACAGGCTGAATGATCCATTGAAGGCAACCGGATTGACGATGTTGCCCTCTTCCGCATTCTTCTTCAGCACGGTCCCGGAAATGGGGGCCCGGATGGTGCAGTTGCTCAAACGCCATTCGGCCTTACTGAGATCCGCTTCGGCTTGTTCGACTTCTGCCGCGGCTGCCTGGATTTCTTCTTTCCGATTGCCATTCATCACCTGATCCCGGCGGAATGCCAGGCGTTTCACCTTTTGAATCATGGCCTCGTACTGGCTGTGTTGTTCCTCGAACAGTGAATCGACGACCAGCGATTTATCCTTGGCCCGCAATGCCACATTGCGTTCATATTCCTGCTTGAGCTGGAGAACCTGCCGCTCCGCTTCAGCCAACTCGGCAAGCGCCTGATCGCGCTCTTCCTCACGGCTGCCGGCCCGCATCAGATCAAGTCGAGCCTTGGCCAGCATGACGGTCGCCCGAGACCGGCGCAGGTCGGATTCATAGTCGACCTTTTCCAGCTCACCCAGCACCTGCCCCTTTTCGACGCGCATCCCTTCTTCAATGAAGAGTTTGATCACCATCCCACTGACCTTGGGGCTGACCAGAATCTGATGAGCGGGAATCAGATAGCCCTTGGACTCCAACGCAATCTTGCCCGAATCAGCCACCGGTGCGGCGGGGGCCGGACCATCGCTCGTCGCGCCTTCGGTCGTAATCACTTCAACACTGGCACCATCGGGCGCCACGATTTCGGTCACGCGGCCAGCACGGTCGAATTCGCGGAAGCCCAAGACAGACGTGGCTACCGCCAAAATGACAACGAGAATCCAAGCCAGCATGGCCGAGGATCGCCGCTGCATATTTTGACCCGACAACCGCAGCGACCGCACCCGGTCGCTAAGTGCGGCATTGGTTTCAGATCCCTCGCCCTGGCTTCTGGATAAAGAGGCTGGCGTGGTCGTATCCATCGAAATTCAATGCTCCCAAGGGGTTAGAATCGGCAAGACGAGTGCAGTTTACCGACAGAACGGCTGATTGGTGAAGCCGATTTTACACAAAATTGCATACTCGAAGAGGTTCTGTCAGATTGTAGTACGCGTAACGCGGATGACGACATCAAAACCTCCATCTCAAAGGTAACCAAGACGCCCGAAATACCGCCGAATTCGGAAAGCCCCGTGCCATTCCTAAACAGCATCCTCGGGCAAGGCCTCTCTGGGGGGCGCAATCGCCGGTTCAGGTTCCGGCAGAAGATGAATCTCCTCCAGCGGCTGGATTTGACGCGGCACCGGGAAGCGCACGGTCCCAAACTTCTCCAGCAAATCCGTGATCGCCGGCCCAAACAGGATGAGATTGACCGCCGGCACCAGGCACAGTCCAATCGGATACTTCAGCCAGCCATCGATCAACCGCGTCCGGGCCAACAGTTGATTGAGGTAGTAACCATCCAACCGATCGGCCAACTCCCGCAGCGCTGCCGGTGCATCGGCAACTTTACCCCCAACGACCTCCGCGAGGCGGTCAGCGACACCTGTTCCACAGGGATAGAACGCTCGCTCTAAGAGATCTCCACCTGGTCGAGCGGCCGCGCCCCCCTCCAGATGACGAGCCAACTCGGGGTCGAGCCGCCGCAACTGTCTGGCCGTTTTTTCCAACGCGGCCCGACTCTCCATGCCCGCATTAATGCGGATCGCCCAGCAGCGTAAGGCCAGAGCCAGGCGTCGAGTTTGCCCGGGCATCGTCGTCTGCCGACGCCAGCCCAGCCAAACTGTAAAGGCGAGAAATGACAGGACCGCGAGTGCCAGCCCGAATCCCACCCCGTTCCAATTCCAACCGTTCTGCCCCGTCGCGGACCACATCACCCCGGCCGCCAGCAGCCCCAAAGGTAGCGTCCATTGAAAAGTCTGCACCCACTGGTAGTCGGCGGCCTCGATGATCTTCGGCGAGGTGCGCCAGATCAGCGGCAATCCCAAGTCTTCGGGGACTTCGCGGCAGCGGGCTTCGATCGCCTTCAATTGCTCGGCGCGGCGCTTCCGAGCCCGACTTAAACTCAAGCGGATCGCAAACACCAATGCCAACGACACCGCGAAGAAGGTCGCCAGCCAGATCAGCATATCTTGAAGTAAGTCGCGCACGTGGAGTTTCTAAGTTTCACTTCGTAGGTCATATTTCACGGTTGGGTCAAATCCCGTTCGATCCGGCCTTGCATTCGCAGCAACAAGCCCGCCCACAACAGGCCCACGATCTCCAGCGCGATCGCGACGCCGAAGACCACTCGTCCGACTCGCGATTCCAAAAATGCCTGGGAATACTGCGGCAAGGCAATGATCAGCATCGCTCCTCCCAGAATTCCTGTCCAGACCAGCCCCAATGTCCACAGGCGAGCCGAGCCGATCACGACGCGCATGTCGTCGCGAGCCCGAGACTGCAGTGCTTCGGCGTCAGTTAAGACATCGGAAGTGATCTCCGGAAAACTCCCGGTCGCTAGACCAGCCTCAATGCCGGCGATCAACAATTCGGTCTCTGGCGAGGGGTGCGCCAGCGCGATTTCTTCGAGAATGACCTCCAGCGGTCGGCCCTGTTTCAACAGTTTGACGTAGCCCTCGAACTGCGGCTTGATCTCCCCCTGCCCCCATTCCGCGACAAATTCCATCGCCGCAATGGGATCATGCCCCTCTTGCAGGAATTTGAAATAGACGCGCAATGGCGATTGCTTGTTGGCTTCGGGCTGAGTGGGGGATGATGGTTTCAAGGGATCAATCACAAGCGACAACGGAATTGCGGTCTTTCGCTAGATTATGGGAGGGCGAGGCTCCCGCCGAGCCTAACGCAAGCTTTAGCTCGGCGTCCGCCGGAGGCATCGATACATGCTTCCGGCGGACGCCGACCTACGGTCGTACTAGGCTCGGCGGGGTACCCTCTGGGTCCCTCGCCCTTCCATTCACCATATCATGTCGGATCGGACGGCGCAAGGAAAGCCAGATGCTGCACAACTGGCGGTCATCGTCCTTCCACGATGTCGTCGACACGTGTACCGAAGCAACCTTGCCAATTCTGCCCGTGCAACCTAACCTGTCTTCGTCGGTGTGCAGTTTTCTACGGCGGAAAACGCGCCCACATTTCCCACGGTCTGGCGGCATAAAAAAGTCGTCAAGACAAGTGCCCCTCGCGAGCAACAGTTTTCCAATATGGCTACACGTAACGTCCATCCGATCGTTCGAGTCAACGGAATTCACAAGTATTTCAAACGGGGTAGCGAAAAGGTCGATGTTCTCAACGATCTGACCGTGTCGGTCCCCGAAGGAGAATTTCTGGGGCTTATGGGCCCTAGCGGGTCCGGCAAGACTACCTTGCTCAACTTGATCGCCGGTTTGGATCGCCCCAGCAGCGGCGAAGTCTGGGTGGGGGACAACCTCATTTCCCAGATGTCCGAATCCCAGCTTTCCGCGTGGAGAACACGGAGCATCGGGTTCATCTTCCAGTTCTATCATCTGCTGCCCGTGTTGTCGGCGTATGAAAACGTCGAACTCCCCCTGTTGCTGCTGCCGCTCAGTAAGTCTCAGCGGCGGGAACAGGTCACGACGGCCTTGGATCTCGTCGGATTGAAAGATCGCATGTGGCATCGCCCCGGACAGTTGTCGGGCGGTCAACAGCAACGTGTCGGTATCGCCCGAGCCATCGTCACCGATCCGCAACTCATCGTCGCCGACGAACCCACCGGTGACCTGGATGCCAAATCAGCCGGCGAGATCCTGAATCTACTCGAGGAAGTCCGGAAGATTCTCAACAAGACGATCATCATGGTCACGCACGACCCCCGCGCTGCGGAACGAGCCGACCGCGTTCTCCATCTGGACAAAGGCCGGTTGATTGAAGACATCGTTAAGGCAACCACGGGGTCGGTTTGAGGTGAAAGCGTATGAGAGTGTGAGGGGCCGAGGGTGTCGGAGACGGGCCGATCAAAAGTCTCAACGCATTTTCACTCTCATACCCTCTCTCCCTCATACTCTCACACTGCCGAGTGCAGCTTAACACTCGCTGAGAACTGAATAGACGGCAGGAGCAAGATCCATGAAATTCCTGGGATTGATAGTCAAGAACATCGGACGCAACGCGATTCGGTCGATTCTGACCGCATTGGGGACGATGATGCTGGTATTCGTCGTCACTCTGGTCTGGGCGATTCTCGCGTTTCTAAACGTCGCCCTGTCCGAGAAGAACGCGAATTTTAAAGCGATCATCACCGAACGCTGGCAGATCCCCAGCCAGATGCCCTACACGTATGCCTCCACGCTGTGCGAAGGGGCGGCGACCAAGCCGGATGATGTCCGGCCCATGGATTCGATGACATGGCAGTTCTACGGTGGATCGATTGAAAAAGATCGCGCTAAACGCGGCATGAACAATGTCCTGTTCGCTTTCTCACTCGAGCCGATCAAGCTCCTCACGATGATGGACGATCTCGACAACCTGCCGTCCGCCACAGCAGCCGTGTTCGGCAAGTCGGTCAAGGCCCTGCAGGACAACCGGCAGGGAATCATTCTGGGCCGCACTCGGATGGAGACGCTCAAGAAGAAGATCGGCGATACCTTCACGATCTACAGCATGAACTACAAGGACATCGATCTGGAAGTGACGCTGGTGGGCGAGTTCCCCGAGGGGCGCTACAACAACAGTGCGGCCATCAACAGGGACTACCTGCTGGCCGCAATGGACGCCTATCAACAAAAGAATGGGAAGCCCCATGCCATGGCAAATAAGTCGCTAAATCTTGTCTGGTTGAAGGTCCCTGACAGCGCGACGCTTGGCAAGATCACCGCGCAGATCGAAAGCTCGCCTCTCTTCAGCAACCCGCAGGTCAAATGCGAAACCGCGTCGTCCGGCATCGCCGCCTTCATCGAACCGTATCGCGATCTCATTTGGGGGATGCGCTATTTATTGGCTCCCGCGATTCTCGTGACCCTGTCACTTGTTATCTCCAACTCGATCAGCATCAGCGTCCGCGAACGCCGGTCAGAGCTGGCCGTGTTGAAAGTCTTGGGCTTCCGCCCCAATCAGATTTTGACACTCGTCCTGGGCGAGGCCATCTTAATCGGTGCGCTATCCGGTTTGATCAGCTCGTGCCTGACGTACGGGATCGTGAATTTTCCGCCTCCTTACGGGTTTGGCGGTATCAAGTTCCCCATCGCGTTCTTCGCTGCGTTCTCCATCCCGCTGGCCGCGTTGTGGTGGGGGCCGGCACTGGGAGCGGGAACCGCACTCGTCGGCAGTTTTGTTCCGGCGTGGGGAGCTCGCAGCGTGAAGGTCTCGGAAGTATTTTCCAGAGTCGGCTAATCAGCCGCTGGGCGTTAGCCCACGGTTCGGAATAACAAACGGACTTCAGATGGCAATCGAACCGGACGCTAACGCGTTCCGGCTGATTTGGTCGTAACAAGATTCGGTAACTCAAATTGTTGCCCGTTGGAAGTAACCCATGCCCGTCGTATCACCCGTCATCCTGGCTCTGAGTCTCTCCGAGTTTCAGCATCTCCCCACGCGGTTACTGATTGCCTTGGGAGTCGCACTAGCCATAGTTCTGGTCCTGTGGGCCGTTTGTGAAGTGCCGTTGGCTTACAACGTGCGCAACCTGACAGTCCGCTGGAAGACGACCATCATGACGGCTCTGGCGTTTACGCTGGTGTTGGGCCTGATGACAGTCATGCTGGCCTTCGTGAACGGGATGCATCGCCTGACCGAAAACAGCGGGCAGCCCGGGAACGTGATCATTCTTTCCGAAGGAGCCACCGACGAGGGATTTAGCAATCTGGGCTTTTCCGATGTAGGAGACTTGGAAAACCAGCCTGGAGTGACGACGACAGCCGACGGCAAGCGATTGTGCAGCCGCGAAACATATCTCGTCGTCAATCAACCGATTGAGAACGCCACACGCGGCGGCCCGCAGCGCCGGTTCGTCCAGATGCGCGGCGTGGACGATCCCGAGATTTCCGGCCAGGTCCACGGAGTCACCCTGCTCCCCAACGGCCGCTGGTTTTCGAGTTCCGGCGTCCAGGAAGTTCCCGGCGAGACGGAATCGGCCATCGAAGTGGTGATCGGTGAAGGCGTCGCTCGCGAATTGTCGAGGGGACGCTCTGCGGAGGTCCTCGCAACGGCCAAGAATCACGATCGGCTGGAGATTGGAGATGTCTTCAAGATTGCGAACCGCAACTGGCTGGTGGTCGGCGTCATGCAGTCCTCCGGTTCCACCTTTGATTCCGAAGTCTGGGGCAAACGGAGTGTCATCGGCCCGAAATTCGGCAAGGCGACCTACACGTCGCTCGTAATGCGAGCGAAAGACGGCCCGGAGGCTCGCAAGCTGAAGGACCTCTTTAAGAAGTACGAAAAGGCGTCAGTCAATCCGCTGCTGGAGACCGAGTATTTCGAAAGCCTGTCGCAGATCAACAAGCAATTCGAATTCGGCATCATGTTCGTCACAGTCTTTATCGCGATCGGCGGCGTATTTGGCGTGATGAATACCATGTTCGCGGCCATCAGCCAGAGAACGAAAGATATCGGCGTCCTGCAGTTGCTGGGCTTCGGCAAGATTCACATTATGATTTCGTTCTTGCTGGAGTCATTAGTGATCGCCTTTATCGGGGGGCTCATCGGCTGTGTATTGGGATCCTTCGCCGATGGTCTCACCGCGACCAGCGTGGTGGGGAGTGGCCAGGGGGGCGGTAAAACAGTCGTCCTCAAACTGACAGTCGATGCTATCTCATTGGCTTATAGCATCCTATTGACATTAGCGATGGGAACCCTGGGGGGATTCTTGCCAGCCTTCTCGGCAGTCCGATTGAAGCCGCTCGACGCGTTGCGCTAGAGTGAAGTTTACGTGTCTCCGTAGGACGGGTCTCCTGGCCCGTCCGAGCCCGTAACCAACAACGTAACATGCCACAAACGCCTCGCGAGCTTCGCGCAGCGCACGAGTTCCATCAATCAATACGGACTGTTTTCTCATAAAACCCAGGGATTCGGGTGCCACTGGCTGTGCCAGTGCTTTGCTGGATGGGGAATCGAAAGTCCACCAGCACTGGCACAGCCAGTGGCACCCGGATTCTGGCCGCATTGAAGCACTCGGACCTCGCCACGGAAATCAAACGATGCGCTGCGCGAAGTTCGCGAGGGATGAATACTGATTTACGCGGGATGTTACGGGCTCGGACGGGCCTGGAGACCCGTCCTACGGAGCATCGCCGATCCGATATAGGTGTGAATCCGTGCGATAGATCAAGTCATTCCCGGAAATCGCCGGGGTCGCGGTGATCCGCTCGCCGAGTTCGTTGGTCGCCAGTAACTCGAACTTGGTGCCCGCCCGGACGACAAACGTTGTTCCATCGTTGTTGCTGACGTAGATCCGCCCATCACTCGCGATGGGCGACGAATTGCAGTTTCCACCGAGTCGTTCGCGATAGACTTCGACCCCAGTCTTGCCGTCCAGACAAACCAGCACGCCATTATCCATCAGCGAATAGAGCAATCCCCGATAACATAAGAGCGAAGGTTCCACTGGCCCGGGGTGCTTGCTGACCCACAGGGGCTTAGGCGGCTTCCCATTGGCGGTCAGTCGGATCGCATGGATCGGACTCTGTCGCCAGAGCTGTAGGTACACAACTCCGTCCGCATAGACCGGGCTCGAAATGATCTCACCGTTAAATGGCCCCTCGCCTTCGCCGTATTGCCAGAGTTCTTTGTGCGTCCGGGCATCGAATGCCGTCAAACGATTCTTCCCCGGGACGAGAAGATCCTGCTGCCCGTGATGTTCGACACGCAGGGGCGTCGCATGTGCGGTGCCGATCGGCCGGTCCTTCTTCCAGGCAACTTCACCAGTTGCTTTGTCGAGGCCAATCAAATAACACGGCCCCGTATGGTGGTCCCACGGGAAAACGATCGAATCATCAATAACTAGCGGACTGACCGAGTAACCCCACGCCATCTTGGGATCACCAAAGTCCTTAAGATAACGGCGAACCCAAGCCAACTTGCCGTCATGCGAATAGCGGGCAATGTCCGCATTGCCATACGCGACGTACACCGCATCCTTGGTGATCGCCGGTGTATTCACTGCCAGATTGGATTTCTCGTGCGTCCGATGGTCGACGCCAAGGCCAAAATCGTGCTTCCAGAGTTCCTTTCCGTCTGGCCGGTTGAAGCAAAACAGTTGCAGCGAAGTGACGCCTTTTTCTTTCGAATGCGAGGTCACGAAGACGCGCTCACCATAAATGACCGGCGAACTCGTCCCCCAACCGGGCAACTCGACTGACCAACGGACGTTCTCGGTCTGACTCCAGTTCAGAGGCAGGAGACGATCGTCGGCCACATTATTTGCGCACGGACCGCGCCAGGCCGGCCAATCTGTTGCCGAATCGGCGTTTTTCACCGTACCCTTCAATCGTGGATTGGCATCAGCGTCAACTGAGGAAGTCCCACCAAATAGCACGGCCCCGACAATCAATCCGACGGCGATGAGGAAATATTTGGAAGTCATCGTTACCCTTTTGTTGGGGTGCCGCAGGGGCTCACTCATTTGAGACAACTTATCCTGCAGTACGCGCTCTTGGCCGTCTCCGATTTTGATTTCGAAGCATCAATTGGGGACTCGCAAAAGTCTCTATCCTACCTGACGAACTTTATCACATCGAGTAACAGATCCGAAATCGCAGAGATACAAAATGTGGGGATGGATTGCTCCATCCCCACTTCAGCTCATAGCTACTCAACGACCTGGGTAATCACGCCCGAGCCAACCGTCTTGCCACCCTCGCGGATGGCGAAATGGCTGCCGATATCGAAGGCGACCGGTTTGTCGAGATTCACGACGATGGCGGCGTTGTCGCCGGGCATCACCATGGCGATCTCGGCCGGTAGCTGAACTTCGCCGGTGACGTTGGTCGTCCTGAAGAAGAACTGCGGTTTGTAACCGCTGAAGAATGGCGTGTGACGGCCCCCTTCGTCCTTGCTCAGGATGTAAACCTCACTACGGAATTTCAACCGCGGTCGAATCGTGCGCGGGGCGGCAATGACCTGGCCGCGCTGAATCTGATCGGACTTGATGCCTCGCAGCAGCAACCCCACGTTCTGTCCTGCTTCACCCTGATCCAGGATCTGGTTGAAGGCCTCGACGCTGGTGCAGACGCTCTCCAGAACGTCTCCCAGTCCGAGGATTTCCACCTTCTGGCCGACCTTGATGAGGCCTTGTTCGATCTTGCCAGTCGCCACCGTGCCTCGGCCTTCGATGGTGTGAACACCTTCGATCGGCATCAGGAACGGCTTGTCGATGGCTCGCAGGGGCTCGGGAATGTATCGATCCAAGGCTTCCAGTAAGTCATCAATGCAGCGACTGAACTGCGGGTCGGTAGGATGATCCAGCGCACCCCGGGCATTGCCCCGGACGAACGGCACCGTCTCTCCGTTAAAGCCGAATTTCGTCAGCAATTCACGGGTCTCCATCTCGACCAGATCAATCAATTCGGGATCATCAACAAGGTCGCACTTGTTGAGGAACACAACCAACTCGGGCACACCGACCTGGCGTGCGAGGAGAATGTGCTCCCGGGTTTGCGGCATCGGGCCGTCGACCGCCGACAGGAGGAGGATGGCTCCGTCCATCTGTGCGGCTCCGGTAATCATGTTCTTCACATAGTCGGCGTGTCCGGGACAGTCGATGTGGGCGTAATGCCGCGCGACGGTCTCGTACTGGACATGGCTGGTGATGATCGTGACGGTTTTGTGCTCGTCACGCACCGTGCCTCCGTGAGAAATGTCCCGGTAGCTCTTGGCTTTGGCCAGGCCCTTGGACGCTTGCACCGCGAGAATCGCGGCGGTCAGTGTGGTCTTCCCATGATCAATATGACCGATGGTGCCCACGTTGACGTGAACTTTCTTCATGACAGAACTCCCCGATTGCGACAAGCAATCACTCTGGGGTAGGTGGCCGCCTCTTCCCAATCGCAAACTGCGATCTTTTCTCCACGACAAGCGCAACCAGGGCGTCAGCGGCCACAAAATGCCGATAGGCAGCTAGTGGACACCGCTCGATGCAAAAAGTTCGCAAGTCCGTTCGCGGCGAGCTGAACCGATCTGTTATAATAGGTGTCAGTATCATCGACCAAACGCGCGCCGCGGGCATGCGCATCTCGCGGTAATGCGCCAGGTGAGTCAGGGTTCGTAACGCCAGGAGGGACGTCATGGACAAGAACATTCTTAGAACAGGAAAGCAGACTCGTCCGAAAACTGCCGTGAAAGGCAAACGCTATAGGTGCGCCACGTGCCACAAGCGCAGCCCGAAGCCGGTCAAGACGCCTGCTCCCTGGTATTGTCCTAACTGCCTGGAATTGGAATCGACACAGGCCATCGACCGAGGCGATGTCTAAGCTTGTCTGGAGATCCCCCTTAAGATTGGCCAGTTCCATTCATGTCGCATTCTGATAATCCCGCAGCGTCGCCAGTTCTCATCCCGGTTGAGTTGCTCGAGCAATCGGGCATCGTGGCCAACTGCCGGATGAATCGCGAGCGAACTCTCTTTGGCACGAATGGGTACGAGACGGAACTGGGATACAACCCTTTCTATGTGATGCTCTCAAAACTTCGCCCCGGCCTTACGGTGGGTTGGCTGGATTTGTGCTGCGGCTCAGGACGAGCACTGATTGAAGCCTTGAACCACATTCAGTTGATGCAATTCGCGGACCGATGTGAGGTCATCGGAGTTGACCTGGCCGGAATGTTTGCAGGAGATTCTGCCGATCTGAGTTGTCTGCAGCTCGTTACTGCGTCGGTGACCGCATGGCATCCCACTCGGCAATTCGAGGTGATTAGTTGCGTACACGGACTGCACTACATCGGCGACAAACTCGGATTGATTTCACGGGCGTCGTCGTGGCTGACGGATAACGGTCAGTTCATGGCCAATCTCAGCCTGGAAAATATCAAGCTGAATGACGGCCGGCCAGCAAAAAGAATCGTCGCGGCCGAGTTGCGTAAGCAGGGCCTGGTGTACGACGCCACCCGAAAGCGTGTCTTCTGTCACGGACGCCGGCAAATCGAATTGCCGTTCCGCTATCTCGGAGCCGACGATCACGCAGGCCCGAACTATACAGGACAGCCGGCTGTCGACTCGTACTACGAATTACTGACGAGCTGACATGGACGA
The DNA here is from genome assembly GCA_021732415.1 of Planctomycetaceae bacterium. GTDB lineage: Bacteria > Planctomycetota > Planctomycetia > Planctomycetales > Planctomycetaceae > JAKFVC01. The sequence goes on from JAKFVC010000004.1 coordinate 38,909, forward strand.
CGATATCCATCCTACGGCTCACTTTCTCCACGTCCCCTTTGATGCCGCCACGAACAACGCATCGCATTCCTTCTCCAGGATGCCCGCAATGAGCGTGCATTGCCAGGTTGGACTGCGGCGGATGACCTCAGCTGCCGGGATGTCGATTTGCCTCCAGCCCTGCTTTTGCAGCGTTCGAATCGAGGTCCCATAGACGACGGTCCCGATGCCCGTCCAAAGGATCGCTCCCTGACACATCGGGCACGGTTCGGCTGTGGTATAGAGAACCAAGTGGTTCGGTTCAATGACAGCTCGTATCTGGGCCAGACTGTTGATGGCGTCGATTTCGCCATGCCAGGTCGGATTGAGCGACGATCGGTTCCAGCCCTCAGCGACAATCTCGCCCGACTCTTGACTGGCGATTACGGCTCCGAAGGGGAGATTCGGCGTATTCGCCGCCAATTCAATGGCCCGGCGCATGTAGCGTTCGTGCGGAAGGTTGCTCATAGTCATTCCGAATACATGACAAGGTAGACGATCTCTCCGGCAGTCAGTATAGCTTACGCGCCCGAAGCTGCCTGCCTGGCTGACAGTTGCCCGGCGCCGAGCAACTTTAAGTTCAAAGATCCGCCGCTGAAGAGCATCTCGTCCAGCGCCGCATCCACGTCTGCATGGTTGATTTCCAGGCTTCCGTTGCGTTCGATGTGAAATTGGATGACTCGTCGCATGAGCTCCTTGATGAAGGCGGCGCTCACGCCTTCTGTCCTGGTGACCACTTCAGCAACTAGATCCTTCGCGAGTTGAGCGTCCTTGGCATAAAGAATGAACAGCTTCTCTCGGCCCAGATCATCTGGCAAGGGAAACTCAATCGCCTGGTCAATACGGCCCGGACGTGACGCCAGTGCGGCTTCCAAGGCTTCGGGACGATTGGTCGTCAAGACAAACAAGATATCGGCATCTTCCTTCAAGCCGTCCATTTCGTTTAGTAACTTGTTGAGGAGCACCTCTTCACAGACATTGTTCATCTGGCTGCGGTCTCGAGCGATCAAATCCACATCTTCGAGAACGACGATGCTCGGCTGCAGCAGGCGGGCCAGGACCATGTATTCGGAAAGCAGTCCGACTTGCTCGGCCGAGACCAAAAGTGTGGTATGTCCCTCGAGGGCCCGGGCGAGGTAGTGGATCGTATGCGTCTTGCCGGTTCCCGGTGGTCCGTAAAACAGAAGTCCCTTTTTCGTCGCCTGCCGAAATTGCGATAGCCGTTCACGCTGCTTCACAAATTGAATGACGTTCCGCTCAAGAAGATTCAATGTCGAAGCCGGCAGTATGACCTGCTCACGCTCCACCGTCCGCAGCTTGTGAACCGTAATTCCGGTCGCTTCTCCCGAGTACGAGTGCTCCGCGAGTTCCAGAGACAGGATTTTACCCCGGTAGGAATCGGCCTTGAGAATCGATTGCTCCAGGTGTTTGAAGAAGTCCTGCGCGATCTGGGTTCCCTCCGCTGAATTGGGTGTGCCCACCTGAAACTGCAGGCCCGTGTTGCGTCCATACGATCCCACGGCAGACAACAGTACTGCGAAACGAACTCCATTCCGTTGCAACAGCCACAGGCCATTTTTCAACACCCGAATCGGTTCATCCTCGCCGATATTGAGTTCTTCGTATTCGGGCGGTATCGAGACCACGGGATTATGCGGGCTGTCCGCAATGCACGTCGACAACTCCACTGGCTCGTGCGAGTATTCTCGCCGCACTCCACAAAAATGCAGAACGCGGGTTTGTTCGCCGAACAATTGGTTAATCGCCCGCTGCAGGTCTGCTCGTACTCGAAACGGAAACTGACGCTCGGAGATCGAGATGTCGCTGAACGGGACCGGGGAAAAGTGTGCAGCCAATTGCGATGGAATCGCGATGTGTCCGTGCCCGTGGGTCTTTCGGTTCCGTTGCCAAACGTATGCCGTGGCACCTCCCAATCCAATCAATACGCCGATTAGTATCGCAAGAATGTTATTTTCCATGGATTGCTTCCTCCAGGGCGTGTGCGGATCGATTTCGCTTTTGCCGATATCTTGCCTTCGTTTCGGAAAGTGACACAGGACTCAACCAAAGGTTGATTGAGCCTATCCCTGCGCTGGTTTATTTTGCCGACTGACTTTTGTATCATCATCTATACTTTTGATAACGAGTCGATTGCAACCATAAATCATACTGCAATCGGCAACCCGAACAGATGGGTGAGGACGATATGGCGAAGAAAATACCGATGCTGCCGCTCTCGCAAGATTCACGAGATGCGCTGATCCAGGCGATCACTCGCAGTCCGGAGCCGCAACTCGCGAAGTCGCTGGCCACAATGCTGGCCGCGTCGCACGCGGCTACAGAAGCTCAAGTGACACCGGTCCTCGAGGAACTTGCCACGTCGGGAGTGTTAAAAAAGTATACGCCCGGCAAAGGCAAGCCGAAGTACTGGGACCGCGACTTACAGGAATTGACGCGTGACGCGGTTCTGCGTGCCATCCAGGAATCAACGTCACCGCTCACCGCAAAAGTGGTCGCAGCGAAGATCGCTCCGCCGAAGGTCGCCGAGGCGGATGTGTCGACGATTCTCGACTCAGCGGTGGCGGGCCAGCGCTGCTTTATAGTTCCGTCTTCCAAGGCCGGAGGCAAGCCCAGCTATTGGCATACGGATCTGCGGGTCATCAGCCGCGACGCCATTCGGAAGGCCGCGCTGGAGGCGGACGAGCCCTTCACGGCGAAGGATCTGGCCGACCGGGTCCAGGCTCCGGCCAAGCTCAGTGAAGCTGATGTGATCCCGGTGCTGGATGAATTGGTGGCGACGAACGCTATCCATTCGATTCCCCCCAAGACGGCTAAGGCCAAGCCGCAGTATTGGATGCACGATGTCTTGGAACTGGGGCGCCGCATAGTAGTGCAGACCATTGACACGAAGGGGCCGCAGACGCTCGTGTATCTCAGGAGGGTGTTGAAAAGCTTTAGTGACTCGCAGTTTGAAGAAATCGTCAGCACTCTGCTCGCGAGGGACAGCTTGTTTGCGCGCCCGCCACTGGGATCCGTAAAGCAGGAATTGTTCGGAACGCGGCCCCCTTCTGCGGCCGCGTATCTGGTGGATGTGGGACAGCAGTTGACGAAGGTGATCGGACTGTTGAAGGCGGCGCGCGTGCCGACCGACGAGTTGCGGCGGAATGTTCTTCTATTAGTCGAAGCAGCCGGGATTTCGTTCGGCGCCAGCGGCGGTCCTTCAAACGTGCCGGAAATCCGTCCCGCTGTGGTCGCGGAGACAGTAGATCTGGTCGGCGTAATCAAACGAATCGAACCCGGGGCGGAACGGGGGGCTCTGGTGGGAGCTCGTGAATTGCGGCGAGCCGTCCATCTGCCGAAGCCCGAGTTTGATCATGCGGTGCTGGAACTCGCGCGGCAGGGGCAATTGTCGTTGCATCGACATGATTACGCCACGAGTCTCACGCAGGAAGAGCGTGATGAATTGGTGACGGATGGAGATGGAACGTTCTATGTCGGGATGGCCTTAAGGCCGCGGTAATGGCGAGGCGTCAGCCGAGGTGTAGCCCGACTCTCTGAGTCGGGAGTTTGAACGCGAGGAAGCTCCGACTCAGAGAGTCGGGCTACGAAATAGGGGAGTCCAAACGTGAATCCATTTCGATCAGGCATCGTCGCCAGTCCGTGGGAAACCACCATCGTCGATGTCAACTCGATTCACCATGACGTCTTCGAGCAATGTCTGCAGGGGATTCAGCAAGTCCGCCAGACGCAACGCAGTGCCGGATTGCTGATTCATGGCGAAGCAGGCAGCGGCAAGACGCATCTCTTGCGCCGGCTGCGGACCCATCTCACTCCTTCGGCACCATCGGACACCGATCGTGAGGAAACGCTCTATGTCTGGGTGCGACTCCAGACCAGCCCGCGCATGATCTGGCGCACACTAAGACGCACACTGGTCGACGACTGGTTCCGACCGGTCCGCGGTGTGAATTCCCAATTCCAGCGGATCTTATTCCATCGCTTTGCCGAAATTCGCACTGCTGAGGGTGATCTCGAGCGCTGGTACGAATTCATGCTGGAGAATGATCAACCGGGCTTGAAGCAATTGTTAGATCAGATTGCCGACGCACTTCATCTCGATCGCAATACCGCCGTAGCGTTCGAGCACATCGCATTTGGTCGTCATTTAAGAGATCTGCGAGCGTGGTTGAGTGGTGATTCGCTGCCCGAAGCGGCATTAGTGCGAATGGACCTGGCTCAGGATGAAGGGACTGATGAGGAGCGTGAGGACCAGTCGCGGCAGATCGTATTGATGCTATGTAAACTGGCCGGGAATGGATTGCCGATTGTTATCAGCTTCGACCAGGTCGAAGCTCTTCAGATCGCGCCCGGCGACCGTGACGGTCTGTTTGCATTTGGTCAATTGACGAGCACGTTACACGATAATACGAGTAATGTCTTGATCGTGTCGTGTGTCCAGTCGGCGTTTGTGAGCGAAATGCGGGCTCATGCCCGACAGGCTGACTATGACCGAATGTTGTCGTTTGCGTCGTGGCCATTGAATCCCCTGAATCGAGATCAGAGTCTGAAGTTGATACAGGCTCGACTGAACCATTTCGATCACTCCGAACAATCAGACATTCCTACGACCGCAGGCTGGCCACTGGGATCTGCCGAATTCGATGCCTTGTTCGTGTCCAATGTTGGGATTTCTCCTCGAAAACTGCTGAGCTTGTGCGCTGACAAGTTTGATATCTGGCACCGACGGGCCAAGCCAGACGTCATCGAAGCGGAAGACGGCGTGCCAGCTCGAGATCTCGCGTCGACACTCACCGCAACTTCAGAAGAATCCGTGGTAAAACAAAGCGTTGGAGACTTCATCAAGGATAAATGGGCGGCAGATGTCGAGGCGAAGCGAGCAGCCAGTACTCCTGAACGTACTGAAGACATCGTACGGCACGGTTTGCCCATGCTCGTCAGAATGGTGGTCCCAGATGCGAAATTGGTGAGCGATGATCTCTTGCCAGATGTCTCGCTGATATTCGAAACAACATCCGGGCGAACCGGGGTCAGCCTGTGCGCGCAGCCTAATATGACGACTCTGGCCAAGCGCCTTGGACGACTGAAGACGCAGTTTGCCACGAAACGACTGCAGCGCCTGGTTGTGGTTCGCGATAGCCGGGTTCCGGTATCTGCCGGGGCCAAAAAAGCCCAGCAATTGCTCGTTGAACTGGAGCGGCAAAAAGCTGTCGTGTTGCATCCAACCGTAGAGGCCCTCGCCGCGCTGGATGCGCTACGGGATCTGCTGTCTGACGCCAAGTCGGGAGATTTGTCGTGGCATGGCGGAACGATTGCTCCACAGTCGCTGGAGGATTGGCTGGTAGCCAATCTGGCGCAGGGGTTGCAGGACCTCGTTGACGATTGCTTGGGACGCCCGGATACGTCTGGTGGCGAGTTGGTCTCGGATACACGAGACGTTGAGGCACTGAATACATTGCTGGCATCGCGCCCGGTGCTGTCGCTCGATGAGGCCGTTGAGTGTCTGCAGCGTCCGATTGAGGTCGTGACAGCCATTGCCGAGCGTCATCCAGATCGCTTTCGGATGCTGATGGGTCCACCGGCGATACTGTATCGCGCAGAGGATACCCAGACTTGAGTTTTTCGACCTTTCTAAACGCAACCGCGACGAGCAACGACGCCGCTTAGTCCCATTGATTCAGATACTACCCGTCGGAGATCTCTGACATGCCCGTGACGCTAACTGTCAGCCAGGTACGCGATGCTCTCTATCGAGCCGATGGAATGACCGACGCGCGGGGTGCGGGTGCGGCGTCTACCGCGATCCTCGGGACATGGTTCCATGAGGGCTTGGGATGGCTCGTAGGAGACACGGGCCCGGGGAGCCCGTTGGCGATGTTGGATGAAGTCGACGCCAATCTTGATGCCTGGAAAAAAGTGCTGGTCGATCAGACGTATGCCCGGTTCGTAGGTCCGCGTTTGACTCAGCAGAACGCGGCGCTGCATGACGTTGCGCTGCAGGTAGGATCGTTTTGGCAGGCGATGCAGGCGGCGTGCCATTGGGTGGCCGAATTGACGTGGCGGCTGGCGCAGGAGCGGAAGTCGTTCCGTGAAAAGCTGAGGGCTCCGTGGCAGGAACTTGCGGCCTGTATCTCGACCGAGGAACCACTCGTGTGCGAGATCCGGGAAGCAAGCTGGTCCGATAGTGTGCGGCTGATCGGGATTGCGGATGCCGTTGTGCGGCGGGCTGACATCGGCGCGTGGTGTGCGATTGAGATCAAGCTGGGGCGGACCTCACCGGCGGTCGATCTCGGTCAAGCTTGCCTGTACCACATGATTCTCACTTCCGCTGCGAGTTCACCTGGAGGCCAGCCCACGGCAGTCGGTGGGGGGAGCTTGGGTTCATTGGCCCTGGTCAGCTTTCAACCTGAATTGCACGAGCGAGTCTTCTCGGCTCAGGACTTGAAACTCGTCAAGCAGCGGTTGCTGGATGTCATCGGTAAGCTGGCCGGGGTGACCGAGTCCGCACCAATCAAGGTCGAACCGCAGAAACGCGTCGCCCCGTCAAACGAGCATCTCGCACTCGGACGGGGTCTTGTCAAAACATTTCACGATTACGCCGTGGCGGTGGAACTGGACGAACCCATCATCGTCGGCCCGACATTCCTGCGATTTCCCATTAAACTCGGCCGTGGGACGAAGGTCAGTGCGGTTGAAAAGCTCACTGCCGAGTTGCAAGTGCAATTGAAATTGGAGGCCGAGCCGTTTATTAGCCGGGAACTCGGACAACTCGTGATCGACGTACAGCGCAAGGACCGCGAAAAGATCTATTTTCGAGATGTGCGCTCGCAAATGCCCGCGCCTAAGCCCGGACGCGGAGGCTCGCATGTTCCCGTCGGAGTGAACCTCTCGGGAGAACTGATCTGCGCCAATCTGGCAGAGCCTCAGCATGCTCACTTCCTGGTCGCCGGTACTACAGGCAGCGGTAAGAGTGAATGGTTGCGGTTGGCGATCGCTGGACTGTTAGTGACTAATAGTCCAGAAACGCTCCGGCTATTGGTGATCGATCCCAAGCGGAATGCGTTCCATGCGTTGAAGGACTCGCCGTTCCTGTGGAAGCCACTGGTCTTTCCCGATGAGACCCCCGCGGCCGATGTTCTCGAAGAGTTGGCCGAGGAGATGGATCGTCGCTACCGCTTGCTGGACGGCGCGGATTCGATTTCGCAACTCGCCGATCGAACGGGTCAGGTGCTGCCGCGGATTGTCTGCGTGTGTGATGAGTACCGAGATCTCATCAGTCGTGGCCGTGTCGAGCGAAAGGCAATCGAACAACAGATTTGCCGGCTGGGCGCGAAAGCTCGAGCCGCGGGAATTCACTTGATCCTGGCAACGCAAGAGCCCAGCCGCGATACCATCATGGGGCCGTTGGCGTCGAATGTTCCGGCTCGCGTGGGGTTGAAGATGGGTAAGCACATCGAATCGACGATGTTGTTAAACGAACGCGGAGCGGAGAAACTATTGGGGAACGGCGACCTGTTGTTCAAGGACATCGGCAACCCGAAGCGCCTGCAGGCCCCGATGCTCGATGAGGCCGAGCGGAAACTGGTGTTTGGCGAGGGGAGTTCCTGATCCGTCATCAAAATGCATCTATTGCGTGAGAAACAATGAGCGATCCAGATAAATATGACTATGTGCTGCGTGGCGGTGATCTCGGCGCAGAACGGCTGAGTTTGCTCGGTTCCGTGAAGTGGCCTACGACAAAAGCTCTGCTGGACCGAGTTGGTTTGCGACCGGGCGCGCGCTGTCTGGATGTGGGGTGCGGCATTGGGACGGTGTCGCTGCGAATGGCGGAAGCCGTGCTGCCGCTGGGCCGCGTGACTGGTATTGATATTGATGAGCAGTGCCTGGGAATGGCTCGCTCGGCGGCGCAGCAGTTGGGGTTGGATGTTGAATTCCGGGCTGGGTGTGCGAGCAATCTTCAGGATAGTGCGCTCTATGACCTGGTGTTTGGACGCTTCTTGTTGACTCATCTGTCTGCCGCGGAGAAGGCTCTCACAGGGATGATTCGAGCGGCGCGGCCGGGAGGCACGGTGGTCGTGGAAGACATCCAGTTTACCGGCCATTTTTCCCATCCGGCCTGCCCGGCGTTTGATCGTTATGTGAGCCTGTATCAAGAGGTCGTGCTGCGCCGAGGGGGCGATCCCAACATTGGGCCGCGCTTGCTGGGGATGTTTCTCGACGCCGGATTGAGTGATGTGGAAGTTGAGGTGATTCAACCGACGTATCGGCACGGGACCGGAAAGCAGATGGCGGCCGTGACGATGGAGCACATTCGCGAGGCTGTTGTCGGAGCTGGACTGGCCTCTCACGAGGAGTTCAACGAGGTCCTTGCAGAGATCAACTTGTTTGCCAGTGATCCTCGAACCGTGTTGAGCTTGCCGCGGATATTTCAGGTCTGGGGGAAGCGGCCACATTGATCGTTGTATCAGGGTAGAACGTGATGCTAACGAACGTCGTCACTCGCCGCTATTTCAGTGAGGTCATCAAATGGAATTGATCGAAGTCACCGTGTTCTATCTAGAAATGATGGCTCCCACGAAACGGGTCATTCGGCCCCCCTGCGAAGGCATCACGGTGGAGCATGTGCGTTCGCCTGACCTCGCGAGCTATCGCTCACTTTACAATTCTGTAGGTCAGGACTATTTGTGGCGGAGCAAGCTCAAGCTGTCCGATGAGACACTGGCCGCCTTGATTGGCGATCCACTGATCGAGGTTCATGTCTTGCGTGTCGACGGAGTCCGCGCTGGATTTGCCGAGTTCGATCGCCGTCAACCTGACGAAATCGAAATGGTCCAATTCGGACTGACGCGTGAATTCATTGGCCAGGGGCTGGGCAAATGGTTCCTGCAATACATGATTGACAAAGCCTGGAGCTACCAGCCGCACCGATTTTGGTTACACACTTGCACTCTGGATCACGCTGCCGCGCTGCCTAATTATTTGAAGGCCGGGTTCGTCCAGTACACGCAAGAGGTGGTTCGCAGAGAACGTTGAGCCTGGATGCCAGACTGGATCGTCGGTCTGCTTGACCTGGGCGTCGTCGCGGTTGCCAAAGACATCTCGACTTTGTGACGCTTCCCCTTATCGACTCATGGGATATGCTATAATAATGTCAGTGGTCTTGAGGTTGGGGCGGGTTGCCGTACTCAACCGTCGCCAACCTCCGTGTCGCCAGTGGGCCATCTGGCTCATTCGCGGGAGAGGAACATGGGTCGACCCAGAAATTTCGTTGCGTGGACGATTAACGGGACGCTGCTGGCGTTGATCCTGCCCATTCTAGCAACCACGATTACGGAATTGCTGCACCCCGAGTTCCGCCTGACCCATCTGCCGTTGCACTCGCTGATCGAGGGCTCCGGGGGGCTGATCGCACTCGCCATTGCCGGGATTCTGCTGACCGAGTTTCGACATAAGTCCGACACTGATCACTACCCCTGGATGGCAGCCGGCTACTTGAGCATGGGGTTGCTCGATCTGTTTCATGCCGGATCCGCGCCGGGCAATCACTACATCTGGCTGCGCAGCACGGCGACGTTTTCCGGCAGTGTGTTCTTTGGCCTGGTGTGGATGCCACCTAGCGTGACGCGGCGCATTCAGCGGCCGGCATTTCCCATCGTGGTGACATTCGTGTCAATTCTATTTGGGGCAGTCTCGATCATCGCGTCCGACGACATGCCTGCGATGCGAACCGGTGACGGGACGTTTACCTACACAGCAATCCTGCTGAACATGACCAGCAGCATCGGTTTCCTGGCGGCCGCGTCCTTCTTTTTGCAACGCTTTTACACAACCGGTGATATCGAGGATTGGCTGTTTGCTTTTCAGACATCCTTGTTTGGAGTGGCGGGATTTCTGTTTGCCTATGCCGTTGACTGGGATGGCGGCTGGTGGTGGTCGCACGTCTTGCGGTTGGTGGCGTATGTTGCTGCGTTGTGGTACGGCTTGCGGACGTTTCGTGACGCCGAGCGTGATCTGCGCGAAGTCAATCTGCAACTGAAACGGACCAACCTGGCGCTCGATCATACTGTGGAAGAAAGAACGGCTAAGCTGCGGGCAATCGAAGAGCGGTTTGAGTTGGCGGTGCGTGGCTCGACGGACGGTATCTGGGACTGGAAAGTCCTCACGAACGATGTCTACTACTCGCCGCGCCTGAAGGAGTTGCTGGGGTATGCCGACGACGAGATTGCCAATGTCTTCGCATCGTTCGAGACGCACTTGCATCCTGACGATCACGATTGGGTGATGCGCCGATTGTCGGAACACTTGATGGAGCGCAAACCCTACGATGTTGAATATCGGTTGCTCACGAAGTCGGGTGCGTATCGTTGGTATCGTGCGCGGGGACAAGCGATCTGGAACGACGCCGGACAGGCAGTGCGCATGGCCGGCTCCATCACGGATGTCACGGAAGAGCATGGTTTGCGCGAGCGATTCCGGCTGGCGGTCGAAGCGTCCCCTGCAGCACTATTGATGGTGCACCAAGATGGCAATATCTTGATGGCCAATTCACGCTGCCTCAAATTGTTTGGTTACTCGGCGGCGGAACTGATCGGTAATCCGGTTGAGATGCTCATTCCGGAGCGGTTTCGAATCGGGCATCCGGCACTCCGCGACGAGTATTTCGAAGCTCCGGTTCAGCGGGAGACGGGGACTGATCTCGACATGCGGGGGCTCCGTAAGGACGGCTCCGAATTCCCCATTAAAGTGGAGCTCAGCCCGGTGGAGACCGCCGAGGGGCAGACAGTGATTTGCGGCGTACTGGACCTCACAGACCAGAAAAGAATGTTCCAGGTCATGCGGCAGGCCAAAGAAGCTGCGGAATCCGCCAGCCGCGCGAAGAGTTCATTCCTGGCCAATATGAGCCACGAAATTCGCACGCCGATGAATGGCATTATCGGCATGGCACAGCTCCTGGCGCAGACGGAGCTGCGGTCGCATCAACGCGATTACCTGGCGACCGTGGAAGAGTCGGCCCATATCTTATTGCGGCTGCTCAACGATATTCTCGACTTCTCCAAGATCGAGGCCGGCAAGCTGGAATTGGAGTGTACCGATTTCCGGGTCTCGGAGTGCGTGGCCCGGGCCTCGCAGATGCTGGTCCTGCGCGCTGTCGAGAAGGGTCTCGAAATCGCTTGCCGCATTGCACCGGAAATCCCGGATCATCTGTGCGGCGATCCGGGCCGCCTGCAACAGGTGCTGGTTAATTTGATCGGAAATTCCGTGAAGTTCACCGAGGCCGGTGAGATCTTCGTGAACGTGAACGCGGAATCGATCACGCCCGAACGAGCGCGATTGCAATTCTCGGTGAGCGATACGGGGATCGGAATTCCGCCTGAAAAACTGGACCAGATCTTTCGCCCTTTCGAGCAGGCCGAGGCCTCCACAACACGTCGGTTCGGTGGTACGGGGCTGGGGTTGACGATCTCGCGGCAACTGGTCGAGATGATGCACGGCCGGATGTGGATCGAGAGCGAAGTCGGAAGGGGCTCGACGATCCACTTCACTGCCGAATTCGGGATCTCTGCCGATCAACATCTGCACGAGCCAGCGGAACTCGAATCATTGGACGGCCTGCCGGTACTGGTGGTCGATGACAACTTGACCAATCGTCGCATTTTGAGCGAAATGCTGCAGCACTGGCACATGCAGCCGGTGCTGGCCGAGTCTGCCGACTCCGCTCGACTTGCTCTGCAAGCCGCCGAAGAAGCGCAGCATCCCATTCGGCTGATCCTGCTCGACCACCATATGCCGGGCGAAGATGGACTGCACTTTGCGAAGAGTTTGCGCGGGTTACTGAATCGAGGCGGTTGTCCGATCATCATGATCTCATCCGGATCGTCGCCCAACGATACCGATCTGGGGCAGAAGTATGGGATCGGTCGTTTCATGACCAAGCCGGTCATTGCCTCGGAGTTGCTGAACGAGGTGCTGCGGCAGTTTGGACGCTACACGAACGTCAAGATCGATCAAAAGAGAGCGTCGGCGACATCCCAGCCGGTGCAGCCGCGCCGTGTCCTGCTGGTGGAGGATAATGAGATCAATCGCCGGGTGGCGATGGGGTTGTTGCACTCGCGCGGACATCAGGTGGCCCTGGCGGAAAACGGGCAAGAAGCAGTCGACATGGTTGCGGCGGACGAATTCGACGTCGTGCTGATGGACATGCAGATGCCCGTGATGGATGGCTATGAAGCGACGACGGCGATCCGGACGCGCGAGGGGCAGATTGGCGGTCACATTCCCATCGTCGCCATGACTGCCGAGGCCCTCAAGGGAGATCGCGAACGCTGCCTGGAAACGGGCATGGACGACTATGTTTCCAAGCCGATCGCTCCCGACGAGATGTATCGGGCGATCGAACGTTTTCCAGCCCTGTGCCTGAGTGTTGACGCAGGGCCCAGGAATTCCCCCGAACGCAAGACGAACCATGCTATGAAGCCTCCATCTGATCGGGAGATGACGGTGCCCACCGAACTGCGCGGCTCTGAAACCCCAGCGACGGCCGCGAGCGATACCGCACCACCGGCAATCAATTGGGACCTGGCCAACGAGCTGACGGGCAGCGGATCGGAGATGTTGAAGGATTTGTCTGACGCACTGAAAACGCAAACACCAACCCTGGTGGCCGATGTGCGTCGGGCTATTGAAGTGCGCGACTCCAAGCTGTTGCGACTCGCGGCGCATACGATCAAGGGCTCGGCCAGCTATTTTGGAGCGGCGCCGCTGATTCATGTGGCCACGGAACTGGAGGACCGTGGACGGGAACAGTCATTTGAGGGGACTGCCGAAATGCTGGCCACGTTGGAAACTGAGGTGGCCCGGGTATTTGCGGCGCTGGACGTCGGCCCGCCGAATTCGTCCCGTTGAAAGTGCGGCCAATTTTGCCATTGAGGTCTATGGGAGGGCGAGGCTCCTGCCGAGCCGCGAAGTCTGGTGAGGGCCGAATAACGCTTGCGGCTCGGCAGGAGCCTCGCCCTCCCATGAACCGGACATTGCAATTGGACGAATACGTTAAGTGGCCGTTAAGCTAATGTGCTTTAGACGGCATCAATGGATTGATTATGATATAGATACTGTCGATCGGGTCGCGGTGGTGGATGCGAGACCGCTTCTCCTTCCCGCGACCGAGGCTTTGGAGAAAGCTGATGAAAGTTTTGATTGCGGACGATGATTCCGTCTCACGCCGCCTGCTGGAGAATTACCTGCAGAAGTGGGGCTACGACGTCACCGTGGCCTCGAATGGTTTAGAGGCGTGGCAGTTGTTTGAGCAGGGAGAATTTCAGATTGTCCTGAGCGACTGGATGATGCCCGAACTGGATGGCCTGGAGTTGATTCGCCGCATTCGGTCGAATTCGCAATCCAACTATGCCTACACCATTCTGCTGACCTCGAGATCGCATAAAGATGACTTGGTGACAGGCATGGAGGCAGGAGCTGACGAATTTGTAAACAAACCATTCGACAAAGATGAGTTGCGGGTCCGCTTGCGCGCGGGCGAGCGAATCATTCGACTGGAGATGGCTCTGAAGGAACAGAACCGGGCTCTGCGCGAGGCCCAGGCCGGACTGCAGCCCAAAGCGGATTCCACTGGAGAGTGACTCGATGACGACCTTTGCCCCGGGTTTGCAAAAAGAGATTCTCGAGACACGCGAAAAGGCGCTGCGGATCAATCTGGATCTGCGCCGCTATGGCACTTTTGCCGAGATTGGCGCGGGACAGGAAGTCGTCCGCTGGTTTTTTCGAGTCGGCGGCGCGGCAGGGACAATCGCGCAAAGCATCTCCGCGTACGACATGACTGTCAGTGACGCCTACTATGGTGCTTGTGAACGATATGTCTGTCAGCAGCGTTTGCAGAGCATGCTCGACTACGAATACCACCGTGATGTCGAGCAGCTCAGCGAAGCGCGTGGCGACACCACCGCCTTCTTTGCGTTTGCCGATACGGTTTCGGCTCGGAATTTCAAGGGGACTAATGAATGCCACGGTTGGCTGGGTGTCAAATTTCAGGCCCATCCGCGTGACCAGGACAGCCAGATCATCATCCACGTCCGGATGCTCGACACGGACAACGCGTTGCAGCAGGAGGCCCTGGGTATCGTCGGGGTCAACTTACTGTACGGTGCGTTCTTCCTGCATCACGAACCCGAACAACTGCTCGAGTCGCTGCTCGATGGCCTGAGTATCCAGCGTCTCGAGATCGACATGATCGAGTTCTCGGGGATCGCCTTCCGGCACGTCGATAATCGCATCATGAGCCTCAAACTGGTGCAGCTCGGCTTGAGCAATGCCGCGATGTTCGCCGCGAACGGGACGATGCTGCAGCCGTCGGAAGTGCTCTATAAAAAGCCGATCCTGGTCGAACGGGGCAGCTTCCGACCGGTGACCAACGTCAACCTGGATATGCTGCGCTGTGCCCGCGAGCAATTCTCCAAGGAGCCTGGAGTTCAAAGCGAAGCGGTGGTCGAACTGTTCGAGATCACGATGAACAATTTGCTGGCCAGCGGCGAACTGGATTATCGCGACTTCCTGGCACGAGTCGACCTGTTGGCAGCCGTTGGCAAGACAGTGCTGATTTCCAACTATTTCGAATACTACCGGTTAGCCGCCTACCTGGCGCGCTATACGAAGAATCGCATCGTGATCACGATGGGGGCCGCCAGTCTGCGCGAGTTGTTCGATGAGAAATACTACACGCACCTCGAAGGGGGGATTCTCGAGTCGTTCGGGCGGCTGTTCAAGAACGATCTGAAGCTCTATATCTACCCGTTCCTGGACCCCGAAACGGGTGATCTGACCGCCGTCCAGAACTTCGAAGTCATCCCCAAGCTGCGCAAGTTGTACGGCTATCTTGTTGATCGTGGATGTATCGAACAGTTGAACAATTTCGACGAGAGCTGCCTGCCGATCTTTTCGCGCGATGTGCTCCAGAAGATCCGCGGCCGTGACGTCTCATGGGAAACCATGGTGCCGCACGAAGTCGTCGACATCATCAAAAGCCGCAGCTATTTCGGCTATCGCGCTCCTCCCAAAAAGCCGGTGGAGCAGTCTGACTGAGTGGATCCGTTTCAGCTCGGTTTCGCAGCCGTATCAACGGGTTGATGAGCGCACTTCGATCGAACTTGCAATTACTGCACGTAACCTCAGAAGGCCAAAAGCTGCACACCTTCCACGTCGAGCTTACAGGGTATCGTTAGCTGTGGAGCCCCGTTTTCGTCGATCCGGATGATGCTGTCTTTGGTTTTTAACCAGATATTGCCAGTCTTTACTCCGACAGCAATGTCCAAGGCTGGCAGCGGCAACGTATTCGACAGCTCTCCCTTCCGATCGAAACGCTGAAGTTCCCAAGTCAGGTTCTGCTGATTGAGTGGAACGTCATAGCGGTAGTTTTTCATTACGGCCAGCCAAGGTTGGCCGTTAATGCAGGCGAGCGTGCGCGGCATCGCCACTTTGGGGAACAAATGCGTTACCGTCGCCGTCCCGTCGGATTGCACCTTCCACAGACTATTCGTGCTGCGGGGCCGATCGGGATGATCGATCTCGAGAACCCAGGCACCGCCGCGTTGACGGTCGATGACGACTTCTGTAAAGGTGAAGCCCTCTGCGGTCAATGGATGTTGGCTGAGAACGCGGCCTTCCCGATTCACTTTGGCAATTGATTTGCCCACGATCCAAAAGGCGTCGTCAACTGGTGAATAGGCCAACCCGAACGCGGCGATCGGCAATCGATTCTTCTCACGGCCCGTTGGATCCAGTATGAGCAACTCGCCGGAATTCAACAGGCTGACGGCCAGGCACCAGACGTCGCCCGTTTTCTCGTCAACTGCCGCCCCATGCAAATCGGGGATGCTCGTCGCAAAGAGTTGGCCGCCGTGCCTGTCGAATGCTACGAGCCGCTTGTTGTGGGTATCGCAGGCGTAAATTCGCTCACGCTCGGGATCCAACGCCAGCCGTTGCGGGCCGGTACACCAGCCGGAAGTCCCCATCTCCATAACGGTTCGCGTCTCCTTGCCGTCAGCGGACCACATTTTTAAGCCCGGGCCCATCAGTTTCGGCTGCATCCCCAATTTGTAGTCAATGTTGTCGATGGCCAGAATTACTGCCGCCGGCTGATCTGCACGAAAACGATCGTCAATCTTGACCGGCACGCCTCCGGTTGTCTCAGTACCGACAGCGGGCAGCCTCTTCAAGCGATCGCGCACCTTTGCGGCGACGACTTTCAGATCATTGCCCCTCCAGAGAATCTTGCCATCGACATCAATCAGCAGTCTCTCGGGCAGCGTCGTGACGTCATAGCGACTGGGAATGAAGGAATGCGTTCCAGGTCCTGCGAATGCGATGGGCCAGCTCAGACCATGGCTGTCGATAGCCGTCTTGGCAATCTCCAGCGACCGATCCAGAGACAGACCGACCACCTGAAACCGCGAGTCTTTGGCGAATTCTTGATGCAATTCGCCCAGCTCTGGCATCTCCGCCATGCAGGGAGCGCTCGAGCTGGCCCAAAAGTCCAGCAACAACAGCTTGCCCCGCAAGGCCCCCAGCCGGACGGCGTCGCCACCGATTCCCTCGGCCACAAACAGCGGAGCTTGTTCGCCGGCTCCCAGTTTCTTGTCCCATGAGCCTTTGATAACTCCCAAGTCAACATCGGACTCCTTCGGGGGCACCTCAAAGTTTTTGTCGATGCGGGCCAATCTGACGCCGTCTCCGCCGCCATTCAGAGTGGGAGCAGCAGTCAAGTTCACACTTAACGTATAAGAGCCCGGCGGAATGTCATCAACGTGGAAGGAGCCGTCGTCATCGATAAAGGCGCGATAATGCTGGCGTTCGTCAGGATCAACGTCGTCGCCAGTCGCCGCGATGCTCACCGGCTCGTTCAGACTCCACTCATGGCGAGCAGGTGGTTCTCCATCCATGGACAGTGTTCCCTTAATTGTCGCCCCTGATCCCCCGAGTTCAAGCTGGACCGTTTTTCCTGGCCGCAAGTCAATTTTGCGGTGCTGAAAGTAGTACGTCACACCATGGCCCCTGAACTTGCGCCCGATCGTCCGGTAGACGCGCACGGTCCGCGGCACAACCTTGTCGAAGGAGACGCGGCCTGCGGCATCCGTCTGGGAAGCGATGCCGAAAGCAAAGATACGGCCCGGCCGGCCGCGTTGTTCCTCGGGACTGACGGCAAAGTCAACGCCTGGCAATGGTTGGCCCTTGTATTTCAACACGACGTCAAGTTTGGCCCACGCTTGCAGTCGAACTTCTGAAGACTTGATCACGTCCTGACTGAGCACTTCCGCATAGCCGCTGTCATGTACGACCACGATCAGTGACTCGTCTTCGACGGAATCAAATTCGAAACGTCCACGCTCATCAGCAGCGACGGTTTGCTTTCCGCCATACGGTTTATAGCCATTGGAAAACTGCATTCCATCCTGTTCCGTGACGAGCGTCAGGCTGGCTCCTGCGGCAGGCTTTCCATCTGGCGTCAGGACCATTCCCGCAGGTCCCTTGCCGGCCACCGCTTGGTTGTCGTCCCGCCGTTGCTCCTTGATTTTCAAGACTGGCGGAAGAGAAACCGCCGGTTGCGCTTTTTGTGCTTGCACGGCCTTCGCTTCTTGTGCGATCGCAGTCGCTGGAGGTTCGGTGCTGGCTTTCGCCGGAGCGACTGCAGCGTCGGGCTGAGCCACTAGCGAACTGACACCGATCACGCTGCTACCAGCCAAGACGCAGAGCCCCACCAGCAATCCCCGGCGACCGAGCCGCGGTGCACGGGGGATTCGCAGCAGCGATTCTAAACGGCTGCGGATCTCGACGCGGCGTGCCATTGCCAGGCCAACTTCACCCTGGCCCGAGACCCGCAGCGCCATGCCTGCCAAGAGACTCTGGTAAGCGGTGACATCACCCAGTACGTCGGCCGCCACTCGATCGCTGACTTGCTCGCAAGCGGCTCGGTGTGCGGTCCGAATTCTCCACACCAACGGATTTGGCCAAAAAATGGCCGCGACCACTGCGATGAACACGTCCCACCATAAATCGTATCCGGCCGCGTGTGCCGCTTCATGAGAAAGAGCAGCCTTCACTTCGCGTTCCGCCGAGGCTCCATGCAGCATGGACTCCGGCAGCAGGATGACCGGGCGAAACAAACCGCACAGCACCGGTGATTGAAATTGAGTCGTGATTCTGACCCGATTGACCGGAATGCGATGGACTCGAGTGAGTTCCTCGGCCATCGCGTGCAACCATCCAGGAGCCGACTTTGATCGCTGAATGATCCGAATGGAAATTAATATGCTCAAGGCAACCTTAAGAATCAGCCAACCGGCGACAATGGCATATGCAGAGATCATCACCGTCCGCCAGTGGGTTGCCCGTGAATCAAGCTGAACAACTTGTGATCCACCTGCGATTAGTTTTTGGGACTCCGCTGGACTGTGCGCCGTGGACGCGGGAACCGGTGCATTGGGGACTGTCAACCGAGATGCGATAACTGGTGCAATAGGTGCGTTCGCCAACTCGAGCCGGCCAGGTCCACGCCGCTGCGGATCCAACGTGGCAACGGAATCGGCTACGGCGTCCGACAGATTCATTGAATGCTGCGGCGACGGAGACGCTACTGTCCCGATCCCGCGCGGCAGCCATTGCAGCTCGTACCAGGGCCGAGTCAACAGGCTCAACGCGAGAATCATCATTCCGACTGCTGTCGTACGCCACAATCCGACACGCCAGCGAGGATTTCGATGAACCAGTATCAACTGCAGCGCCCACGCCCCGCTCAGCCACAGACTCACCTTCACTAGAAACTGCACTAAGGTGAAATCGACTAATCCTGTCATGATTTCTTCTCCCCTGGATTGCGTTTCTTCGGACTGGGTCCATCCCCAAGGTCGGCCAATCGTTTGAGTTCGAGCAGATCTTCCGCGCTGAGCTTCTCTTTGCGCACGAGCGTCATCACCAGTTCGTGGACTGAACCGGCGCAGAAGGTTTTCACAAGATCGCCCAGCATCGCGGAAAAGGCCCGTTGCCGGGGGGTGTTGGCCTTATAGAGGTAGGCCTTGCCAACGCGACGTCGACTGACGTGCCCTTTGTCGACCAGAATCTTCAAATACGATCGCAACGCAGGATTCTTGATTGGTATCGGATGAAGTTCTTGCAACTCGCCCGGTTTCAGCTCCCCGTGCTCCCACAAGAGCTGCATCACCCGCAATTCGCCAGATGTGAACTTTGACATGCAATTCTTCCTCCGATGTGCAGAGACTACTGCACATTGTCGTGAATGTCAATGGAGATGTGCAGAATCTTCTGCACATTATTTCGGACAGAGAAGTCGATGTAGTCCAAGTCGCCAAGACTTCAGGGAACTATTACCCAACTGGCCACGACTCTCGGCGAGTTCTGTCACTGATGGATGAGTTCCCGCCAGAGATTCGCTATCATTTGATGGTGGCGATGAAGCTGAAATGGCTGTGTTCCCAAAACGAGAGTGCAGGGATGGATCTCAAGGAATTGGCCGACATTGCTCGGGTGGAAATGCTGAAGCATGGACTGCGGGACTGGTCGTTCGGTTTTGCCAACACGAAGCGTCGGCTGGGAGTCTGCAAGTACCGGACGAAGCGCCTTGAGATCGCCGAATACTACGCCTTGAACAGTCCGCGCGAAACGGTTCTCGACACGTTGATGCATGAAATTGCCCATGCGATTGCGGGGGCTGCGGCGCGGCATGGGCCTGCCTGGAAAGCGGTGGCCGTCCGCCTGGGCGCCACGCCCCGGGCTTGCGATAGTTCACCCGACACGGTGATCAAGCCCGGGGATTGGCAGGCGACGTGCCCGGCCTGTCAGAAGACCGTGCATCGTTACAAACGACCGCAGACACTGAGCGGCTATCGATGCCGATGTGCCGCCCATTCGCCTCTGGTTTTCGAATTCGTGGGCGATCCGGCGCGGAAGCCGTACGTGCCTCTGACGCTGGAAGAAAACGCAAATTGGGAAGCCCGATGTGGGGGGTGTCAAACCGTGCATTATCGATTGCAGAAGCCCAAGGCGGGCATCTGGCGCTGCAAATGCCCGCACCGTTGCGAACTCACCTGGCAGCGCCACAAGCCCCAGCCGCCTACGTCGTGAAGGATTTTGTCAAAAATTCTCACAGAGATCTGACTCCAGTCTTGATTCGATTCGATGGGAGGGTGAGGCTCCCGCCGAACCGGATAGTCTAGCGAGGTTCGAGCCACGCTTGCGGTTCGGCGGGAGCCTCACCCTCCCATGACGTCGAAATATATTTCGTGGCGTTGCCTACTCCCTCCAATCCGACTGCCAAATAGATTGCAGACTCGTTGTCTATTAGTGAGCGCGGAAGCCTTTCTCGGCTTCGGAATGCGCAATTCTCGAGTCGAAGTGGTAGGATGGTTAAATCGCATCGCGACCGGCGCGGGCCATTTCACTGGAGTGAGCGAAACTGAGTACCCGTGCGCTCACTGTACTGCATCGAGGATTCTCGTTTCGTGTCGGAATTTCAGAGTTCGAACTCGATCGTGACCGACAGTGCTCCCACGCGGACGCTGAAGATCGCCGTTTATGGAATTTCGAAGAACGAAGAACGACATGTCGCGCGGTTCATGCACAGCGTGCGTGAGGCCGACCTGGTCCTCATCGCAGACACCGGCTCCAGCGACGACACCGTTCCCGCTCTACGCTCGTCTGGGGCCGTTGTGCACCAGGTAACGGTTTCCCCCTGGCGATTCGATGATGCGCGGAATTCGGCACTCTGGCTGCTGCCGTCCGATGTTGACGTCTGCATCTCACTGGATCTGGATGAAGTACTGACACCCGGCTGGCGCGCGGCCATCGAGCGTGCCTGGACGCCCGGGACGACGCGTTTGAGATACAAGTTTGTCTCGTCGTGGAACGCGGACGGATCACCCGGAACGGTATTCTGGAATCAGCGGATCCACGCCCGGCGCGGCTACCGCTGGCAGATGCCGATACATGAAGTGATCATGTGGTGTGGTGACGGCGCGGAATCGGTCGCGATTTGCGAGGGTTTTGAAGCCCACCATCATCCCGACGAGACTAAACCGCGATCCAATTATCTGCCCATGCTGGAGCGGTCGGCTGCGGAACTTCCCGATGATCCCCGTTCTGCGCATTACCTCGGGCGCGAGTATTTCTTCTGGAAACAGCACGCCGCCGCCATCCGCGAGCTGCAGCGCAGCCTGGCTCTCCCCACGGCGACGTGGCTTCCGCAGCGGGCTGAAGCGTGTCGTTTAATTGGAAAATGTTCCGACGCCCTGGGAAACGCGGCCGAGGCCCTGACCTGGTATTGGAAGGCCGTGGTGGAATGCCCGGGGCAACGTGAGTCCTGGCTCGATTTGAGCCGTGCTCTCTATTTGAGATCAGACTTTGCGGGCGGCTACTATGCCGCGCGGCGTGCCCTGGGAATTACCGCGCGGTCGCTCGATTACTTCAATGAACCAGACGCCTGGGGAGCTCAGCCGCATGACCTGCTGTCGGTGTGCGCCTGGCAAATCGGGCTTAAGGAGGAAGCGGCACAACAGGCCGCAATCGCCGCCGAACTGGCTCCTGACGACCAGCGCATGCAGGAAAATCTCCAGTTCTTCAAGCGTCTCGAATCACAACACGTTGCGGAATCTCGTACATAGGCTGACCGATGTCGCTGACTTATCAAGAACTAACTGAAGTGCTGACGAGCGTCGGGTTGATCTCGCGGGACGATCTCACGCAGGTGGTCAATCAGATCTCGCCCGACTCCACGTGCCCGGATATCAGCCTCGTCACGAATCAACTGCTGCGCTACGGGAAGATTACGGAATACCAGCAGCAACTGCTGCTCGAGGGCCGCAGCCTGGAAATGGGGAATTACCTGATCCTCGACTGTCTCGGCCAGGGAGGCATGGGGCTGGTTTACAAGGCCCGGCATCATAAGATGGGCCGTGAGGTAGCTCTGAAAGTCATTCACAATAAGAGCTCGCTGGCGGCCAACGAGCGGTTTCAGCGTGAAATTGAGGTTGTGGCCGCCATCAAACACCCGAATGTCGTGACAGCTTACGATGCTGGCGACCTGAATGGTGTGCAGTACCTGGTCATGGAATACATTTCCGGATCGAACCTCAGTCAACACATTGTGAATAACGGTCCCTTACCGGTTGCGGTGGCTGTGGGATATCTGCGACAGGTGGCCTTGGGTTTGAAATGTATCCATGATTTGGGGATCGTGCATCGCGACATCAAGCCTTCAAACTTGTTGCTCGAGGACACCGGCACGGTCAAGATCCTGGATCTGGGATTATCGCGATTGATCGAATGGCCCAGCGACAGTGACGCTGAGACGATGACGGAGATCACCGCGCCGGGGCAGGTCGTCGGTACGGTGGACTACATGGCTCCCGAGCAGTTTGTGAATCCCAAGAGTCCTGATCATCGTGCTGATTTCTATTCACTAGGGTGTACATTCTATTTCCTGTTGACCGGCAAACCGCCCTTCGTGGGGCGAACGATGGGCGAGAAGGTCATCGCCCATCGTGAACAGCGACCTCCGCTGTTGCGTCTGGTCCGGGACAGTGTGTCCCCAGAATTGGAGGTTCTGTTTCAGAAGCTGCTGGCCAAACATCCCGAACAGCGTTTGAGCAGCGCGGACGAATTGATTGCAGCTCTGGATGCCCTGCCCGAGCACGATTCGGCAACCACGGTGACTTCTGCGTCCAACTTTGATACGACCGACCGTTCGCCGGCGACGGATTCCTCGCCAGCGCGGACGCGCAGTGCCGTCTTGCAGTTTGGAGCCCTGTCGGGCGTCCTGGTTTTGATTGTGCTGACGATGGTCATCATTTTCACGCGACCGAAAGCGGATCAGGCCGCGGTGCCCAAGCCGGAAGTTCCCGACAAGCAACCCGCACCAGACTTGGTCGCAAACCCTCAACCGGCCCCGTTGCCGGCCCCGGTTGTCGATGTGTCGGCAGTGGATCCCCCGATCGTGGCGAATGCGAAGGACCCGCATCAAGTTGCCGCCGAGCTCCTGTTGGCTCGCGGGGGAACTGTGGATGTCATCATTGCCGGCGATTTTCTACTGGGGATCGGCGACGTGGCCAAACTGCCCCTGAAATTTCAGGTCTTTCGCGCCAATTTGGCGGGCAGCGCCATTACGGACGCGGATCTGTCGGTGTTGGAGCCACTGAGCACCGTGATCTTGGTGGACGTGGCGCGGACTAAAATCACAGACAAGGGTTTGCGAAGCATCGCTCTGTTGACTGAATTGCCGACGCTGAATGTTGGAGACACCAGCATTTCCGACGACGGACTCAAATTGTTGGACGGAATGCGGGGGTTAAAGACACTCGATCTGCGAGGGACGCGTGTGACCGACATCGGATTGGAACATCTCGCTCGCTTCCATTCCTTGCACTCATTGTTGCTGGGGGAAAATCAGGCTACGACTGATGTGGGACTCAAGCATTTGACTCAGATGCAAAGTCTGAGCAGTCTCGGACTGCGCGCCACAGCCGTTACAGACGACGGCTTGATGTCGCTCGCGGAACTGCAAAATCTAAAATGGATTGACTTGGGTCTGACCGGCGTTTCAGATAAGGGTATCGAGAATCTGGAACGGTTGAATCGTATTGAGCACCTGATCCTTAATGGCACGAAGGTGACTCAAGACGGCATTCGCAAACTCAAAGCGAAGTGTCGGATTTCTTTATGAAGTTCACCGGCAAGTGTTCCGGAATCGATCTCGGACGCGAGTGCCGTCTGGTTGGAAAAACTCGTTAGTGTCTTGGCCAGTCCTTTCACACTTAACATCAAAAGAGGTTCTCATGGACATAGGTCCAACAGGTCCAACGGGCCCCACCGGGGCGACCGGTCCGACGGGTCCAACTGGTGACATTGGAGCCACTGGAGCAACCGGAGGCTTTGGAGCCACTGGAGCGACGGGTGGCTTTGGTGCTACGGGTCCCACCGGCCCCACGGGTGGGTTCGGCGCGACAGGCGCGACTGGAGGCTTCGGCGCTACCGGGGCAACAGGGGCCACGGGTGCAACAGGCCCAACGGGAGCACCTGGCTCCATTGGCCCCACGGGTGGCTTTGGTGCAACGGGAGCAACGGGTGGTGTAGGAGCGACGGGACCCACCGGCGCACCTGGAGCTACTGGACCTACGGGCGGCATTGGCGCGACCGGAGCCACTGGCGGAGTGGGAGCGACGGGCTCCCAAGGTCCGACTGGCCCGACCGGTCCGACTGGTACCCAGGGTGTTCCCGGTGCGACGGGCGCGACCGGAGGCGTTGGCCAGATCGGGCCCACGGGGGCTCCAGGTTCAACCGGAGCGACGGGTGGAATTGGCGCGACCGGTGCCACCGCTGCCCCGGGGAATACGGGACCGACGGGTGGCGTGGGGTCGACCGGTG
The DNA here is from genome assembly GCA_021732415.1 of Planctomycetaceae bacterium. Lineage (GTDB taxonomy): Bacteria > Planctomycetota > Planctomycetia > Planctomycetales > Planctomycetaceae > JAKFVC01. Next base: position 63,380 of record JAKFVC010000004.1, read on the forward strand.
CCACAGGTACGGTTGGACCGACGGGTCCGTCAGGACCACCGGGGGCGACAGGGGCGACTGGTGGGTTCGGTGCCACGGGAGCCACGGGAGGATTCGGAGCCACAGGCGCGACCGGTCCTACAGGGGCTCCGGGTGCAACGGGTGCGACAGGTGGCTTTGGCGCGACAGGAGCGACCGGAGGCATTGGAGCGACAGGTCCCACGGGCCCGCAAGGTCTGCAAGGTATCCAAGGGCTTCAAGGATTGCAGGGCTTACAGGGTATGCCTGGCATGCAGGGTATACAGGGCATACCAGGAGACAAGACCGCAATCGTGGCCCATCGCGACTCATTCGTGGGGCTGTTCTGCGTTGAGGCTCCTCAGGTCCGATTTGAAGACGTGGTCCGTTTGAAACTGCAGGGGCGCGATCACATGTATCCGCTCGATCGCACGTATGTGGATGTCTGCGAACCAGGCTCGCTGCTGGTGGTCGGTGTGTCGACGTCAATCCCCACCTTGATCGGGGTGGAGGTCGTCGATAACTACGTCCGCGTTCGCGTGAATGGGGACATCCCGGAATTCGTCACTCTGAAGCTGAGTGGAATTCGGGCGGGACGCAATGAAGTGCGGTTCCCGAACTACACCGAGGACCAGATGCACAAGAACAATGCATTTTGGGGCCAGGCGCATCAGTAGTTTGCGATAGACGACACGCCGCTGGCTGCCCATTGACAGCCAGCGGCGTTTGTCTTGTACAACCGCCCAAATCAGCCAGTGCCAATATCTCTGGGGCGACTCGCTATATTCGCAGCACGACATGTGTTACACTCTCGCCACTCGACGGAGAGTAGACACTTGGCGATTGTTTGCCAGACGGTTTGCTCTCAAGCATTATTCTCGGAAACGTACACATGGCCGAAGGCACGATCAAGAAGTTGACTGACAAGGGATTTGGGTTCATTAACACCGGCGGATCGAAAGATTTGTTTTTTCACTCGAAGGCCCTGCAAGGCGTCAGCTTTGACGAGCTGCGCGAAGGTCAGAAAGTGACCTTCACCGAAGGCCGTAGCGATAAGGGACCGTGCGCCGAGAACGTCCGCGCGATCTAATTAGCCACGCGAAACAGTTTCGCCAGGTGAGCCGGGTGTCTGATGGCAGCCGGCTCACCAGCGTCACTCCTCTTAAATACCTACCGAGCCTCAATATCGGTGAAGAGGCCGTACGCGCGATCGGAGTCTGGAGATTGCACAGTCTCGACTCCCAAGACGCTCTGTTCGTCGAGATCAATTCTGCGCGTATCGAGTTGACATTTCTTCAATTTGAACCTCAGCGCTCATTGCATAAACACACAATAACTCATTGCTGTTGTGATTGATGACGAGGTTTGACAGAGATTTGACAGAAAAATGGGACGACAGAAAAATTAGATTCAATGACACCGCCGGGATGTATGGACGTAATAATGCCATGACCCAGGGTTGGCGACAAAATGTCTTGTTGTTGAGCTGTATCGTATTATTTTTCTGTCGTCCCATTTTTCTGTCACAAGCGAGCGTTGTTTCCCCTCCTGGAAATTAGCACGAAGAGAACCTTGTGTAACGTAATGTTGACCCACAGCAGGTGTTCCAGCGTTGTGAATTCGATGAATCGTCGCAGGTTTGATTCGAACGCCTTGAGATCGCGTTGAATGGAAGTCAGCCTGTAGGCCATTGCCGGGTTGATCATCCTCGCTGAGTGGCGCCCCAGTTGTTGCCCGCCCGACACCACATCGATCTCGCGTTCTACGGCGGCTTGGCCGCCATAGAAGTAGATCAGGAGATTTGAGTAGAGCTGCAGGTCCAGTCCCGTGCCCCAGTCGCGCAGGCCAGAGGTAACAAGCTCCTCAAAGTTCCGAAGGTCAGGCAGCGAACGATCCCAGCCATCAGTCTGAACCTCGAAGGCCTGACGTTCCGCCAAGGTTACAGTACTGTTGATGAACTCGTGCTGGACCTGCTCTGGCCGAAAATTGATCAACTTGCCATGACGCAAGCCGGTCAGCATCAGGTATTGAATCAACTGCTGGCGATGCTGATCGTGGAGATCCAGAGCCGTTTTGATCTCAAACAATGCACCGTGATCAATTACGAGATCCATCCTCAGGATCGTTTCAAAACTCTGAAATGACACGACCACTTTCGCCTCAGTGGCCGCCCGTCCCGCGAATCGCCGACACAACTCATTCTGGTAAATCTGCTCGTCAAACAGACGTCCCATGTCGGCGTGAATTGCGAACGCCTGATGAATGGCTTCATACGCGACTGAGGCGAACTCCTGCTGTGACATGACACGAATTGGACCATCTACCAGGATTGGCATTTCAGGCCTTTGACAGAAATATTTGACGACAGAAAAATGAATACAAATTCATTAATTGGGATAACTGAAGTTCCGTACTTATGGCAAATCGTTTTGTATAACCACGGACTGACAATCTTTTCATTTTTCTGTCGTCCCGTTTTTCTGTCTCAATCCCCAAGAATGATTCAGTTTACCCACTATATATCTACTTGACGGGGATCAACGACACGGCGATAATCAAAACTCAAGAAGATATGCAATTTTGACGATGGGTTTTCTGGCCGCGCAAATTGTGCGGACAGTGATCTTGCTTGTAAGTCCATTGTCCAATAGGCGATAGATCATCAGCACCACCACCTCTGGGCTAGTGCTTCGTGACCGGGAAGTCTCTGCAGGATAGGAATCGCGCTGATGCCGCACTTGAGCCCCGTTTCAGAATTGGCGAGTGTAAATCGCAGACAGTTGCTGAAATGTGGTGCCGGGGCGGTGGGAGCCTATTTCCTCCCGCGGATTTCCTCAGCCGAGCAGGCTCGTCGCAATGAGGCTCCGGCGAAACGCGCAATCTTTATCTTTCTGCAGGGGGGAATCTCTCAGTACGAAAGCTGGGATCCCAAGCCCGAGGCTCCGAGCGCATATCGCGGTGAATTCCAACCGATCGATACGAATGTGCCGGGGACCCGATTGAGCGAACACCTGCCGCTCCTCGCTCAGCAGGCACATCGCTTCAATCTCATTCGTAGCGTCTATCAGCCGACCGCCGATCACATCAATGCGACGCACATGCTGCTCACGGGCTATTCGCTGCCCGGTGCGAGTATTGAAGGCAAGAATCGCAATGCCAATCCGGCCCTGGGGGCTGTCGTTGCTAAGTTTCGCGAGGGGACCAGTCCTGGACTTCCGGGCTACGTCTGCGTACCACATCGCGATCAATTTGGACATCGTCTGCACTATGGATCGGCGGCCTATTTGGGCTCTGCGTATGATCCGTTCGATTCCGGAATGCTCCCTGAACTCGCGACCGGACCGTTTGAAATTCCGGCCAACCTTAGCCTGAACAAAGAACTGAGTACCGGCCGCATCGACCAGCGCTTGGATCTGTTGGGTCGCCTGGATCGAATGGGGATTTCTGCGAAGGCCGGCAAAACCACCGACAAGGAAGATCCATTCCTGCACAACGCCTACGAAATGCTCTCCCACGGGTCTGCCGAGCGGGCTTTCGATTTGAATCAAGAGCCCGTTGAACTGCGGAAAAGATACGGCGACCACGGCATGGGGCAGGAGGCCATTCTGGCACGGCGTCTCGCTGAGGCGGGTGTGCCGTTCACCATGGTCAACTTTTCGCTGAATCAAGTCAAAGGCCAGGACTGGGACACGCACGTCGATAATTGCGGCCTGCTCAAGCGGGAATTGTTGCCGCCAATGGACCGGGCAGTCAGTGCGTTGCTAGAAGATCTCGACGAGCGCGGACTGCTCGATACGACGCTGGTCTGTGTCGTCAGCGAATTCGGTCGTACGCCGCGAATCACCACGGATGGCGGCCGAGATCATTGGCCCAATGTCTATTCGTTGATGATTGCCGGCGGGGGCCTCAAGCGAGGCCAGGTTCTGGGGGCCAGCACGCGTGCCGGCGACGAACCTCTCGACCGTCCGGTTCACATTTACGATGTCCTGGCGACCATCTACCATCAGATGGGAGTCCCCGCCGGCGAAATCTTCCGCGACCTGCAGGGCCGTCCGCTACCGGTGCTCGCCGCCGGGACGCCGATTGCCGAGTTGCTTGGCTAACGGGCGCGCGATGATTGCATGACTTGGTGGGCGCTCAAAGGGAATCATTATTGGCAGCAAATTAACGGCGACAGCGAATGGGATAATTTCGCGTCATCCCGCCACCCCCGCATCATTCACTGCCTGTTTTAATTCGCTGCCTTGCTCTGCTGCGTACCTACTTAGGCCACGCTGGCACTGATGAACTCCGCGTGAGCGTGCGAATTCCTTCGACTGCCGAGGCCAGCACTTAACCGACTGGTGGCAAAGAGGATAGTGCGTAAACTCCAAATCGAGTACCATGTACGCGTGCCCAAAGTTGCGAAAATGGCGCGTGAGTGCGCGGGTTGAACGTATCGATCTGTGCCGCATTACGGTGAACTCGGCAGAAAAGTGACTGGCACCTGTCCATTGCTTCTGCGAAGGTCTGTGTTCCCGTTCCCCCCAGAGTCCTCCGCCGCGCAGGCGGGCAACCGCAGAGATTCAGATCCCAATTGTGCCTTCAGAGAGTTTGTATGACAAAAAGTCAGATCGAAGCGTGCCAGAAGCGGAATGAGCAACTGAAGCAAGACATCGTGGATGGAAAAGTCACGATTGTGAATGTCACGAAAACGTGCGCGGACATCGACAGCTTGCTCAGCGATCTGGAGGTCTCGACAGAGCAAATTCGACAGGAGCGCAAGGAACAGCAGGAGCTTCGAAACCGCATCGGCCTGGAGAGCACGCTGAAATCTGACAGCCTGCGCACGGTCGCGGTGCTCCGCGGCAAACTCAAGCGGGCGCGGGATATTCTGGAGACTTTTGATCAGACAACTTTCTCTGCCCAAGAGAAGCTGGATATGAAAGATGTGATGTCCGACGTGTAAGAAAAGATCGCAGGATGGCTGCCTCGGCCGTCGTGTTTACAGCCGCTTGTATTGAATAACAGAACTGTTGAGAATCCGTTTTCGCGATTGCCTTCGTGATTCGTTGACTCGCTTGCCCATGCAGAAACGACGGCCGGGGCGGCCATCCTACAGACAAGGACATCCCTGTGGCTTACAGACTTCTTGTGATTCTCGTGGCGTTGGGCTTAGTGCCCTCATCGTTGTCAGCTCAGGCACCCGAGCTATCTGCGGAACGCATCAAAGCCGCGGTCACCTTCCTGGCGAGTGACAGGTTGGAGGGGCGCGGACCGGGGACGAATGGCGAGGTCTTGACTACGGAATACCTTTCCGATGAATTCGAAAAAGCGGGGTTGAAGCCGATTGGTGAGCGTGGCTCGTACTTCCAGCCTGTGCCGCTGGTGCGAGTGGTGACTAGTCCGATGTCGACGCTGCAGGCCGCGAAGGACGGAACTGTACTCGATATTCCTTGCGAGGAAGGCTTCGCCGGGACGAACCAAACGCAGCAGGAACTCGAGGAATTCGATGCCGAGGCGGTCTTCGTAGGGCATGGCATCACGGCTCCGGAGTTTGGGTGGGATGACTATGCGGGGATCGACGTGACGGGGAAGGTTGTCGTCCTCTTCACGAACGAGCCACCCTCGAATGATCCGAAGTTCTTTGGTGGTACGGCGCTGACTTACTACGGGCGGTGGACTTATAAGTTTGAGGAAGCGGCACGGCGCGGCGCGAAGGCGTGCCTCATCATTCATACCAGTGAGACGGCCGGGTACCCCTATTCGGTTGTCCGGCCTCTCGACCGGGCGCAGCTAAAGCGCGAGCCTGGCCAGCCAGTACTGGTGTTTGCTGGATGGCTGGCGCAGGCGATGGGGGAGAAACTGCTCAGCCTGTCGGGTCGCACTGTGGAGTCGGCGTTGAAAGAGACGAATACTAAGGGGTTCAAGGGCTACTCGCTGGGGACCAAGTTGAAGGGGAAGATTTCAAGTCGCGTCGAGAACTTCGTCAGCCATAATGTCGTTGGCATGGTGGAAGGCGGTGACTCGGCATTGAAGTCGGAAACGTTGGTCTTCACAGCGCACTGGGACCATCTGGGAGTCGGTCGCGTCGTCAACGGCGACGCGATCTATAATGGAGCGGCAGACAACGCCACCGGGTGTGCGCTCCTGCTGGAGCTCGCCCGTGCGTGGTCGTCTCAATCGCCCAAGCCCAAACGATCCGCCATCTTCCTGGCCGTTACTGCGGAAGAGAAGGGGTTGCTCGGTTCGAAGTATTACACCCGGAATCCGCTCGTTCCGCTCAGCAAGACTGCGCTCAACTTGAACTTCGATATGATCCTGCCCCTCGGTGTGCCCGAATCCATCGTCGTCACGGGCGCGGACCGCACAACGGCCTGGCCGCTGGTCAAGGCCGCGGCAACCAAGAACCGGCTTGAGATCGAGGCCGACCAGCGGGCTCATCTGGGGGTGTTCTACCGGTCAGACCATTTCTCCATGGCGCAGGCCGGAGTCCCGGCGTTCTCGGTCGGATCGGGGATGAAGATCACGGGCAAGCCGCAGGACTTTGCTCCGAAGGCGCTCAAAGAGTTTAATGATAAGGCGTATCATTCGCCGCAAGACGATCTCAAATCAGACTGGGATTTTTCGGGCTTTGTGGTGCTCGGGCGATTTGTTCTCGACGTGGCTCGTGATGTTGCGAACGCCGACCAATTGCCGACATGGAATACTGGGGACGAGTTTCAGCGCAAAGCAGTGAAAGAGTAGAAGCGCGATGGGAGGGCGAGGCTCCCGCCGAGCCTAATACGAGCTTTAGCTCGGCGTCCGCCGGAGGCATCAAACGATACGGCCTCCGGCGGACTCCGACCTGACGGTCGCTTTAGGCTCGGCGGGAGCCTCGCCCTCCCGAAAACTGGCTCTCCAACGCGATCCTAGCCTGGAAGTACCAAGTCCGCGCGTTCGCGGCAGCCGTCATTAAGGATCTCAATCGAGTTGACTCGATCGTTCGTCAGCGCGCGATGGCGCGCGTCGGCCTCATTCTGCGAGATTCCGCATTCGACATGGCGCAACGCGAGGCGTTCGACCGCGACGTCGAGGTCGCAGTCGAGAAAGACTCGCAAGTCAAACAAGGATTCTAACCCCCAATCGCTCATCAGGACGTAAAGTCCCTCGACAATAATGAGGGGTACGGATGGTGTCACTTGAATCACGTCGGGTCGGGGGTCTTTCTCGGCATGATCGAATGTGGGGAACGATCCCGAGCGTGTTAGTCTGAGACGCTTCATGTCTTCTCGGCAGGCCGCAGCATCGAACGTGTAGGGAGCGCCCCGACGTCGAAGTCCTTCGGCATCCAACGCGGATCGCGGCAGGTGGTATCCGTCCATTGGAATCACCACGGCGTGCGGCAGTCGTTCCTGTAGAACGTCACAGAGGGTGGTTTTCCCCGACCCAGGAATGCCGCCGATCCCGATCAAATAGGTATCGGGACGCTTCCGCAGCGCTGCGAGGATTGCGTCCGCTCGGTTCATGGCAGCGGCCACCGGTGATGAAGGGAGGTTGGAATCAGCCGACGCCATGAGACGAACCTCCCCACCACTGCCCGTGTCGGATCTTGTCGAGGAGCACGGCTCCCAGAATTACGCAACCGAGGACGACCTTTTGCGTATAGCTTTCGACATTGGTCAGATTCATTCCATTCTGGATCACGGCAATCGTGAAGGCTCCGATCAGGGTCCCGAACATCTTCCCTTCACCACCACTGAGACTCGTCCCACCGACGACGACGGCCGCAATGACATACAACTCATACATGTTGCCGTAGGTCGCCGAACCGCTCTTGAGCTGCGAGGCCATGATGACACCGCCGAGACCCGCGAGGAGGGCGCTGGCGATGTACGCAAACAGGAGCACTCGCCGCACAGGAACGCCCGACAGCCGAGCCGCTTCTCGATTGCCACCAACCGCATAGAGGTACCGTCCGAGCCGCATCCGGGACATCACCACATGCGCGACTCCGTACAGGACGAGCATGAGCAGGACCGCGTTGGGAATCTTAAAGAATCCTTCGCCCCGGCCGAGCCAAACGAACGATTCCGGGAGTTGATATATCGATTGACCCGCCGCCAGCATGTAGGCCAGGCCACTACAGACCAACATCATGGCGAGCGTGACGATGAACGGCGCAATCCCGAACACAGTGATCATGCCTCCGGCGAAGGCACCAATCAGTCCACAAATCGAAATGGCCGCGATGCAGGCCAGCGTCATACCGACGACACTGGCCTGCTCTGCCCCGGCATAATCACGAATGAAGCGGGCAGCCACCACGGCCGAGAACGCGATCAGACTGCCCACCGACAGGTCAATTCCGCCGGTAATGATCACCATCGTCATGCCGATGGCGATGATCGCGATCACGGCGATCTGGTTGGCAATGTTGACCAGATTCTCGGACTTCAAAAAGTTCGGCCACTTCTCCGTCTTGGGCTGGATCAAGGGTGGGTTGCCAAGCGTCGGGAAGTCGGCATTCATATCGGCGAAGACCAGCCACGCGGCTGTCTCACGAGTGCAGGCGATGGCGGTCAGCCGTTCTCCAGTTGCGGCGAGTATTTTCAAGGCCGCGCGAGCGTCTTTCGGCTCTCCCTTCACGACTGTCGGCGCTTGGGCACCGGGGATATCCAGTATCGATTGCAGCTCGTCGGCAAACAGCGCTTCATCCGACCGATCGCCGGCGACAATGAGCACCGTGGGTTGGGGGCCGAACTGCGCGGCGAGTGTCGCTGCAACCTGCCGGGCCGCTGCTTCGCCGGCGGGGGACTGCTCTGTATACGTCGCCACACTAAAGAATGCGCAGAGGACCGCCAGTACCAGGATCATGCCATAGTCGGTCAACAATCGGGAGAGAGCGCGATTCATGAGATTTCAAACATTCAGGCTATGGCGAGCTGCATAATCTGTTCCTGTGTGGCACCTCGGGCATCGGCGATCTCAGCGGTGACGCGGCCTTCATGCAGGACCAGGATCCGGTCGGCCATCCCCAGAACCTCCGGCAGTTCCGAGCTGATCATGATAATCGACTTACCTTGGGCCGCAAGTTCGTTCATCAGCAGGTAGATCTCGTACTTGGCCCCGACATCGATGCCCCGCGTCGGCTCGTCGAAGATGAGGACATCACAATTCCGGGCCAGCCATTTGGCCAGTACGACCTTCTGCTGATTGCCCCCGGAGAGGGTGCCCGCCCGCTGCTCGCCACTGAATACCTTGATCCGCAGCGTGCTGACATAGCGATCGAATTCGTCTCGTTCCCGGCGCCGCTTGACGAAGCCACCGCAACTCAGCCAATCCAGATTCGGCAGCCCGAAGTTCTCACGCACCGAGTGACCGAGCACCAGTCCTTGCAGCTTGCGATCCTCAGTCAGCAGTCCGATTCCAGCAGCGATTGCGTCCCGCGGCGATCGAATGAGTAACGATCGACCGTCGAGGCGAATGTCCCCGGCCTCACGCGGATCTGCTCCGAAGATCAGCCGCACCGTTTCCGTGCGACCGGCTCCGACCAATCCGGTCAGCGCCAGGATCTCGCCCCGTCGGACGGAGAACGACACATCGCGCACCGCCCGTCCACGACGCAGACCGCGGACTTCCAACCGCACCGGGCCGATCGCTGTGGATCGCCTGGGAAACTCGTCGCTCAATTCACGGCCGACCATCAGTTCGATCAGCTCTTGTCGGGTGACCTTGGCAATGGGCCGTTCACCGACGTTCTGGCCGTCGCGCAGCACGGTGATTCGATCGGCAATGGCGAAGATCTCGTCCAACCGGTGACTGATGTAGACGATGCCGATGCCCTGCCGCTTCAGTTCTTCGATGATGGCGAACAACCGGCTGACCTCATGGACGGTCAGCGCGGCACTCGGTTCATCCATGACGATGATCCGTGCCTGAATGGCCAGTGCTTTGGCAATCTCCACGAGCTGTTGTTGCGCCGTCGTCAGTCGCCCGCAGGGGACGTCAAGATCCACCTCGACTCCCAACCGCTTAAACAGTTCGGCGGCCTGACTTCGTTCCTGCGTCTGCCCGATGAAGCCCGCTCGTGTTGGCTCCTGCCCGAGAAAGATGTTCTCACTCGCGGTCAACCCCGGCACGAGATTGAACTCTTGGTAGATGACGGCCACACCCGCCCGGCGCGAGGCCTGGGGCGATCCAAAATAATGAGTGGCTCCTGCGATGTTGATCAAGCCCGCATCGGCTCGGAAGGCACCGCCGAGCACCTTCATGAGCGTGCTCTTTCCGGCGCCGTTCTCGCCGAGCAGGGCCAGCACCTCGCCGGCGTGCAGCGACAGGTTGACTCCACGCAGCGCCTGGACTCCCGGAAATGCCTTGACGATGCCCTGCATTTCCAGCAGTGGCACGGACGACGTAGGAGGCGACGGCGCGGAGGCAATCATAGTCCCAGTGCCTGTTCCAATGCCCGTCGCATCACCGCTGCATCGGGCTCAATACCGGTCCAATACTGCACGCCGACAATCCCCTGGTTGACGAGCATTCCCAAACCGTCCAGTGCCTGGCAGCCACGTTCCGCCGCGTCGCGAATTAGCCGAGTCCGCGGCGGATTGGCGATCACATCGGCGACGACCATTCCCGCTTTTAATGAACTCACATCCAGATCGAGGCGGGCATCAGCGTCATAGAGTCCAATCGACGTGGCATTGATAACGATGTCCGTACCGGATGAGATTGTGTAGTCTCCTTGCCATTGGACGAAGTTGGCATTGAGATTCAGTTTGGTCTTCAGCAACTCGACCAGTTCGGTTCCACGGGCTGCAGAGCGATTGACGATGGTGATCTGCCGGATCCCCGCCAATCCCAGTTCGACGGCGATCGCCCGTGCGGCACCACCAGCACCGAACAGCACGACCGTCTTGCCGCGCGGATCACAGACAGACGACAGCGATTTCAGAAACCCCTTGCCGTCGGTGTTCTCGCCGATCAGCTTGTCGCCACGCCGGACGACACAGTTGACGGCTCCCATCACGGCGGCCGATTCACCGAGTCCATCCAAGTGCGCGATCACCGTGACTTTGTGCGGCAAGCTGCAATTGAAGCCGCGAAAACCCAGTGCCTTAGCCCCGCGGACCGCCGTTCCCAAGTCCTGGGGAGTGACCTCCATATTGACGTATCGCCAGTGCAGTCCGTGATGGGCAAACGCCGCCTCGATCATCGCCACCGTCGGATTTCCCGCAGCTCCCTGCGACATCGATCCGGCCAATTCATACAGAAAGTTGGGTTGAGCGCTCATGGGTTATCTATTCTGGAGTTACTTGAGTTCAGGGTCGGCATCGGCGTCGGCTTTGCGATAGAGCCGAGTGGGAATCAGCTTCTGCGGAGGGAGCGTCTCCCCTTTGGAATGGAGGATGATCGAGGCCACGATCTCGACGCCCATCTTATCGGGAAACTGGATCGGATCCGCATAAATCTTGCCTTCCTTGATGGCTTGCTTGCCCTCTGGTTGACCATCGAACCCCACGATCAAGATTTGATCGGCCTTACCCGCTTTCTCCAAGGCGGCTCGCGCACCGAGCGCCGCGGGATCGTTAATCGCAAAGATGCCTCGCAAATCCGGATGAGCCTGCAGCGAGTCCTCCGCGGCTTTGTAGCCCATGTCCTTCGCACCGCTACTTTCGAGTTCAGTAACGATATCAATCTTCGAGGCGGCCTTCTGGTTGTGCTCGTCGATGACCTCGCGAAAGCCCTTGACCCGCAGCATGCACGATTCGGCCTGCTTGAAGTGTAAGACGGCAATTTTCCCGCCGGCTTTACCGAGAGCTTCGATCATCGCGTGCCCGGCTTCTTTGCCGCCGCCGTAATTATCGGTGGCGACTTGGGTGGCGATCTTCACACCCGGTTCATTGCAGGGAATGTCGACGGTGAAGACCGGAATTCCGGCGGCATTGGCCTCTTGAATGACCGGGACAATCGACTTGGAGTCACAAGGGCTGAGCACAATCGCGCTCACCTTCTTGACGATGAAGTCCTTGATCTGATTACCCTGCTTGGCCACGTCCTTATCGCCACTGACTACAATCGTCTCGTAGCCGTGCAGCTTACCCTCGGCTGTGATGCTGTCGCCGATCACCTTGAAAAACGGGTTGTCGAGCGTCAGCAGCGAGACACCAATCGTTCGTTTCGCGGTCTCAGGAGCTTGCGGAGTGTTGGCCGTTGATGGCGAGACCGGTGGCTTAGCGGCATTCTCAGCCTGACTGCATCCGAGCGAAAAGATTACCGTACCTGCGAGTAGAAACCAGAGCGAGTGTTTCATGGTTGTTCCGTCTGATGAGAGGTCTTCGGGCGCTGAAGCCTGTATTGGATGCCAGCCGCTGCAATTCCCCGGTCGTGAGGAATTCATCTCGCGCGGGAACTTGTGCATGAGATGACAGGCACAAGCTTCGAATTGCGAGCCTTCGGGTGCGGCGGGCATCCTCGATACACGATGATGATTACACGTAGACATTGCAACCGACACGTGTCGACGGAGTTGCGGAATTGCAGAGGTGATCCGGAAACCGCAAGGGATTCGCGCCTGCACAATCACCGGCGGCACGGGAGTGAGCACGACGAACTAATCAGCACCGATGCAATACAGGAAACGCTCGCCTCGCAGATAGAGACAGTCCTTGTCTGCAATAGGCGGGGCATACGCCAGCGTCTCCTGGGCGGGAATTGGCCAGACTCGTTCGAGCTGCGTTTCGATGCGGTTGCGGCCGAGGACTTTGAATTCGCGGCCGGGAGCCAGAATGACTGCCGTGCCTTGATTATCCAGCACGACCAAGTGGTCTCCCAGGAGTGTCACGCTGGCCGCGACCGGGACCGCGTTGTAGTGCATCAAGCCGTCCACTTTGAGGTCTTGGTAATAGACTGTTTTCCCAGTCTGGATGTCAGCCACATACAGCCAGCCGTAGATGTCCACCACGTACGCGAGTCCGTCGTGGATCAACGGTGAACCGGCCGTGCCGTGGTCGAGCCAACTGCCGTCGGGGCGCAGGCTATGCGATCGAGGGAGCGTGAACTCGAACTGGAGGGTCGGTTCGAGTTTCCAGGCGTCTCCACTCACTTTGCTCATATCGAAGATGCTCAATTGATTGATTCCATAGCGACCGACGTACATGGTCTGGCCAATCACCACCGGCGGCCCCCAGCAGCCGCTATCTCCCTGGGCCGCCCCACGGGGCCGGAACAGGACGTGACCATCGGAGGGCCGCACGGTTTCGCCCAGTTGCGACACGAACACCTGCTGACCGTTGAAGTTCGCGGCCAGTACCGCGGCGATGTTCTTGTTAATTCGGTGCTGAGTCCACAACAGCTTGCCGGTCGCGGCATCGAGTCCGTGCAGCTTGCCGAGAAATACCGCCAGCACTCCGTCCGCCAGTGCTGGCGACGAACCGTATTCGAGATGGTCGGTGGGGACTTTCGTGATCCACTGCCGGTGCCCCTCCAGGTCATAGCAGGCGGCGACTCCCAGACCACACCAAATGTAGACGTGCCGCCCATCGCTAACGGGGGTCGGCATCGAGAAACCGACGATGCCGAAGTGGGCGGCGAAATGGCCGTCGTGAGCAATCTCAAACCGCGGGGCATCAATTTCAACGAGGGCCGTCTGAATCTTCTGCCGCAGTTCCAGCCTGCGCGTGCGATCGGGTTCAGTTCGCAACGCCGTCACGAGCGGTTCGACACGCGTCTCCAAGGCCGGCAGCGCCTTTCGCTCCGTCGGCGTCAGGGCTTCATAGTAGTTGTTGGCGGCTGACCATAAGAGTTTTCCCGAGTGCTTGTCCAGGCAGACCAACAGGTCGGGTTCCGCTGCGAGAAAGACTCGGTCGCCCACGATGATTGGCGTCGAGGTACTGCGGCTTGGGAGTTCGGTCATCCAGCGGATGTTCTTCGTCTCATAGCCGACGGTCGGTGGATCCATCAGCCGCAGACAAAACTGCATCTCCTTGAAATCGTCTTTGGGGGACGAGCTGATCTTCAACAACAGTCGATTCCAGCCCTGACGCAGTTCGCATTGGAATCGTCCAGATGGAGGTTCGCGATGGGCCAGTTCGTGGCGGCTAAGTGGTTCGTATCCGCCGAGTGCTCCCTGCCGAGTCGGCTCGCGGTAGACTTCGGTTCCATTCAACCACACCTTCAGGCCGAAACCATGTTCGACGACACCTCGGACGGGACCGCCACGTGGTGAGAAGACATGGGTGATGGCATAGCCGATGCGGTTTGGCACGACTTCGTCCGGCTTGACCAACGGCATCCACGGGAGAACGGCCGCACCAAAATCGAGCGGATCGTCTTGTTTCGCGGAGACCTGTCGCCACGCCTGGCCGGCCGCGGGTTCTCCGGCCACAGGGGCGACCTGTGCTTCGCCCCCCAGCAGATCTTCGTCGAAGTTCTCGACCGAATGCTTGACCGTCAGCGGTCCCAACACCAGCCATTCTGCGGGCAACCCCTTTTTGACCAGCGGAACTGTATCGACCTTGGTGTCCGACGCGGGCCGGTTAGCCTGGCAGCGCAAGCCTTCCATCGCACCATGAGCAAGCCGGTGCCATTCGCGCGGAGCCGTCGATTGCGGCCAGAGACCCGTACCATTGCCGCGCCAGCCGGTGGCTGGTTCGCCACCGGACAGCAACATCGGCAGCAGGCCGATGCAACTCCACACCAACGCCACTCGCCAGGACTTCTTCATGAGCCGCTTCCTCGCTGGGTTGCCAATCCGAACCACGCTGACCACGCTGAATGGAGAGCATCTTCACCAACTCCCCCACGGATACTTGTTGGTATGATATCATCGGTTACTTCTGCGTATCATAGAACGACGAACTCTCGCAATACCGCAGTGCATCTGGCTCCAGTCAATTCGAGTACTGATTGAGTCGCGCCTCCTCTCAGGAAATTGCCGTTACGACGATGATTCCGCCGCCGACCGAACGACTCGTATTTCGAGACTGGAATGCCGCGGACTTGGCGGCCTTTCAGGCCATCTGTTCCGATCCGGTTGTGATGGAGTTCGTCGGAACCGGGGAACCGTGGTCTCTGATCCAGACCGAGCAATTCATCACGCGAGCCCACGAGATGTCCGAGAGTTTGGGGTACTGTCAATGGCCGCTGACTCACAAGGCGGATTCAGTGGTGATCGGATTTTGCGGCTTCATTCCGGCGACCAATGGGGCGGAGATCGGGTGGCGGCTGGCCAGAGCATATTGGGGACAAGGCCTGGCGACCGAAGCCGCTCGTGCTGTCCTAAAACATGGATTTGAAACGCTCGCCTTTCAGCACATTACGGCAACCGTGCAGTCATCCAATCGCGCCTCGATCCGTATCATGGAAAAGTTGAACATGAACGCCGAATCGAGCTTCCGCAGAAATGGACGCGATGTGCTGCAGTTCTCGATCCACAACCCGCAAACGCCATTGGGCAGAAACTCAAAGTGACCTGTTTGCAGAGGACAGAATCCCTGGGCAGATCCAAACGTCTCGATAGTGTTGCGTGAAGTTGGGACAAGGCTCGTGCCACTGTTTCATGACCGTACTCGGTCATTAAGCAGTGCTCCCCAGCGACCAGGTGCAAATCCGCGAATCACACCTGAAGACAGCACTGCTTAGCGACCGAGTACAGTCGCGAAACAGTGGCACGAAACTGGGTTCGCCCCCAAGATCTTGCAAGTCTATTTAGAGCGCCCCGGAGCGATCAACAAAAATCCGACCGGGGGATGTGGACTCAATTGTTCCCACGATAGTTGCCACCGACACGCCAGCAGCGTGGAGAGCAGACAACACCGTCTCGGCCTGATCGGCGGCGACCGAGGCGAGCAATCCGCCTGACGTCTGCGCGTCGCATAATATGAGTTGCTCCTCTTTGCTCACGTCCGGAGCGTAGGTCACCCAATCGGCCAGAAATCGGTGATTGGCATGAGTGCCTCCGGGCGAGACCCCTGCTCGCACATATTCCCAGGCGGCTGGCAGGACGGGGACGCGGTCGAGAAAGATGCGGGCATTGACCTTGCTTGCCGTCACCACATTGCGCAGGTGCCCGAGGAGACCGAAGCCCGTGACGTCGGTCAAGGCGTGTGCGCCATGACTGGCAATCACTTCCCCTGCCGCACGGTTGAGCGTGGACATCACTCGAATGGCCTCGGTGATCGCGCCGAGCTTGTCTTCACCGTTCTTCGCAGCGGTTGTGATGATGCCCAAGCCCAGGGGCTTCGTCAGGATCAGCACGTCGCCGGGTTGCGCGTGGTCGTTCGACAGGACTCGATCCGGATGGATTGTGCCGACCACCGCGAGTCCAAAAATTGGTTCCTCGGATTTGATCGTGTGTCCGCCGACGATGGCGATCCCCGCTTCGGCCGCTTTGTCCGCGGCTCCACGCAGGATTTCTCCCAGCACTTCAGGGGGCAGAGCGGCGTCGGGAAAGCCCACGATGCTGAGGGCCGTGAGCGGCTTCCCGCCCATCGCGTAGACGTCGCTCAAAGCGTTTGCGGCGGCGACCGCACCGAAGTCGTACGGTCCATCAACAATGGGAGTGAAGAAATCAGTCGTGAGGACCAGCGCGAGCTCGTCGCTCAGCTTGTAGACCGCGGCGTCGTCAGCCGTGGAACTACCGACCAGTACGTTCGGATCGGTGATGAGCGGCAACGATCCCAGTAGAGCAAACAGGTATCCCGGCGGTTGCTTGGCGGCACATCCCGCGCGTTTGGCCAACTGAGTGAGGCGAACAGGTTGGGTCACGAAAGCGCCTTCCACATAGGTGAGTGCTGGCCGTCTTGCTCCGTCGCCGACAGTCGAGCGCGGCTGACATTACGGTCGGTATCTGGTAACATAGCACAGGTCGCCCCTTCGAGTAAGCGAGTCAAGCCACCTGGGATTCGTGAAGCAAAGCTGAAATTGACCACCACCTCACCACCCATCACTCATTCGCAGGTCGTGCTCTGCCTGGCCGGGCATATCGATCACGGCAAGTCGTCGCTGGTGCGGGCGCTGACGGGTGGCATCGTTGACCGACTGCCCGAAGAACGTCGGCGCGGAATGACGATCGAATTGGGGTTCTCCCATTTTGATTTCGGTGACATTCGCTTCTCCTTCATCGATGTTCCCGGTCATGAGCGTTTCGTCCATACGATGCTCGCCGGTGCGTCGGGGGTCGATCTGGCACTCCTCGTGATTGCCGTGGATGACTCGGTCATGCCGCAAACCCGCGAGCATCTGGCTTTGCTGAAATTGTTGGGCGTGCCGCGGGGAGTCATCGCCTTGACGAAGTGCGATCTCGTGGATGCCGAGCAGCTCGAGATGGTGCATCTGGAAGTGGCGGAACTCGTCGAGGGAACATTTCTGGCTCAGGCCCCGGTGATTGAGATTTCGACGCGGACCGGTCAGGGTGTGGCAGAACTTCAGCGGGCGTTGGTCGAAGTCGCGCAGCCCTTGCCTGTTCACGCTACGGAAGATTCACGATTCCGCTTGCCGATTGATCGCGTGTTTTCACCCTCTGGACAGGGAACCGTCGTAACCGGCACCGTCTGGCGAGGGACCGCGCGAGTCGGGGACATTCTCCATTTGCTGCCTTCAGCCACGCCCGTTCGCATTCGGCGCCTGCAGTCGCAAGGTGTCGAAGTGGAGTCGGTGGAAGCGGGGCAGCGGGCAGCGATCAATCTGGCGGGGATCAAGACCGCGGCCATTCACAGAGGCGACGAGCTGGCCGCGCCGCAAGCCTTCGAGCCTGCACGGCGTCACTTGGTCCATTTACACAGCTTGCCCGATGCGGCTCAAGGGTTGAAACATCGAGATCTGGTGCGAATTCATCTCGGGGCGAATCAGGCGACGGCGCAAGTGCTGATGGGTGAGAAACGAGAGATCCAGCCTGGCGAAGACGCGTTCGCCGTTTTACGGTGCGCGACACCAATCATTGCGGATTACGGGCAGCCGTTCGTGGTGCGACAACTTTCACCGGCGCGAACGATTGGCGGGGGGACGATCATTTCCCCCGCACTCCGGACAGTTGATAAGCTGACTCGCTGTCTCAATGCTGCGCGTGGTCTTTCCGATCCAGATCCTGCAGCGCGGCTGGCAGCCTATATTGATCTACGCCGTGAAGCCCAGTTTGACAATGCGCTCGAATCCCGCGTCGGTCTGAATCGACATCAATGTGAAGTTGCGATCCAGCAACTGGTCGAGCGGAAGGTCATCGTGCGCACTTCCGGCTCGCAGCCGTGCTTTGTCACCAGCGAGCGATTTCGTCAGCTCCA
The DNA here is from genome assembly GCA_021732415.1 of Planctomycetaceae bacterium. GTDB lineage: Bacteria > Planctomycetota > Planctomycetia > Planctomycetales > Planctomycetaceae > JAKFVC01. The sequence goes on from JAKFVC010000004.1 coordinate 81,616, forward strand.
GCAGCAAATGATCGAATGCTGCAAGGCCGAGCTTGTCCGCCGCAGTCCCGCGCGTCAGCTTCCCGTGGCGGTGATCCTGTCCGCGATGCACCACGATGCCAGTCCTGCCGCGTTGGCCGCCGTGCTCGAGGAGTTGGTCGCGCAAGGCGAGCTGTTACGGCGCGGCGATCAAATTGGACCGCGCGTCGGGGCCGCACTTTCGAATCGGCAACGCAAACTGCTCGATGTGCTGCTCGCCGAGTGTCTCTCGACCGGCCGGACGCCGCCGACGTTGAAGGAGTTTGCTACGCGAAATGGCTGCACTCCACGCGACCTGGAACCGCTCGTGGAGGTAGGGATTGCCGAAGGAAGGCTGGCCCGGCTGTCGCCCGAATTCGCGATTGATCGCGTGGTACTCGAAGACTTGCGGAAGAATCTGTCCGACTATTTACAGAGTCACTCCTCATTCACGATCAGTGAGATCCGTGAGCACTGGGCAATCACGCGAAAGCATGCCGTGCCGATTTTTGAATTCTTCGATCAACAGCAGATTACCGTTCGCAATGGCGATGCACGCATCGCAGGACCGCACCTGGGCATGCCGATTGATGAGGCCAACTCGTGAATTCTGAGGATCCCCAGAACTGGCGGCTGCTGCCCGCGGTGGAACGAGTGCTCAATCTTCCTGAGGTTGTTCCGCTCTGCACTCGGCACGGTCGAGCCGTCGTCACGGGCTGGGTACGCGATGTTCTCGAGGCGATCCGAATTGGCCCTGCGAGCGACTTTCCCGCAACTTCGTCGCACATGATGACCGAGATCATCGACCGTTTGACGGCGACTGCACACCGCGATTCATCTCAATATTTGCGTCGGGTCATCAACGGAACGGGAGTCGTGATTCACACGAATCTCGGCCGGGCACCACTAGCCACTGCAGCAATCCAGGCCATCACGGCTGCCGCGGCCGCAACCAATTTAGAAGTCGACTTGGTAACTGGACAGCGTGGCCGGCGCGGTGCAGGCGTGGAGAATCTGTGTTGCGAGATCACGGGTGCCGAGGCCGCACTAATTGTGAACAACTGCGCCGCCGCGACCTTGCTGGCATTGCAGACTCTCGCCACCGGACGCAGTGTGGTCATTTCCCGTGGACAGCTCATCGAAATCGGTGGCTCGTTTCGTCTCCCCGATGTCTTCCGACAGGCCGGGGTGGTGTTGCACGAGGTCGGCACGACCAATCGGACGCGCGTCAAAGATTACGAAACGGCAATCGGTCCAGAGACCGCCGCCCTGCTCCGAGTTCATCCGAGTAATTATCGGGTCGTCGGATTTTGCGAATCGGCATCGATCGCCGAGTTGGCACAACTGGCCAAATCCCGGGGCATTCCAGCAATCGACGATGTAGGCAGCGGATGCCTCTACGACTTGAGTCGATTTGGGCTGGCCGACGAACCCGTGGTGGCGGATAGCTTGCGTGCGGGTGCGGACGTCGTGCTCTTCAGCGGTGACAAACTGCTGGGCGGACCGCAGTGTGGAATCATTCTTGGTCGTACCGATCTGATCGAGCGAATGCGGGCCAATCCACTGGCTCGCGCGGTCCGCATCGACAAGCTGACGTGCGCAGCATTGGAGGCCACGCTGGAAATCCATCGTGCCGGTCGAGCGTTTGAGGAGATCCCAGTACTCCGCCAGCTCTCCCTGTCGGCCGATGAAATTCACAGCCGAGCAGAACGATTGGTTGAGCGACTCCGAACGGCATCGCCATCGTCAAGCTGCTTTTCAGTGCAAGCCGTGGAGTCGGCGCCGGGTGGCGGCGCGCTGCCAGGGCAGACCATTCCCAGTTGGGCCGTGGCCATCTCGGGGCCCAATGCCGATCGAACTGCCGAGCGGCTACGGTTGGGAACACCTTCCGTGGTGACTCGACTTCAGGAAGACTGTAATCTCATCGACATGAGAACGGTCCTCGTCGAGGATGAAGACGCACTGGCCGGCAGATTGGTGGGGATCGCGACAGAGAGACGCTAGCAAGGCGACCCCACCGAGCTTGCCTCGGTGGTCATTGGGCTTCTGCACTACGTCAGGCATCCGCGTAGTGCAAAGGCCCGAATCCACCGAGGCAAGCTCGGTGGGGTTTTGCCTATATTTTTTGCCGACACTCCGGGCAAGTGTGACTGCGGAGTGTCTTTTTGACTTGATCCGATGTAATCTAATTTAACGCCTTCTCGGGAGTGAATGCGGATCTGGTGACCGTCCCGGTCTTCAAAACCGGCGGGACGTCGTACTCCGACGTTCGGTGGGTTCGATTCCCATCCGCTCCCGCTTTGTTTTGTGATGTTGCAGAATCTCTGAGTATCCCCTCTGGGGATAGCTCTTCCGAAGCCATACGACTTCGTCTACTTCGACTCGGGTGTCGGCTCCGACTGCGGGCGATTGTTCAGATAGAGACGCAACAACTGCTTCACCTGTTTGGCGGCCGTATCACTGAAATCGCAGTGCAGTTCCCCTTGAGGCCCGAAGATCTCGACCTCGCCGCATTCCAGAGACACTAAGGCGTGCGTCTTGCTGTCGCCCGACTTCCACTCCACGCAGTAGTCGGGATGGTATCCACTGCACGTTTTCCCTGAGCGATACTTTTGGAACGATGCCGCAGCGGACAGCAACGCAGTCAATTGCTGAGCATCGGACTTCTGGATTGGCAGCAATTCCTCGTAAAACGGGTGTCCGTGAATCGTGCTGGTTTTTTGCTCGAGGAGTGCCTGCTCTCGCAATTGTGGTTCCCAGAACTGACTAGGCAGCCCCTCGTAAAGAGAGACCTCAGTTCCGCGAATTCCGGCCAGGGCCAACGACAGACGCTCAAAGTTGGTGTCGGCAGGTGCCGGCGGGGAATGGTCCACGACGACAGGCGCCGCTGGTGAGCAACCGATGAGCATGAGCAACGCGAGCATCAGCCAGCGGCGATTCATCCTAGACTCCAACGATATCACTTGGTTCTCGTCATGCTCTGCGTTCTCCGTGTCTCCGTGGTGAATCATCATTCCTCATTGCACCACGGAGACACGGAGTTCACGGAGAAGAAAGTAGGAGCACCACGCATTGGGTGATTCGACGATCTGCTCTAATATCCGTCGACAGTCTGACCATCGTTTCTGACGGCGAGCTTGCCGAGAACATTGATATCGACTGACGTATTGATCGCTGCCACGTGTCCGTCCGTAAATGCGAACTGACACATGCCGATATGGTCGCTGCCAAACTTGCAGTGCCACGGTCCGACCAAGTCGTTGGGGCCTTGTCCCAAGTTGAACGACGGCAGGCCGGCGAGCCGGTTGTAGTTGCGAGGGAAGTCACCATTGAAGATGGCGCCATCGCCCCATGACGGACCGCTCTGGCCGTACTTCGTCACAGGGACATGCTTTTCGCCGACTAGAAATGTCTGGCTGGTCCCGTCGGTGACGTCGCGCAGGCGGGTTTGTGATAGAGTCGTCACGATTTGACCGCTGGCGACCGTGGAATTTGCACTGCACATGGCTCCCTGGCACGCCGGGTTGTCCACGATCGAATTGACGAACTGGCCGCCGTTGGCCGCATAGTCACCGACTGCACCCGGATACTGATTGGTGTCAGGCAATCCGGTGCTGGAGATTTCAAACTGAGAACTTTGCATCGGGGCTCGCCGCGACGGGCAATAAAATATCGACACGGACGCCGTTCTCGCAGCCGTCGATTGCAGATAGTAGGTGTCCTTGACGGACCACATGTTGTAAATGTTCTGTTGTTCGAGATACGGCAGAAGTTGCACGAACCAAGTCGCGTGCTGGGGCCCCATGCGGCTCGAAGGCAGGGTTTGGTAGGAATTCTCGAAGTTATGGATGGCCACGCCGATCTGCTTGAGGTTATTCGCGCACTGATTCTTCCGGGCCGATTCCCGCGCCTGTTGTACGGCTGGCAATAGTAATCCGATCAGAACGGCAATGATCGCAATGACGACCAGCAGTTCAATCAAGGTGAAGCCGGGGCGGTTTTGACCATGACTGCCCTGGTTGGAGCGACGACGAAGTGAATGCATAACTGTGTCCTCAACGGGAAAAATAGGAGTCAAAATGATAGACGCCGATTAATGCGTCCGTCGGTGTGGATTCGCCAAATTGCCCGAGGAGAGCTTATGCTCGCAGGCGATTTGAATACCGCAACTCACGCAATTTGTGCGTGATAAGGAGTACGGCGAATGAAAATGAGAAAACTGCGACGCAGTTAGAAATGGCAACGCAGTCAGGTGAAGCCGGGGCGAGCGACGACAATCCCTCGCCGGCTAAGAACCGGTGGCAAGACTGGCGACAAGTGATAAATGGCGTACATCAACAGAAACTCGGTATCGGGGCTGCTACGATCCGAACGGCCAGAGTCTACAGTTTCCGGTCACTACGCGTCAACAGATTTACATATTTCTGATTCAGTTGAACTTCGCAAATCAACGGCAGTAAGATACGAGCTCCTTCGATATCCCTATCGCAAATCGGCGAGATACTGCCGGATTCATTAACGATCCATTGTTCGATTAGCGTCAAGATGCAGTTGGCGACAAAAACATGACATTCAGTGGACAGCGGCCGGAATGGGATGCAGGCGCAATGGGTTGCGGTGAGCTGATTCTCGAATTGAAACTGCGATTGACGCCCTTGCCAGCAGGCTCTCAATTCAAGTTGATTGCCAGCGATCCCGGCGTGCCGGAGGACCTGCCGGCATGGTGCCGGATGACGGGGCATCGACTCTTGAGTGCCACTCCGCCAGAATATGTCATTGAACGCAGGTCTTCCTGATCGACCGACCGACACATTTTCAGATTAGAGCCTCATTTCACACCTTGCACTTCATCACAGGAGCAACTTCTCATGGCCGGCAAATTCTGCGTGACACAAACGTTCGCCAAAGATAATACCGACAAAGCAACAGTCGGCTTCGTGATCGCCAACGCGGCACTGGGCTCGGAAAAGGACACCATGGTCTTTCTGATGGCCGAAGCAGTCCGGCTGTCGCAACAGGGATACGCAGACGATATTCACGAAGAGGGTTTCGCCCCGTTGAAGGACCTGATGGCGAATTTCGCCGCCGCTGGTGGAAAGATCTTCGTTTGCTCACCCTGCTTCAAACGTCGCCAGTTGGATGAAACCAAACTGGTCGCCGGGGCGACGATTGTCGGCGGTGCCAAGCTGGTCGAATTTCTGTCTGACGGTGCTTCTTCGGTCTCCTTCTGACCGTCTTCAGCGGAGCACGATCGATGGATTACGTAGAGCGCCACCGGTGGCCCGCTGCCGTCACGTTCGATGGCGGGACGCTCGATTGCGGCAATGGGTTGCTGCTATTGATTCGCAAGCATATCGATCCCCTGGTCGATGGGCAGTTGCTGGAGATTCGCTCGCAGGAATCGTCCGTGGAAGAAGACTTGCCGGCGTGGTGCCGCATGACGAAGAATGAGCTTGTTTCTTGCGTGCGTGCGGAGGGAACGTGGAGTTTCCTGGTCTCCAAGCGGACCTTCGTGCCGCCGGCAGAGACTGTGAAACGTCCCGCGGCGCCTATCGCGTCGGTTCGGTCGGCGATGCCGTTGCCGGCTGAAGTGAAACCGGTTGTGGTGCCGTCATCGTTGCCCACGATCGCGCCGGCACCTGCGATTCTACCACTGTCAGTGATGGGGATCGGAAGCTGGCCACGTCCACGCTGGATGCTGCAGGCGACTCACGAACATATCGAAGGGCGGCTGGCCGAGTCCGAATTCCAGCGGACGGCCAATGATGCCGTTCAACTGTGTGTGGCGGCTCAACTGCGGGCCGGAGTCGATGTCGTGACGGATGGCGAGCAACGACGAGACAGCTATGCCAGTTTTGTGGGGGCGTTACTCGATAATTGCCAATTGATTCCGGTCACCGATTTGTTGCCGTATGTCAACGATCCGGTGGAATTCGAACGGGAATTGCGGGCTCTGGATGTTCCCGCCGAAACGGTGCGTCATCCGGCGGTGTTTGGTCGTCTCGGTCGCAGTCACCCCCTGGCCCTTCACGAAGCGCACTTCCTGAAGACGGTGTCCGATAAGCCGCGAAAGGTCGCGCTTCCGGGGCCCTATCTGCTCACCCGTACGATGTGGATGGAATGTATCTCAGATCGCGCCTACGCCACTCGCGAAGCGCTTTCGGATGATATCGTTCGCGTCTTGCGAGAAGAATTGTTCGCGCTGCTGGCGGACGGCGTATCACTGGTCCAGTTTGACGAACCAGTGTTGACAGAAGTTGTGTTCAGCCAGAGCCGCGGCAATCGAACATTTATGTGCGGGGCATTGGGCGAGAAGCGAGATGCCCACGAAGAACTGCGATTCGCACTGGACCTGTTGAATCGTGTCGTGGCGGGAGTCGACACACAACGTACCGCTTTACATATCTGCCGCGGTAACTGGTCGCCGGATGAGTCGGTGGCCTTGCGCGGCGACTATCGGCCCCTATTGGCGTACCTGCGCGAGGTGGGAGTCGGGACGCTGATGCTCGAGATGTGTACTCCCCGAGCAGGCGAGTTGGAAGTTCTGGCGGCTCTTCCGGAGCGATTGCGAATTGGGGTTGGCGTCGTCAATCAGAAGACTTCGCATGTTGAGTTGGCCGAGGAGATCCGCAACAAAGCGGAACAGGCCATCCAATTGTTTGGATTCGACCGAGTCCTACTCAACCCCGATTGTGGCTTTGCGACATTCGGCGACAATCCGGTCAGTTCAGCGGAGATCGCGGAGAAGAAACTCTCGGCAATTGCGCTCGTCGCGGCTCAATTGCGGGAAAAATACCGAGCGGGAGCAATCTCCGGCGGGGCGACCGAGCGGTAGCCCCAAGGATCCTCTGGCATTATACATCAATGAAATCCGATTTGCCTATACGCCACAACGACTAACGTCTATACTGAGGTACTTAACTGCTCGGGGCGGATCAGTGTGGTCGCTGCCGGAATTGGAGTTGTTTTCTGATCGTAACATGAGGATTTGGTCGATGACGGATGGCAGACGTTACATCATGAATGCCGGTCGTTCGACCAAGCAGGGGCAGCAGATCAATGTGGGTAAGAATAGTGAAGAGTACCAGACTCTGACCAACACAATGATCATGAACGCTGAAGACATGAAACTGGAAGGGATCGCCAGTGGCGGTACTGTCCGGGTGTGGTCAGATAATGGGGAAGTCATTTTCTTCTGCAAAGAGGGGAAAGTCCCGACCGGATTGATTTTTATTCCGTACGGACCACCCACTTGCAAGTTGATGGGACAGTACACCGACGGCACCGGCATGCCGGAGTCGAAGAACTGGGAAGTGGAAGTTGAGCCGGCTGCCGCGGGGCAGACTCCCAACATGACTTTCCCAGAGCATTCTGCGTAAGGTATTAGGGCGTTTTCTGACGTGGGTCAGTTGATGCCGTGTCAGTTGATACAAAGGTGACTTCATCATGCAAGAAGCACATAATCCGAACGAATTGATTGGTACGGGCCAATCGTCTTACCGGATCAATCCGGAAGCCGATGATCAGCCCGCCTGGGTGGAGATCGAAAATGGCCGATTTCAGCCCCAACGGATCAAAGGCAGTTGCCTTGGCCGGGAGCTGGGTTGAACGTTCCTAGTACCGCCCGGTCCGGGTGGTTCCGACGAAGTCAAGCAGCCATAAGCGTTCGCATCCAGTCTCCGATAGGTCTCTGCGCCGGGGTACTTCATGAGTCTGACCATCATCAAAAACGCCACGTGTACCTTCTGCGGGTGCGTGTGCGACGACATCGAAGTTCACGCCGAAGGGAACAAGATCGTCGAAACGAAAGCGGCCTGCAGTCTCGGCAAGTCGTGGTTCATGAACCACAACGCCGAGAAGATCTATCCCGAGGCCTTGATTGACGGTAAAGAAGCGTCAATTGAAGATGCCATCGAAGCCGCTGCCGACTATCTCTACAAGGCCCACATGCCGCTGGTCTATGGCCTCAGCAACGTGACCTGCGAGGCCCAGCGGGAAGCCGTCTCGCTGGCAGAAAAGATTGGAGCGGTGATTGACAGTCACACATCATTGTGACACGGTCCCACCGAAATCGCCGCCCAGTTGGGTGGTAAAGTCTCGTGCACGCTCGGCGAAGTCAAAAACCGGGCGGATTTGATCATTTATTGGGGGGGGAACCCGGCGGAATGTCATCCGCGGCATTTCACCAAATACACCATCATGCAGAAGGGCAAGTTCATCCCGGAAGGCCGCAAAGGCCGCACGATGGTGCTGGTCGATATTCGCGAAACAATGAGCGTCAAGGCAGCGGATATCTTCCTGCAGGTGCGTCCGAGTAAAGATTTCGAAATGCTCTCGGCGATCCGCGCCATGGTGAAGGGGCAACCCGTTGATCCGGTTCTCGTGGAAGAGACCGGCCTCAAGATGGAGCAGTTGCAAGACCTGGTCGATCGGATGAAACGCTGTAAGTTCGGCGTCATCTTCTTCGGCATGGGGCTATCGATGACGCGCGGCAAGCACATGAATTCGGCCCAGATTCTGACCCTGGCCGCTGAGATGAACGCGTTCACGAAATTCGTCGCCATGCCGATGCGTGGTCACGGCAACGTGGCCGGTGCGGACATGGTGCTGCGCTGGACGACAGGGTATCCCTTCGGGGTCAACCTATGTCGTGGATTCCCGCGATTTAATCCTGGGGAATTCTCCACGGTCGACTTGCTAGTCCGGGGTGACATTGACGCGTGTCTGGTGTTGGGCGCTGATCCAGGGGCGACGATGCCGCAGCCGGGCATCGACACCTTGCGTCGCGTGCCGACCATCGTGCTCGATCCGAAGGTGACCTACACCAGCCAGATTTCACGAGTCCACATCACGACGTCACCGACAGGGATCAGTTCGCCGGGGACCGCATATCGGATGGACGAAGTGCCCCTGCCGCTGCGACCAGCCCTGAAATCGCCTTATCCCAGCGATGAGGAAGTCGTGAAAAGGATCATCCAGGCCGTTCTGAGAAAGCCGGCCTGGCTGCCGGGTTCGAAAGTCGCGGCTTCTGACGTGGCCTAGCCGGGAATACATAGCAGACCTACCAACAGAAAGCTCGACACGAAATGCTGCGGATTACTGGTGGAAAGGTCTACGACCCGGCGCACGGTGTGAACGGTGTGGTCAAAGACATTTGCATCTTGGATGGCAAGATCGTGGCCGATGTACCGGCGGGAGCCCGCATTATCAATGCGTCGAGTATGTTTATCTTCCCCGGTGGGGTCGATATTCATACACACGTCGCCGGTGCCGCTCTCAATTTTGCCCGGGCGCTCACTCCGGAAAACCAGCGTGCTGCGGCGAAGTTTCTGCATACTGCCGATACTCGCCTAGGAATCGGCGGTGCGACGCCCACGACATTCGCCACAGGCTACCTCTACGCGGGGATGGGATACACCACCGTCGTCGAAGCGGCGGTACCCGTCCTATCGGCCAAGCATACTCATGAAGAGTTGCGGGACACTCCAATCGTTGACAAGGCTTGCTGCCTATTGATGGCCAACAACGAACTCGTCATGGATCTCCTGGAGAAAGGTGAATATGAACGCGCCAAAGATGTCACCGCCTGGATGATCTCGGCAGCCAAGGTCTATGGCGTGAAGGCGGTTAACCCGGGTGGAGTCGCAGCCTGGAAATGGGGCAAGAACGCGAATCATATGCACGAGGCCGTCTCCGGCTACAACAAGGTGACTCCGGGTACGATTGTCTCGAACCTCGCCCGCATTTGCGATGAGCTGAAGTTGCCCCACCCCATGCACTTACATTGCAACAATCTCGGCATACCAGGGAATGTGTCCACCACTCTGGAGACCATGAAAATGCTCGAAGGCAACCGAGCTCACATGGCTCATCTGCAATTCCATTCGTATGGAGGTGACGACTGGCACAACATGCGCAGCGAGTCGGTGCACATCGCCGACTACTTCAATGCACACCCCAATCTGACATGCGACGCTGGTGCAGTCCTGTTCGGTAACGCAGTGACGATTACCGCCGATGGTCCCTGGCAACACTTGCTGTATCAGCTGACCGGTCGCAAATGGGGTAACCTCGATGTCGAAAACGAAACGGGCTGCGGCATCGTCCCTTACACCTACAAGGGCAGCAACCTGGTCAATGCGGTGCAATGGGCCGTCGGACTGGAACTGCTGTTGTTGATCGATGATCCCTGGCGGATCTTTCTGACGACCGATCATCCCAATGGCGCCTGCTTCTGGCGCTACCCTGAAATCATCCACATGCTGATGAATGCCGACTTCCGCATGGAGCAAGTGCGTAAGCTGCCCGAAGCGGCACTCAGCCGGATCTTCCTCGACGAGATCGACCGTGAATATTCGCTCTATGAAGTCGCCATCCTGACGAGCGCCGGTCCCGCACGGGCACTGGGAATGAAACAGAAGGGCCATCTGGGCATCGGAGCGGACGCGGATATTGCCATCTACAATGAGAAGGCGGATGGAGAACTGCTGTTTCGTTATCCACGCTATGTCATTAAGGGGGGAGAGCTGGCGGTCGAAGAGGGGGACATCAAGTCCACCCGCGACGGCCACGAGTTCGTCGTGCAACCGCACTACAATCCGGACATCGAAGGCTATCTTCGCGAAAAGTTCGAAGAGCAATACACCATGTCCTTCGATAACTATCCCGTTGACGCAGAGCGGGTTCACGGCATGCAGATGGCCGACTGCTCGTATCAGAAGACACCGTAGACTGACTCGTACATTGGCTCCTTAAATTGACGTAGTGCATGCGGCTCGCGTGCAGGGACAACTGACCGACCATGCACGCGAGCCGCGTGCGGTACGCTGGTGCGACAGACCTCCAATGATTGTGTTCACCCTGAAAGATCAGCCGACCGTCCCCCTCGAGGCGGAAATTCTCTCGCCCGATAATATGGTCAGTCTCGACAATGCCGCCATCCGTGCTCTGCCGGTGTTCCTCGGGAAACGCCAATTGCGCGTCGACGATTTCTTCGACGTGGAAGGCGAAGCCAGCGACGAACTCGAGATCCGGGGCGATGCCCGACGAGTCAAGTGGATCGGCCGCGCGATGACGCGGGGCCGGATCAACATCGTGGGGAATGCAGGGACGCACCTCGGCGCCTACATGAAGGGTGGCACGATCGACGTCACCGGGAATGCTGCCGATTGGGTTGGTGGCGAAATGAAAAACGGCGTGATTCGAATCGCCGGCAATGCGGGGGGACAGATTGGCGCGGCTTACCGGGGCAGCCTGCAGGGAATGCAGAATGGCATGATTGTGATCGGGGGCACCGCCGGTCTGGAAGTCGGCATGCGGATGCGGCGCGGTCTCATCGTAATTAAGGGACTCGTGCGCGACTTTTGCGGCTTGCAGATGAAGGGTGGGACGATCGTCCTCTGCAGCGGAGCCGAAATTCGGACCGGTGCGTGGATGATTCGGGGGACAATTATTTCGCTCAAACCACTGAAGATGCTGCCCACGTTCATGCGTTCCGGCATGGACAATCCGGTCTTCGTGCGGATTTATGCAAAACACCTGCAAGAGGCGATCGGACTGACGATTCCTCATGAAACAACCGCCGGCGGCTACGAGAAATACCGGGGAGACACGTCGGTTCCAGGTAAGGGAGAGATCCTGATTTGGCGCCCGCGTGCCTCTTGAATCGCGGCGACATGATCATCTTCTGGGGCTCGAATCCGGCCGAGAGCCATCCTCGCCATTTCACCAAATACAGCCTGATGCCGAAGGGGATGTTTGTTCCCAATGGCCGTAAAGATCGCACTTGTGTGATCGTCGACGTGCGCAAGACCAAAAGTGCCAAGACGGCCGATATCTTCGTGCAGATCAAGCCGCGAGCCGACTTCGAGGGTTTGTGGACCCTGCGAGCCTTGGCCAAAGGTGTTGAACTCGACCCCGAAATTGTGAAACGAGATACCGGGGTTGAGCTTTCGGTCTGGCAAGACTTGATGGCTCGCATGAAAGCGTGCAAGTTCGGCGTGATCTTCTTCGGCATGGGACTCACCATGACGCGTGGCAAACATGCCAACAGCGAAGCCTTGCTGGCCCTGACGCGTGATATGAATGCCTACACCCGCTTCGTCGCCAAGCCGAACCGCGGCCACGGAAACGTGACGGGTGCTGACAATGTCGTCGCGTGGCGGACCGGTTATCCGTTTGGAGTGAACCATTCACGCGGCTACCCCCGCTTCAACCCGGGTGAATACACGACTTCGGACACACTGGCCAATGGCGAAGCCGACAGCGGAATGACCATTGCCTGCGATCCGATGGCCAACTTTTCCGAACCAGCTCGGCGCCATCTGGCATCGATTCCATTCATCGCCCTCGACACGAAGGAAACGCCCACCAGCCGGGCCGCTGCGGTCGCCTTCACGGTCGCGACCTACGGCATCCATACCGGCGGTACCGTGTATCGCATGGATGACGTTCCGATTCCTCTGCGCCCCTCGTGCGAATCGCCCAATCCCAGTGACTTCGAAGTCCTCACCCAGATCGAGCGTCGTGTGAAGAAGATCAAGGGCATCACGAGCTAAAGCTGTGTTGCGGCCTTAGGATTGTGGGCCACTGGCTATGCCAGTGCTCTTTTGTGACGCCAGAGTCCGCCTCAGCACTGGCACAGCCAGTGGCACCCGCCCGAGGGGGATGTAAGCCGACTGCGTTTCCAGTTCGCCAGTTCCCATCATTGATGAAACGTCCTGCATGACCACCGAATACACCAAAGTCTCTGGCGGCACTCTCTACGATCCAACCAACGGCATCGACGGACTCGTACGTGATCTGTGGATTGCTGATGGCAAGATCGTCGCCGCACCAACCGATCCCGATATAAAGCCTGTCAAGATTATTGATGCCTCGGGACTCGTCGTGATGCCTGGCGGCATCGACATGCATTGCCACATCGCCGGCCCCAAAGTGAATGTGGCTCGCAAAATGCGGCCGGAAGACAAGCGAAAGGGTGAGTTGTTGCACAGCAACAAGATCACTCATAGTGGAACGATGGGCAGCGTCCCCAGCACGTTTGCCACCGGCTATAAGTATATTGGAATGGGGTACACTACCGCATTCGACGCCGCCATCCCGCCGCTCGGAGCCCGTCACGCGCACGAGGAATTCGAGGACACGCCCTGTATCGACAAGGGCTTCTATGTCCTGATGGGAAATAACCACTATGTGATGCAGGCGATTCAGCGCGATGAGCCCGAGCAGCTAAAGACGTTTGTGGCCTGGTTGCTGGCGTCGACCAAGGGATTCGCTGCCAAGCTGGTCAATCCCGGCGGCGTGGAGGTCTGGAAGAGTCACCAGGCAGGTAATGTCAGCGGCCTGGACTCCAAGGTTGACCACTTCAACATCACACCGCGCCAGATTATCCAGGGGGTGTCGTGGGCTGCTGATTCATTGAAATTGCCGCACTCGGTACACATCCACTGCAACAACCTGGGGATGCCGGGTAACTGGACAACGACGCTGCAAACGATGGAGGCACTGGAGGGTTATCGCGGGCATATCACGCATGCGCAGTTTCACAGCTACGGTGGCGGAGATGCCGACGAGAACACCTTCAACAGCAAAGTGGCGCCACTCGCCGACTATGTGAATTCACATCCCAATTTGACGGTCGACGTCGGCCAGGTACTGTTCGGCGAAACGACCAGCATGACGGGTGACGGCCCCTTGGGTTATTACCTGTCCAAGGTCTACGGCGGCAAGTGGTTCAGCGGTGATACGGAGATGGAATCCGGCTGTGGTATCACCCCCATCAAGTACAAGAACAAGTCCCTGATTCATGCCTTGCAATGGGCGATCGGGCTGGAGTGGTATCTGCTCGTCACCGATCCGTGGCGCGTGGTCATGAGCACCGATCATCCCAACGGCGGATCGTTCCTGGCCTATCCCCAGATTATCCGCCTGTTGATGGATCGCACCTACCGTCAGGACATCTTGAAGACTTGCCACCCGATGGTCCGCGAGCGTTCGATGTTGGGAGACTTGACTCGCGAGTACACGTTGAACGAGATCGCCATCATTACTCGCGCCGGCCCCGCCAGGATCCTGGGATTGAAGAACAAGGGCCATCTCGGCCCGGGTGCCGACGCCGACATCACGATCTATACGCCGCATGAAAACAAAGAGACGATGTTCGAGATGCCGCGGACGGTGATCAAATCGGGGCACATCCTGGTCGATCAGGGAGAAATTCGCGAAGTTCTCACCGGTAAGACACTGCACGTATCCCCCGAGTATGACTTGTCGCTGGAACGGGATATTCAGGACTGGTTTGAGAAGTACTACTCCATCCGCTGGCGGAACTACCCCGTCGATCTCAGCTATTTGCACGAATCGGAAATCGTGTCGATGACGAGCTAACACCTTCCAATGACGGTGCACGCGCTGAAAGAACAGCCGACCGTGCTCTCGGTTGCATGCGACGACCGAAAGTCAATCAGGCAGGCGAGCCCCGCCCCTTTAGGGCTACGCCGTGACGGATATTTCAACGTCATGGGAGGGTGAGGCTCCCGCCGAACCGCATAGTCTAGCGAGGGCCGATAGACGCTTGCGGTTCGGCGGGAGCCTCACCCTCCCATCGACTCGAATCACAATAGCCGCTTCCCTTACGGCACCGCAATCACCTCCGCAGTCTATACCTTAGCGATCTTCGCACTTCGCTCGGCAAAGAGTTGATTGATCGCTTCATTGACCGGCCGGATCTCGAATGGTCCGTTCTTGACCCCCGGGTGCTTCGACATCAGTGCGATCGCGTGGTTCAGGTCACGGGCTTCCAGCAGCAGGATGCCGCCGAGCGTTTCCTTAGTCTCCGCGTATGGACCATCGGTGACTTCGACCTCGCCATTCTTCATCCTCAATGTGACCGCGTTACGGTAGCTATCGAGCGCTTCGCCTCCCACGAAATGCCCGCCTCGCCGCAGTTCGTCGTCGTAGGCAAAACATTCTTCCATCATTTTCAGCGCCTCCGCCTCCGGAATCTCAGCGAACTTCGCTTCATCGTAGAAACCTAAACACACATATTTCATGGCGAATTCTCCTTTGCTAAGTTGTCCGTCTAAACTGGCTGAGCGCCGACCGCCGCCAATCTCGTTTCCAATAGTCGATTGGAGACGGGCCGAAATCGACACGGCAGACAACGTTTTCTAAAAAAGTGGAATCAGCGATTCAGTTCCCTGATTCTTGCCGCCAAAAACCGCTTCTCCGGTTCCTGCCGGGCGAGTTCCAGTGCCTGCTGAAACGCAGCCAGAGCATCGGCCGTTTTGCCCGCCCGTCGAAGCAATTCACCGCGGGCCGAGTAGGCGAGCTGGTATTTGCTGAGTTCTCGCCGGCTGAGGATGCGGTCAATAATCTCCAGACCCGCCTCCGGACCGTCCCGCATCGCCACCGCGACGGCCCGATTGAGTTCGACGATTGGAGAAGGATCAATCCGCAGTAAGACCGAGTACAGCATGACGATCTGATTCCAGTCAGTCTGTTCGGCAGTGGCGGACTCGGCATGGATGGCGGAAATGGCCGCCTGGAGGGTGTACGCCCCAAACCTCCGCGACCGCAGAGCCTGCTCCACCAGGGCCGTCCCCTCGGAAATCATGGTCTGGTTCCAACGCGAACGATCCTGGTCTTCCAGCAGAACGATTTCACCGTCAGGAGAAGCACGCGACTCCCGTCGGGATTCGTGCAGCAGCATCAAGGCCAGCAGCCCTTTGACCTCTGGATCGGGGAGCAAGTCGAGAAGTAACCGCCCCAGTCGAATGGCCTCGGCAGTGAGATCAACCCGGATCAGCGATTCCCCCTGCGACGCCGAATACCCTTCATTGAACACCAGATAGATGGCCGCCAGCACCGCGTCGAGCCGCTCGGGCAGATCAGCTAAGGACGGAACGACATACGGAATGCGGGCCTCGCGAATCTTCGCTTTGCCGCGCACGATCCGCTGAGCCATCGTCGCCTTGGATGTCAGGAACGCGTGAGCAATCTCCTCAGTAGTCAGTCCGCAGACTTCGCGTAGCGTCAATGGCACCTGCAACTTCGAGTCAATCTCCGGATGACAACACGTGAAGATCAGACGCAGCCGATCATCTTCGATTTCCGTCGCGGCACCGACGGCATTCTCGTCAGCGACCTCGTCCAATCGGGATACGATCTCCGTCTGATGCTCCTTCAATCGCCCTTGACGTCGCAGCGAATCAATCGCCTTGAATTTCCCCGTGGAGATCAACCACGCCCTGGGATTTGCGGGCACCCCGTCATGTTGCCAGGACTCAATCGCCGCCGCGAAAGCCTCATGCATGGCATCGTCAGCCAGATCGAAATCATTCAACAACCTGACCAGCGAAGCAAACACCCGCCGGGCCTCGGAACGATAGAGATCATCGACCCGGTCCCGGATCATCGCAGAGGCATCGTAATTCACGTCGATCAATTCGCCGGTGAGGTCATGGTACGCTTGAGTAATTCACAGTTTAATCGCCGTGCAAACAGATTCACAATCTTCCCGAATTCCGCGGGCAAACAAGCGAGCGAGAAAGTAGAGGGGAGGAAGTTGAGAGTAGATTTAGGACGGGTCGAAGAAATCAAAGAGTTCAAAGAAGTCGCGTAGCGTGAGAGACCACCTGTACGTGGCGTGACAATCGCATTCTTCACGACTGGCTGGTTACGCCAGTCTCAGCAGCGTCTGTCAGGCCTTCTTGAGCACGTTGATCGTCTGCGACACGGAGCTGGATTCGCCGTGTGAATTCGACAGCGTGACGTGGATCGTCCGGGTGGTCACTTTCAGTCCGGCGCCCTTGGTCAAGAACTTGATGCCCCGCAGGAATGACTGCACCGCCGCTCCGGTGACGTTCGGTCCCAGATCAATCTGTAAGGTCAGCGTGCCGTTACTGAACTGCATTCCGGCACTCGTTCCTAACGCGCCCGTCGCAGGAGTCGTCAACAGATCACGTGCCTTCTTCCGAGATCCATTGGCCGCCATCTGAATCGTCAAAGTTCCACCACCGGGTGTCGTCGAATCTCCCACGGTCAGCGCAGGAAGGACTGTCACGGCGGGTTGCTTTTTGATCCAAGTCACGGCGGGGCCACCCACTGCCAGTTGAGGTGGCTCATTCACATCCGCAACGGTGATGGTGATGGCCTGTGTCGTGGAAAGGCCTGCACCGTCGTCGGCCGTGATCTGCACGTCGTAAACTTGATTCCCATCGGAGTCTGCCGGATGCTCGTAGTCGGGGGCGACATTGAAGGTCAGGGCTCCCGTGCTTGAGATCGAGACCGCCCCGGCATCCACTCCCCCCGAAATGCGATATGTGACCGTTTGGACCGGCACGTCGGCGTCCGTTGCGACAACTGTTCCAATCGCTAATAGATTCTCAGCGACGTGAAAGTCTGCGGCCGTAGTGAACGCCGGAGCGGCTTCATTCAGGTCGATGACGTGCAGGGTGAAGTTGGCGGTCGCGTCCGGTGAGCCGCCGACCGTCGCGTCGTCCACATTCACCATTACGGAGTAGGACGACCGAGCCTCAAAATTCAAGCTGGTGCCGGCCTTCAGGTACAGACCGGTGCCGATGATCCTGAAGAAGTTCTGGTCGGTTCCGCTGAGCGAAAGAGTGTTAGTCCCCTGGGCATCGTCGGTGACGTTAATCTCCGCCACTTTAAGGTCGGAACCAATTACCGTGTTCTCCGCGATATTAATCGTTGTGTTGCTGAAACTGACTGCGGTCGGGGCGCTGTTGGTCGAATTGATTGCCAGGGTCACGGTGTTCGGCACCGAGGCGTTACCCGCGGCGTCAGTGGCGGTGACCGTGAAGCTGTAGCTCGACTTGGTTTGGAAATCTGGATTGGCCGTCAACGTCAACGCGCCAGTGCTGCCATTGATGCTGAAGGCTGCGGCGTCGAGGCCACTCAGGCTGAAAGTGATTGGCTGAGCCGAGATGTCACCCGAGTCGCTGGCCGTCGCCACGTAGATCACCTGCCCCGCTCCGGAGTTATCGTCAATCGCCGCGGCCGTTGTGCCCGATGTAATGGCCGGGGCAACTTCGTCCAGATTGTTGATCGCCAGTGTGACCGTCTTTACTGCGGAGGCATTTCCAGCGGCATCGGTCGCGGTCACCGTGAAAGTGTAAGCCGAACGGGCTTCGAAGTTGGGATTGGTCGTCAGCGTCACGACCCCAGTGCTCACATTGATGCTGAACGAGCCAGCATTCGGACCTCCCAGATTATAGGTGATCGGTCCACTTGAGATATCGCCAGCATCGGTCGCCGTGACGGTGTAGACGACTTGACCCGCACCGCTGTTTTCATTGATTGCCGCTGCCGTCGTGCTCGATGTGATCGTCGGAGCGACCTCATCCAGATTCGCAATTGCCAGCGTCACGGTCCTGGCTGCGGAGGCATTGTTCGCGGCATCGGTCGCAGTCACGGTGAAACTGTAGTTCGCCTGGGCTTCGAAGTTGGGATTGGCCTTCAGCGTCACGACGCCCGTGCTGCCATTAATACTGAATGCGGCGGCGTTCGGACCGCCCAAGGTGAACATAATCGGTGTGGCCGAGATGTCGCCTGCGTCGGTCGCTGTCGCGATGTAGATCGTTTGGCCCGCGCCGCTGTTCTCGTTGATTGTCGTGGCCGTGGCTCCCGAAGTCATCGTTGGAGCAGCTTCGTCCACATTGTTGATCGCTAGAGTCACGGTCTTCACGGCGGAGGCATTTCCGGCAGCATCGGTCGCAGTCACAGTGAAGCTGTAATTCGCCTTCGCTTCGAAGTTGGGATTGCCCGCGAGTGTGACAGCCCCGGTCGTACTGTTGATGCTAAAAGCTCCGGCATCCGCCCCTCCCAGACCGAAGGTCACCGGCGCGGCCGAGATGTCACCCGAGTCGCTCGCTGTCACGGTATAGATGACCTGCCCCGCGCTACTGTTTTCATTGATCGCAGCGGCCACTGATCCCGACGTGATTGTGGGAGCGACTTCATCCAGGTTGTTAATCGCTAGAGTCACGGGCTTTGCCGCCGAGGCATTGCCCGCAGTATCGGTCGCGGTCACCGTGAAATTGTAGCTCGGGCGGACTTCGAAATTGGGATTGGTCGTCAACGTTACGGCACCCGTGCTGCTGTTGATGCTGAATGCGCCGGCGTCCGCGCCACCCAGGCTGAAGGTGATCGGCCCGGATGAGATGTCACCTGTGTCGATTGCGGTTGCGGTGTAGATCACCTGGCTCGCACCGCTGTTTTCATTGATCGCTGCGGCCGTTCCCCCCGAGGTCACCGTCGGTGCCGCTTCGTCCAGGTTCGTGATGTTGAGTGTCAAGTTAGTTGAAGCGTCTGGTGTTCCCCCGACCGACGTGTCGTCCACATTCACGGTCACTGTATACGATGCTTTCGCCTCAAAGTTCAGGTTTGTCCCGGCCTTCAAGTACAGGCTCGTGCCAATGATTTTGAATGACGCCAGGTCGGCTCCACTGAGCGATAGGGTATTGATTCCCAGGGCATCGTCGGCGACGTTGATGTCCGCCACTTTCAAGTCCGCATTGATCGGCGTGTTCTCGGTGAGGCTGCTGATCGTGTTGGCCAGGCCGATCGTGGTCGGTGCTTCGTTGACGTTGGTCACATTCAACGTAAAGTTGCCCACGGCATCAGGTGAGTTCCCAATCGTCGTGTCGTCGGCGTTTACCGTGACAGCGTAGATCGACTTGGCTTCGAAGTTCAGACTGGTCCCGGCCTTCAGATACAGACTGGTGCCGATGACCGTGAAGAAGTTCTGGTCAGCTCCAGTCAGTGACAGGGTGTTCGCTCCCAGGGCATCGTCGGTGATCGAAATGTCTGCCACCTTTAGGTTGCCCGGGAGCGCCGCGTTCTCGGCAAGGCTTGTGGTTGTATTGGTGAAGGCCACCGCAGTGGGCGCTTCATTGACGTTGGTGATCGCTAGCGCAAAAGTCGCCAAGGCATCGGCCGTACCGCCAACCGTCGTGTCGTCCACGTTCACCGTCACCGTGTAGTTCGACTTCGTTTCAAAGTCGAGGCTCACTCCCGCCTTGAGATACAGTCCCGTGCCAATGATCTTAAAAACTCCCTGGTCAGCCCCGTTGAGCGACAGAGTATTCGTTCCCAGGACGTCATCGGTGACGTTGATGTCGGCCACTTTCAAGTCGGCCGGCACCGCTGTATTTTCCGCGATGCTGGTCGTCGTGTTGGCAAACGCGATCGCCGAAGGAGCGTCGTTCGCATTGGTCACATTCAGCGTAAAAGTGGTAATCGCATCGGGCGTGCTGCCGGCCGACGCATCGTCCACATTCAGCGTGACTGTATAGGACGACTTTGATTCAAAGTCGAGGCTGCTGCCAGACTTCAGGTAGAGACTCGTGCCGATGATCTTGAACGCGGCCTGGTCGGCCCCGGTGAGCGACAGGATATTTGTTCCCAGGGCGTCGTCGGTCACGCTGATGTCGGCCACCTTCAAGTCAGTCGAGATCGTCGTGTTCTCCGCCAGGTTGGTGGTCGTATTGGCGACGGCGATCAGCGTTGGTGCTTCGTTGACATCTGTCACACTGAGCGTGAAGCTGGCGGAGGCATCAGGCGCGCTGCCAACGGTTGTGTCGTCCACACCCACGATGATGGAGTAGGACGGCCTGCTCTCAAAGTTCAGGGTGGTGCCGGCCTTCAGGTACAGGCTCGAGCCAATGATCTTGAACAAGTTCTGGTCTGCCCCGCTGAGAGCCAGCGCGTTGGTGCCCAGAACGTCATCGGTGACGTTGATGTCCGCGACCTTCAAGTCCGTCGGGACTGCGGTGTTCTCTGCGATGCTGGTTGTCGCGTTAATGAAACTGATCGCGGTGGGAGCGTCGTTCACATCCGTGATATTCAGCGAGAAGCTCACCGAGGCATCCGGCACGCTGCCGACCGAAGCATCATCAACGTTGACTGCCACGGTGTAGGCCGAGCGCGTTTCAAAGTCCAGGCTGGTGCCGACCTTCAAGTAGAGGCTCGTGCCAATGATCTTGAAGAAATCCTGATCGGCTCCGCTGAGAAACAGGGTATTCGTCCCGAGAGCATCGTCGGTGATGTTGATGTCGGCCACCTGCAGGTCGGCGGGAATCGCAGTATTCTCTGCCAGGCTAGTCGTCGTGTTGGTCAGGGCAACTGAGGGTATCTCGTTGACGTTGGTGACATTCAGCGTGAAGCTCGTCGAGGCATCCGGCGTGCCTCCCAACGTGGTGTCGTCGACATTCACCGTGAAGGCATAGGAGGACTTGGTCTCAAAATCGAGGCTGGTGCCGGCCTTCAGATAGAGACTCGTGCCGATGATCTTGAACGCGGCCTGGTCGGCACCACTAAGCGTCAGGATGTTGGATCCCAGGCCGTCGTCGGTAACATCAATGGTGGCCACTTTCAGGTCGGTACCGATGGCCGTGTTCTCCGCAAGGCTGGTCGTCGCGTTGGTGAAGCCGACCCCAGTCGGTGCCTGGTTCGTCGCTTCATCGACGTCAGTCAGGGTCACGTTGATGGTGAGAGAAGTGTTGTTGACACCGTCGAAGGCTGTTACTTCCACATCGAAGCTGTGGGCATCTGTCTCGAAATCCCGGGGAGAGTTGAACACCAGATTGCCGCCGTCGATGCCGAACAGACTCATGTCGGCACCGCCTGTAATCGTAAACGTCGCCGGGTTGATGCCGACGGAGTCCAAGTCCGTCGAGGTCAAGAGTGCAACCTGCGTCATTCCTTCAGCGACCGATTGCGATGCGGATGTCGAAATAACCGGGGCGTTATCGTTGACGTCGGTGAGCGTGACAGTGATGGTCCTGGCGGTGCTGTTGACGCCATCGAAGGCGGTCACTTCCACGACGTATTGATGGGCGTCGATCTCATAGTCCTTCGCACTGTTGAACAGCAGATTGCTGCCGGCGATCTGGAACAGACCCATGTCAGCACCGCCCGTAATGCTGAATGTGGCGGGGTTGGTCCCCACGGTGTCAGCGTCCGTTGAGACCAGGACGGCGACTTGAGTCGTCCCTTCAGCGACCGACTGCGAAGCACTGGTCGTGATGACGGGGGCGTTGTCGTTCAGATCGGTTAGCGTCAGCGTGAAGCCGGCAGTCGCGTCGGGAGTGCTGCCCACCGTCGTATCGTCCGCATTCACCGTGACGGCATAGGACGCCTTGGCTTCGAAGTTGAGGCTGGTGCCGGCCTTCAGATACAGTCCGGTACCGATGATCCTGAAGAACGCTTGATCGGCTCCACTGAGCGACAAGGTGTTGGTCCCCAGGGCGTCGTCAGTGATGTTGATATCGGCCACTTTCAGGTCGGTCGGGACCGCAGTATTTTCAGCGAGGCTGGTAGTCGTGTTGGTAAACGCGACTGCAGTTGGTGGCTCGTTGACGTTAGTCACATTGAGTGTGAAGCTAGCCGACGCATCCGGCGTGCTTCCGACCGTCGCATCATCAACATTTACCGTCACGGCATAGGTCGACTTGGTCTCAAAGTTCAGACCGGTGCCAGCCTTCAGGTACAAACTGGTCCCGATGATCGTGAAGAAATTCTGGTCGGTTCCACTGAGCGACAGAGCATTGGTTCCCAACGCATCGTCGGTCACATTGATATCGGCCACCTTCAGATTTGTGCCGATTGCCGTGTTCTCTGCGAGGCTGGTCGTGGTGTTGGTGAAGGTGACGGCAGTGGGAGCTTCGTTGACGTTGGTCACGTTCAGCGTAAAGCCGGCGGAGGCATCCGGAGTGCTGCCAACGGTCGTATCGTCCACATTCACCGTGACTGCGTAGGATGACTTGGATTCGAAGTTCAAGCTAGTCCCGGCCTTCAGGTACAAGGTCGTGCCGACAATCTTGAAAGCGGCCTGGTCGGCGCCGCTGAGAGACAACGTATTCGTTCCCAGGACGTCATCAGTCACGTTGATGTCGGCCACCTTGAGATCGACGCCAATCGTCGCGTTCTCAGCGAGACTCGACGTGGTGTTGGCGAAACCAACCGCGGTCGGTGCTTCGTTCAAGTTGGTCACCGTCAACGTAAAGCTGGCGGAGGCATCCGGAGTGCTGCCAACGGTCGTGTCATCGACGTTGACAGTCACGGCATAGGCCCCCCTGGTCTCGAAATCGAGGCTAGTCCCGGCCTTGAGATACAAACTGCTGCCGATGATTTTGAAGACGGCTTGGTCGGCCCCACCGAGCGTTAAGGTATTCGTTCCCAGGGCATCGTCGGTGACGTTGATGTCAGCGACCTTCAGATCCACGCCGATCGCCGTGTTCTCGGCAACGCTGGTTGTTGTGTTGGTGAAGAGGACCACGGTCGGTGCTTCGTTGACATTGGTCACATTCAGTGTGAAGGAGGTCGACGCATCTGGCGTGCTGCCGACAGTTGTGTCATCCACACCCACCATCACGGCATAGGTGGTCTTCGTCTCGAAGTCGAGGCTGGTGCCCGCTTTCAGATAGAGACTGGTGCCGATGATCTTAAAAACTGCCTGGTCGGCCCCACTCAGCGACAGGGTGTTCGTTCCCAAGGCGTCATCCGTGACCGTGATGTCGGCCACTTTCAGATCCACCCCGATCGTCGTGTTCTCCGCCAAGCTGGTCGTGGTGTTGGTGAAAGCGACGGCAGTGGGGGCTTCGTTGACGTTAGTCACGTTCAGCGTGAAGCTAGCTGAGGCATCTGGCGTACTGCCGACCGTCGTATCGTCCACATTGACCGTGACCGCATACGACCCCTTAGTCTCAAAGTCGAGACTGGTTCCGGCCTTCAGATACAAGCTGGTGCCGATGATCGTAAAGAAGCTCTGATCGGTTCCACTGAGCGATAGGGTGTTGGTTCCCAAGGCGTCATCTGTCACGGTGATGTCGGCCACCTTCAGATTCGTGCCGATTGCCGTGTTCTCTGCAATGCTGGTCGTTGTGTTGGTGAAGGCGACTGCGGTCGGTGCCTCGTTGACATTCGTCACATTCAACGTAAAGCTGGCCGAGACATCCGGAGTGCTGCCGACGGTTGTGTCGTCCACATTGACCGTGACGTTGTACGACGACTTGGTTTCGAAGTTCAGGCTGGTGCCGGCTTTCAGGTACAAGCTGGTTCCGACGATTGTGAAGAAGCTCTGGTCTGTTCCGCTGAGCGACAAGGCATTGGTTCCCAAGCCGTCGTCTGTCACCGTGATGTCGGCCACCTTCAGATTCGTGCCGATCGCCGTATTCTCTGCGATGCTGGTGGTCGTATTGGTGAAGGCAACCGCAGTCGGTGCCGTATTCGTGGCAGAGACCGTAAACGTATAGTC
Organism: Planctomycetaceae bacterium; assembly: GCA_021732415.1. Lineage (GTDB taxonomy): Bacteria > Planctomycetota > Planctomycetia > Planctomycetales > Planctomycetaceae > JAKFVC01. The sequence goes on from JAKFVC010000004.1 coordinate 105,893, forward strand.
GGCGACGACAGGCAGGTGGTCGGTCACCGTCGTCAAGAGGTCGAGCACCGTCGTGCGATTCGCGAGATTCGGGAGTGCCGTGCTGCCCGCGCCATTGATACTCTGATTGAGTGCGATCGAGCCGTTATTACCGAAGGTATGATAGCTTCCGGTCAAATACTCCAAACCCTGCCCATTGGTCAATTCGCCTGAGATGAGCTGGAAGTCGAAGCGATCGTCGAGCCCGCCGCTGGTGAGGCCGGCCGGCGGGCTGACGGCTGGGGCCTGGGTGTCAATACCTACGAATGTCGAGTTGTTGTGCCAACTGCCCGGTCGATTGATGGGGTCAAAAGCCTGGCCATTGCCAGCGCTGAGAAATTCCTGGTAAGCATCTTCAGTGCTCGTATACAGATTAAAATCGCCCGCATAGACAATGTTGACGCCCTGCCCCAACGCGTCGGCATCGGCGCGGATCGCCTGGACCTCTTCGAGCCGCTGCGCGGACTCGGCCGAACCTTCTGAAGCCTTTAAATGACTGTCGTAAACGTAGAAGTCGGACGTTGTCGTCCCGCCGATCGGGTGAAACAGATAACGCATCGTCTGACGTGACGCACCGCCCGATACTCCGACAGTTGCCTCACTGACGAGCTGCAGGGTGTGCGTGTTATAGACAACGCCTTGAGTGCCCGCACCACTCGTAAACCCATCGAGCGTCCCGCGACCATAAACGCCGGTCCCGTAGATTCCATTAAGTTCGTCGACAATGAACTGCGAGGTCGTGGCCTGGCTTTTCACTTCTTGAAAGACAAATAGATCAACCTGGGCGATAACGCCGTTGTACGATTCCTGGCTGAAGGCCTGGAGCAGTGTATTGAATCCGGTTCGTGGGTCCCCGGTGCCTCCTGAACTGGCGATATTGTAATCGACGAATCGCAAGGTCGTGTCCGTTGACGCCTGAATCGTCAAGGCGAATGTACCGGTTGTCGCCTGTGTGCCATCACTGACGCTGAACGAGAAACTCGCGGTGCCCGCAGTCGACGGCGCATCGTAAGTCAGCTTATTGGCGGTGATGTCAGCCTGCGTGAACGTCGTCACATTCGCGACCACGGCTGCGTTGTTGTACTTCAGCGTGCCCGAAGCCGGCAGAGCCGTGATGGTGAACGTCAATTGCGCGGCAGACTGTTCAGCGTCGGTCGCTTTAAGCCTGGAGTCCGCGATGACGTTCGCCGTCGTGCCGGCGGTCACCGACAGGCCAGAATTTGTCGTGATGACCGGTGGTTCCGTGAAGTTCACATCGCCAGGGGTCAACGCGGCGACGGACGGAGACAGAGGCAAGTTCGTACTGTGACGCGTGGAATCGTACAGCAATTGCGAGGGATCGTTGGTGACATCATAGAGATCGCCGTTGAACCAGGCGGCCACCTCTGTCAGATTATTGCTCGGGAATCGCGTGGCCGCGTCGGGAGTTCCCTGGTTTTGCGTCAGGGAAACGCCACCGTACACGACGTCCCCAGAATCCCCATCACTCCAGCCGACATTGTCGAGCACCGTGAATCCGGCAGGCAGGTGGTCGAGCACTCCATCGTCGTTGGTATCGTAGTCAGTCCCTTCGACAACAGCACTCGTCGCCGAGACGACGTAGAACGAGACCGTGTGTTTGCTCAAGACCCCGCCGCTAACCGAATCGAACTTCGAATCGGTCACGACAGTCGTTCCGGCGGCCGCTGAGTGTCCCGCAGTAGGACTCTTGATCATCAGCAGGCCATTCGAGCCCAGGGACTTACCCGTGAGTCCAATCACGTAGCTCGCGATTCCGACATCGCTGCCATTGCCATCTAGCATCACGAGGTAGACGTTGGTCAGTGCCGCCCCGGCGGCGCCGCGCAGTTCGACGTACTGATATTTGTCACCCGCTGCTGTGTTGCCGGGTGGGTTGGCCTTAATTTCGTTCAGGAGTACTGACGTGGCTTCATTCACATCAGTCACGGTGATGGCAAATGTTTGCTCAAACGTCAAACCACCCTGGTCGGTGGTCCGGACGCGGATGCTGTAGCTGTTCTTCGTTTCATAGTCGAAGCCGCTAGTCGCCCGCAGCGAGTTGCCGTTGATGTTGAAGCTGCCGTTGTCCGTGCTGCCGGTTCCGGTGACCAGTGAATACGTAAACGTATTACCCGAGTCCGGATCGGTCGTCGTGAATGTGCCGACCGCGGCGTTGGCGGCGTTGTTTTCAGCGATCGAGGTACTGGACAGGGACAACCCGGTGGGCGCGCTATTGCTGCCGGAGATGGTGAAAGTCACCGTCGGCGGGACGGTCGCGGTTCCACCCGCAGTGTCGCTCAATGTCCATTTCGAGATGTCGTTGACGAGGGCGCGAATCTGCGCCACCGTGCCGGTCACGGATGTGAGGTTGAGTGCCCCATCGTCTTTGTTACTGGAAAACGCAATCGCCGTTGTCCCATTGACCAGAGCGGTAGGCAGGTCTGATTCATTGGAATTGGCCGGATTGGTCTGCCAGCCACTATTCGCATTGATACCCGCCACCCAGTTCGTCGCACTACCCGTCGTGGGTGCAGACCCTTGATAAGCCAGGATCGAGTCGCCGCTGGTCGATAGGCCCGACATGCTGCCCGTCGTGCTACCCGCGTTCGTGCCACCGACGACTGTCTTAAATGCTGGCGTTGCCCCATTTTGAAAGACGAGTTGCGTACCGGCGCTATAGTTGCTGTTGAAAGTGACCGTCAGCGTGTTTTCGCCCGTATTGGCAAAACCGTTCTGAGCCGTGCTCCAGCCATTGTCGGTAAACGAGAGCGCTGTGGAACTGTCCACAGTCTTCAGCAGCACGAACGAGAATGTATCGGGATCGTCACTTTGAAATCCGGTAAATGCAATGTCGCCGGGCCCCAGTGTCACCGACAGCATCCGGCGGCCCTCGAGGATCTCGAGTTGCCTGCCAAATCCCGGCACTTTTCGCCTGAACAAACTGTGTGACTTCCAACTCGACTGCTTCTTCACTCCGAGGAATAGCAAATCACGAACAAAACGCAGCATGGACCGGTCATCCCCTGAGGTGAAATCATCGGCGTGAGGTCCCGGTCTGACACAGGGCACTCGAGCAACCGCCGATGATAGGGGTACCAACTAACCAGCGCCCAGCGCGCCCTCCGCGTATTCGCAGGTTTCTAACAATCCAGGATTTGCCCGCTTTTTCACGAGGACGGGTACGGAGCGAAACAGGACAATTTCGATTCCGAGGTTAGTTCAGGTTCGTACGCCACGCGAAATCCCGATTGAGCAGATAGTAAGCCATTCCGAGTCGGCAAACTGTGCGTGTTTTACCGGCACAAAATGACTCGTTTGTGGAAATAAGTTCGGAGTGTGAGAGGGTTTTGCGGAATACTTAGTCGATAAACCAATACTGTGAAAGCACGCCCATTTCAGGCGCGCTTGTTCGACTCTGGGGAACTTGTCGTGAACTATTGCGGGCGAGTTGTCCTAACTCTGATGCTGACCTGCACCTGGGTCTCAACCGCAGTCTGCGCCGAGGGACCCATTCCGAACGGTCCTCACCCGGACGTCTACGTGTTTCGTGGAGTCATCGGCTACTGGCCGGATGCGTTTGGGATGGCCGCCCGGATGTCAAATCGTGGCTATTGCCCCCACCTCCAACGGAGTTGCGATGTCCCCCGCCTGACTTCAGAATTGAAGAGTGCGGAGCCTGGGGCACGCGGTCCCATCTACCTGATCGGTTACAGCTACGGGGCCTCGGCGGCCGTCAGCATGGCGCGCGATCTGATGGAGCACGGCATTTCTGTTGACCGCCTGGTCCTTATCGAGTGCTATGACTATCCCGAGATCCCGGCCAATGTGCGGTACTGTGTTAACATCTACGAATCGCGCCGGCTGGATCGCTTTACAGTGTTTCGCGGAACTCCGGCACGGGCCGACGATTCCTCGTCGACGATGTTGATCGACATCGATATTGCCAGTGCCCCGGAATGGGAAGGTGCGCGTCAGAACAATCACTTCAATATGGCCGACGATCCCCGAGTTCAAGACTTCGTGGCCCAGCAGTTTCCGGATGTCATGCAGTCGATTCCGGCCGACACATCTGCTGTTAGGGTTGAGACGTTCGCTCTCCCGCACTACCGTTCTCAGGCTGTCGCCGCGCCGACGCAGCAGGTCTTTAGCCCGGCTTATGGGTATCCGAATTCCACTCATAACGGGACGCGTCCGGAACCATCCGGCTTGCCGTCCAGCAGCCCCTATGGGTCCTATCGGAACCTGCCCCAGAACAATCAGTTCCACATGGCGAACGATCCCCAAGGTCAGCGGCTCGCGGCCCCGCCGATCTCCAATCTGACGCAACAGGCGTGGGGCTCCGGCTATGGTCCTTCGAATCCTGCACCGCAAATGACGCGTCCGGAACCTTCCGGTGTACCGCGCAGCAGTGCCTATTCGTCCTATCGCGTGCAGGCACTGCGATAGAGATTTTCACGCCTTGACTGCGACCATGATCGCGAAAGTCCACGTGGGCTAGGGGCGGCCCCCCCGGTAACAGAGAGCTCGTGTTCCTCAAATCATCTGCCGAATTACCCGGACGGCAATTCGCATAAGTGACTTGCGGCACTGTTGTTACACATCAATCAGTAGATCCGCAGAACGGTTAGAAATCGACTCAAGTGGGGCGAGCGGAGTAGCAAAAGATTTTACAATTGCGAGTGGTGGAACTCTGGGTAGGATGGGCTGATGTGAAAAGTCAACATGTGAAAAACTGGTCTGCGGGGCTCAATTCCCGGCTGACAAGTTGAAGTGGACTCACCGTCGTCGAAAGGATTCAACGATACGACCGTTTGAGGACAAATCTGGACTACGAACCGATGCTTGCGAGCATCCCGGGAGTTGCCCCGTGCAGGTACCATTCACCGATCGTTTCATCATGCGCCAGATGCGTCGAATGATGGATGGGGCGGCCCGAGATCAGGATGATTCGTCTCCAATTCGGTTGGCGAACCCCAGCAAGCTGAAACTGCTGTTCGCAGGTTATACCTGTGCCGACAACATGGGGGCGGATGTGCGGGTCGAAGAGATGCTGCGACAGTTCCGGCATCTGTTCGGGGCCGAGCGCTTCGAAGCGAGCGTATTCACGTTTGGCCAGACCGAATGGCAAGGGTATTTCCAGGGGACCGATTGCCTGCGACCGAAGGTGAATTTCCCGCGCTACCTATCCCGACTGGTTCCCAACTATGACGGTGTCGTGGCTTGCGAAGGTTCGCTCTTCAAGAGTCACTTTACGGATCTGCTGCCGACGATGATGGTCGGTGCACTGGGACTGGCCAGCGCGACCGGACGGCTGTCGGTGGCCTACGGAGCCGAAGCGGGAGAGATGTCGGTCGAGCTGTCGCAACTGGTGCGGGACTATTGCAGTCGCTCATACCTGATCGCTCGCAATCAGCGAGCACGGACGGTGCTGTCGGCCCAGGGGCTGAAGTCGCATTCCGGAACAGATACCGCCTGGACCTTCGAGCCATTTCCGCAGGAGTTCGGCAAGCGAGAATTACGCAAACAGGGCTGGCAGGGCGAGCCTATCCTGACGGTGTGCCCGATCAATCCCTTTTGGTGGCCGGTGAACATTTCGCTGATGAAGGCCATGGCGCATGCGCTCGGCTTTTACCGGGACACGCACTACGGCCGAGGCGTGCTGTTTCTCCGCAGTGGTGCGGAAGTCGAGCAACAGTTTGAGGCTTACTTGCGGTCGCTGGCCACTGCGGTGTCGCGCTTCTGCAAACAGCGGAATTACTTTCCGGTGATTGCCGGCTGCGAGCGACTGGATCGGATCGCGGTCGACAGACTCTCGGCGATGATGGGCGGGACGGCGAAATTCGTTTCAGGCGACTACGAACCACGCGCCCTGGTGAGTATTCTGCGGTGTTCTGAGTTGATGTTATCGTCTCGCTATCACGCGGTCGTGACGACGATGCCGGCGGGAATTGTGTCGGCGGGACTGTCGATGGACGAACGCCTGGATAACTTGATGATCGAGCGTGGTCATCCCGAATTGCTGGTGGGGGTCCGAGAGGCGCAACTCGACGAGCGACTCGAAGGGGTGCTCGAAGACATGCACGTCAATCGGGAGCAACTGCGGACGGAAACCGAATTCGACGTGTGCCGGCATTTGCGACGGATGTCCTACATGGGAAGGCTAATGGTTGAACACGTTCAGTCGCGTTACCCGGAGTTCGACAATCTGCAGCGCCGCACAAGCTGGGATGAGTATCTGCCCCCGTTGACGAAGGGATTGGAGGCAGTCTTGAGCCGACATGTGTTGTCGGACGTGTGGGAAGAGGAAGCCGGCAGTGCAGCGCCGGAATCGACGCTGCATTTGAAGGCAAAAGTCAGGGAATCCAATTACGCTACGGAGTGGAGCAAGGACTGACTTCATGGAGGAAAATCGTCCAATTCTGCGGGGAGTCTCGGAGACACTCCTGATTCCGCTGGCGGCGCGCGCCCTGATGACCCGGCGGGATCCCGAGAACTTTGTCGACCCACTGAGCGCGAAGTTCCTCCAGATGCTGGGGGAAGAGTCGTCGAGATTCGAAAGCGACCGCTGGAATATGGCCGGAGCGTGCGCCCGCACGACGATCCTGGACCGCGAGGTGCGTAAGGCACTCCAGGGAGCTCAACCGACGGTCGTGGTGAATCTCGGCGCCGGGCTCTGTTCCCGCTACTGGCGACTGGGCACTCCGGCGGGAGTCCGCTGGATCGATGTCGACCTCCCGGATGTGATAGAGATCAAGCGCCAACTAATTCGAGCCTGCCAGGCTGATATGGGAATTTCCCAGGCGGGATGGAGTTCGATACCGGCCGATGTGACAGGGACTGCCTGGCTGGAGGAAATCGCACGGACCGCTGACGAACGGGTGCTCGTCATTGCGGAAGGGTTGCTGATGTACTTGCCGGAATTGGAGGTCAAGGGGCTGCTCGATCGGCTGGTGACCAACTATCCCGGCGGCAGAATGTATCTGGAGACCTGGTCGCCACTCGTAAGCTGCGTCTGGGGCTATCTGTCCCGACGGATTCGCAAGACCGGGACCCGCGTCCGCTGGGGCTTGAGGCGACCGACCACTCTGACGAACTGGAACTCGAAAATTCACGTGCTGAATTCCTGGTCTCCCGGAGACATCAATCCACAAGAGTGGGGCCTCCTGCGATTTACCCCCAGACTACGCCGCAGCCTCATGAAGATCATTGAGCTACAGTTCGCAACCTGAAACAGCAGCCAGTCACGAACGCGCTGATCGCGGCTGGCCGCAACTTTCACATCGGCCGAAAATACCTGAATTCGGTCGATCCAGCGCGGCCCCAACTTGTCACGTGCCAAATCTTCGCGTTCCCTTTGCGCTCTTTGAATTCTTCAATCTCTCCTAAGTCTGCTCACGACTCCCCCCTTCAGCACTCTCGCCGCAGGCGGTCCGCCTATGCGACTTCTTTGACTTCTTTGACTTCTTTGAACTCTTTGAACTCTTTGATTTCTACAACCGCCCCGGTGAGCGGCACGGCGCTAGCCGCCGGTTCTTCGTTGCATTGGATAATAAGAACCGGTGGCTAGCGCCATTCCGCTCACGAGCAACTTCGCCCAGACCCTACGCGACTTCTTTGAACTCTTTGACTTCTTTGATTTCTTCGACCCGTCTTAAGTCTACTTTCAACTCACTCCCCTCTACTCTCTCGCCGCAGGCGCTCCAGATCCACCGCCCGTTGGCAGCCGATTCTTTATAACACCGGATCCCCAGTTCCCACTTCGCACGCTTGATCTGCCCGCTCGACCAACCCGCTGCGCCAGCCGCCGCGAGCACCTCATTAGCCGGACGAGGTTCCGCTGATAAAAAATCCCGCAGCCAGTTGGCTTGCTCCTGCAACTGCCGACAGCGCTCCTGCCGGGCTGAGGTCCCGCGTACCCGAGACTCAGTCGGAGCCTCGCATCCCTGCGACCAGACCACTCCGACGTCAGTGATCCGGAAGGCCAGCCCGTCGGGCAAAGCACCGCAGTTGTGCCTCACCGGAACCCAGCAGCGAGCTGTCCCATCGAGCACCTCGCAGTCAACTCGCCACACATGCTTAACCGGAAGATCACACTTGGAGGCGGCCGAAATCACCACGATCGCCACACCACAGTCGGCCGCCAGTTTCGACAACGAGGCCACCAGTTCCCGCAACTTCACCCGATTCGAGCCCACCTTCCCGAGGTACGCTTCCCACGGATCGATAATCA
>JAKFVC010000077.1 GCA_021732415.1 Planctomycetaceae bacterium
GGGTGAGGGGCTTTGCGAGTCTCATTGTTATGAACCGTCGAAAACGATAATTTTCTCTCAAAATCAGACATCCGCGTCGCTGGTTAATCATGCCCCTCACCCCCGGCTCCTCTCCCCGGAGTACCAGGGCGAGGGGAGACCTTATATAGATCAGGTGCTCTCGATGACCGAACCCATCCTGCAAGAAATCCAGCAGTTGCGAGCCGATATCGAACGGCACAACCGCCTGTACTACCTGGATGCGAAGCCCGAGGTCAGTGACCTGGAGTACGATCGGCTGCTCAAACGGCTGCAGCAGTTGGAGCAGGAACATCCCCAATACGATGACCCCAGCAGCCCCAGCCATAAGGTGGGGGGAGAACCGATCGCGGGCTTCGTGACGGTGCCCCATCGCTTGCCCATGCTGTCGATCGACAACGTCTACGACGAGACCGAACTCGCCGAGTTCGACACCCGGATCCGCAAATTGCTGGAACCGAATGAAGCGATCGAATATGTCACCGAGTACAAGATCGACGGCGTGGCAGTCTCGCTGATTTATGAGAATGGTCTGCTGGTCCAGGGATTGACTCGCGGAGACGGGCGCCAGGGAGACGACATCACGCACAACGCGAAGACAATTCGCGGAGTTCCGCTGCATCTGCGAGGCAGTTCGGATCAGCCCATTCCCCCCTATCTCGAAGTGCGGGGTGAAGCCTACATCAGCAATTCCGACTTCGCTCACTTGCGGGCCGCACAGTTGGAAGCCGGTGAGCAACCGTTCGCCAACCCTCGCAATGCGACTGCCGGAGCTTTAAAGCTGCTTGATCCCAAGCAAAGCGCGGCGCGCAAGATTCGCTTTTTTGCTCATAGCGTTGGCTATTGCGAAGGAATCGAGCTGCCGACTCATATGGCCTTCCTGGAGGCCGTCAATCGATTGGGACTACCGATCACCCCTGGCGTGAAGGCATGGCCTACATGGGAAGCAACCCTCGAGGAATGCCACCGCTTGATGGAACAACTCCATGCCCTGGATTTCGAAGTCGACGGCCTGGTCCTCAAGGTGAATGATCAGGGACAGCGTGCCCGAATGGGGATGACCAGCAAGTCTCCGCGGTGGGTCGTGGCCTATAAATGGGAGAAGTACGAAGGGACCACGAAAGTTCTGGATATCACCGTTCAAGTGGGAAAATCCGGGGCACTGACGCCTGTGTCTCATTTGCAGCCGGTCGAAATTGCCGGAACCACGGTCTCGCGGGCCAGCGTCCACAATCGCGATGAATTGATGCGGTTAGGGGTCAAGATCGGTGACTGGGTGGTCGTGGAAAAGGCCGGCAAAATCATCCCGCATCTCGTGCGTGTCGAAGAGCATTTGCGCACGGGTGATGAAATCGACTTCGTGTTTCCGACCACCTGTCCGGAATGTGGGACGGCGGTGACTCAGGATGAAGGGGGTGTCTATATACGCTGCCCCAATCCTGCCTGCCCGGCACAACTGCGCGAAACCTTGCGGTTCTATGCCTCACGCTCGGCGATGGACATTGAGGGGTTGGGCATCAAGTTGATCGAACAACTGGTGGAGCAGGGGTTCTTGACCAGTCTGTCTGACATCTATCGCCTGCAACAGCGGCGCGAGGAATTGATCAACCTCGAACGCATGGGAGAGAAGTCCGTCGACAATTTGCTGGCCGGCGTAGAAGCTTCGCGTAATCGACCTCTCTGGCGACTGCTGACAGGATTGAATATCCGCCATGTGGGGCGAACCGTTTCACAGGCCTTGGCCAATCAGTTCGGATCGCTCGATGTCATCGCCACTCAAACGGAAGAGCAGTTGGCGGAAGTCAACGAGATTGGCCCGGTGATCGCCCATTCCGTCTATGCCTTCTTTCATACGGAACCTGTGATCAAGCTGCTCGCTGAATTGAAGGAGTTCGGATTGAATTGGGGGGAAGCTCGCGAGCCCTCTGCCGAGCCTCCCACAGCCGCTGCCGGTCCGCTGAGTGGGCTGACAATCGTCGTGACGGGATCGCTTACAAAATTCACCCGGGACAGCATTAAGGACTTCATCACACTGCATGGAGGGAAGCCGACGGACAGCGTTTCCAAGCAGACCAGCCTGGTCGTGGCGGGTGAAAAAGCCGGCAGCAAACTTGAGAAAGCTCAGAAGCTGGGAGTCCGCGTGCTCACCGAGGATGAGTTTGCGGCACTCGTAGACGAAAAGTCTTCCCCCAAGACCGAAGACGCGTAACTTGCGTCTCAACAATAGTTTGGGTTGTCTATACGGGCGCAAATGGACATATTTCTGGCGTCATATCCATCAGAACCCACCCAGGCATGAATTTCCGATTCTTCCGCTTAATAGGTCAGTTTTGACTTGATTCTCCATTTTCTAATCTAGAAGATACCGATGCCGAGGTGGCTGTAGATTCAGGATAGTTCGCTCGCAGTCTAAACGGCGGTCGTGCGGTGGGAGTGGGGCCACCACTCGACTAACGACATATCGCTGATCGGTGGGAAAGCGGATTTCCACTGATCCCTCGAAGTTGGGATGCTTCCGGGATTCAGCAACAGGGATGTTATTTACGTACAGGAGACGTTTACATGAAGAATTTGATTTGCTTGTGCGTTGTGGCCGCGGCCATGACCATGACTGCCACTGATGCATATGCACGCAAGTGCTGTGCGAAGACCAAGAAGAGCTGCTGCACCCAGACCTGCAACACCGGTTGCAATACGGGCTGCCAAGTGGCCGCTGCTCCTTGCAGCACCGGCTGCCAGGTTGCTGCCGCTCCCTGCAACACCGGTTGCCAGACCGCCAGCAACTGCTGCCAGACCCGTACTCGCGCTTGCTGCAACACCGCCCCGGCTTGTGCCGTGACGACTTGTGGCACCACGACTGCGGCTCCGATCGTTGCCAAGCCGTACGAAGAAGTCAAGCCGCCGGCACCCGCTGCTGATGCCGCCCCGGCACCCGCACCCGCTCCGGCTCCCGCCCCTGAAAAGGCTGCCGAAGCCAAGTAATTTCCTGGCCAGCTTGCTGGTCGGAAAAAGTTCGATTGAAAGCCGGCATCTGCCCACAGATGTCGGCTTTTTTTGTTGGCTTCAGGCGGGATTTGGTGGGGAATAACTTTTGAGATTCTGGGTGAGTGTGCAACCTGGAGACCCAGAATTACCGTCTGTTGGCGCCCCCGTTGGGCTTGCCCCAACGGAGCGCTGACTGGCCAGCTACTAGAGAGTAACGTTCTGGACCCTCAACGCGTGGTCTCCGATGCCCCCTGCCGCCGCAAGCGAACCGTTGTTACGGCAGCGACTGGCTGGCGGCAGGGGGCATCGGAGACGTAAAGGTTGAGAATTCTGCAAGACTCGCTGTTGGGTAGCTGACCAGTCAGCGCTCCGTTGGGACAAGCCCAACGGGGGCGGTTCGGAAATGCTCCCACCAAATAGCGATTACCCTTCTTCAGGCAAGCATCACTCGATTGCATCGCGACCAGTCTCAGTACATGGTAATATCCGTTGACGGGCTCTTGCTGGCCCCAGGCATTCACACCACGACCGGACACACAACAGGGCTCGCAAACCGATGGCTAAGGGATTTTTGGGGTATCCCAGCACACTTATGCTGGACGTCGTCGTCTGTGCCCTGATCCTGGTTGTGCCGGTCTTGCTATTCAGCATTTACCTCGTCAAGTTCCGCCGCGCGTACCTTTGGCATCGTCGTCTGCAGACGGGCCTGGGTGTGGCATTGCTGGTGACCGTGTGTCTGTTTGAAATTGATATGCGGATGCATGGGGGATGGCAGGCCATCCTCAAGCAGCGTTCGGTACTGCTGACCGACGCGCAGTTGCAATGGGTGAGCCGGGTGTTGCTGGTCCACCTGGTGTTTGCCGTCAGTACGGTGATCTTGTGGACCGTAACACTGACGCATGGCTGGAAGCGCATTCCGCGTCCGCCCCAACCATCACCGCACAGCGCGACCCACAAGCTGCTGGGATGGCTGTCGACGATCACCCTGACGCTGACGTCTGTCACGGGGTTGGTCTTTTACTACTATGCCTTCGTGATTTAGATCGCCGTCTTTAGTCGCCCCCGTTGGGCTTGCCCCAACGGAGCGCTGACTGGCCAGCTACCAGAGAGAAACGTTCTTAACCCTCAACGCGTGGTCTCCGATGCCCCCTGCCGCGATGAGCGAACCGTTGTAATAGCAACGACTCGCTGGCGGCAGGGGGCATCGGAGACGTAAAGGTTGAGAATTCTGCAAAACTCGCTGTTAGGTAGCTGGCCAGTCAGCGCTCCGTTGGGACAAGCCCAACGGGGGCGGTTTCGAAATACCCCGCCAAATATCGACTGCGTCCGGCTCGCCTGATCATCCCTCTTGTGGGGCAGGGCGTTGCCCAACCGAATCTCCAATCCGATTGCTTGCGTGACGGCGCTGGACATTTCACAATGCGGTCACTCCTGAACGGTGTTTTCATGGCCGTCGACAGGATGCCTCGTTCAGGCAGTTCATTTCTCAGCCAGGAGCGTCTCGATGTTGCGTTCATACAGCCGCGGCGGAATGTTTTTGTTGTTGTCGATGTTCACCTTGTGCCTGGTTGCGGCTGACGCACCGAAAGAAGGGGTCTACGATGATCCCGCCAAGGTCGACGCGGACTTCGCTTTCCAGGGGGAATACGCCGGAATTCTCGGTGATGACAAGGCCAAGTACGGCGTGCAAATCATCGCCAAGGGTGCTGGGAAATTCCACGCGGTCGGACTGCCAGGCGGTCTGCCGGGTGATGGTTGGAATTTGCCGGTCAAGATCGAGGCCGACGGCGAGTTGAAGGATGGAGTTCTGGAGTTTGGCAACAAAGAAGGCAAGGCCGTCCTCAAGGGGAATGGCGTCGCTCAACTGTTTGATGGCGACGGCAACCAAGTCGGCGAAATCAAACGAGTCAATCGCGAAAGCCACACGCTGGGTGCCAAACCGCCTGAAGGGGCGATTGTGCTGTTCGACGGAAAATCCCCCGACCAGTTCGAAGGCGGACAGATGACCCCCGATGGCCTGCTGAAGGAAGGTGTTACCAGCAAGCTCAAGCACGGCAGTTGCCAGTTGCATCTGGAGTTCCGCCTGCCCTATATGCCCAAGGCCAGTGGCCAGGGTCGCGGCAACAGCGGTTGCTATCTGCAGGGACGCTACGAAGTGCAGATTCTGGACTCGTTCGGCCTGGAAGGCAAAAACAACGAATGCGGCGGGATCTACACCATCAAGGATCCATCACAGAATATGTGCTATCCGCCGCTCGCCTGGCAGACCTATGACATCGATTACACAGCGGCAAAATTTGACGATCAAGGGAAGAAAGTGAAGTCGGCCGTCATGACCGTCAAGCACAATGGAATCGTCGTTCAGGAGAACGTCGAACTGACTCACGCCACGACCGCGGCCCCGCTTAAGGAAGGTCCCGAACCCGGTCCCATCCACTTGCAGAACCACGGCAACCCGGTGCGTTTTCGCAACATCTGGATCGTCGCCAAGTAGAGCAGTTTTACTCAAAGTTCGTGCGATCCAAACGGTGTGAGAGAAAGAGGGTGTGAGAGTATCGGAGCGACTGTGCGATCCGAAAGTGAATAGACCATTCTTGACTCTCATACCCTCATACTCTGGTAGCCCTCATACTTTTGATTCGCGCGAGCCTTTGGTTAAGTGACAGAGCTAGCCTCAAACCGTTTCGTGTCCGGAACTTTGGCAGAAATACCGCTTGACAGACGGGCTTTCGCATTGCTACGTTACATTCAGCACTCTGCGGCGCTCAACGGTCTCGGTTTTCAACTGGGACCAACTATTCCAATCTCATAATTGAATCTCAATTCGCCGGAAGATGCTGAGAGACCGTCCACAGTCTCTGCCAGAGGACCAATCGTGCATTTCGTGAAAGTTGGCGTGAAAAAGCTCTGTCTGCGTTAAGGATTGACCGATTGATAGACGAGTCTGACGAAATGTCCCGCGAAACGCCGGCTGCGGTTGGCCAACAGCCATATCGGGTCTATTCCGCGTGATCCTCGCAACTGGCATGGTCTGGCTAGTCCGAGACTTTGGTTAATTCCTCAAACATCCAGATTGAATTTGACAGGGTAAGGTAGCCTCCTCCGGGGGGAGACAGTACGATATCAGTATCCATTGGTGTGAGTCATTTTGATGTCGGTGCTCGAAATCTGCGTCTCAGCATGGGCACCGGGATCACTCACAAGAATCATCAAGAAAACCGTGCAGAGGGTTGCGTTTCGTTGAGCTCTGAACCCAGTTCTGGTGTCTCAGAATTGACGATGTGCCCGCTGATTCGCGAATCGTTCCGTTGAGGAATCATCCGTGCGAGCCACCAATCTGCCACTTGCGGCGCTTTCCGCGGCATTCTGCCGTCGATGTCTTGTTGCGCTGGCACTAATCGCTACGTCGAGCGTTACTGTGGCTCAAGCCAGTGGCTTCGATCACTTGCCTCTGATCTCACAACTGGGGCAGATTGCGGTCACGCAAGGCCCTAAAGTTATCGGCGGGGCAAAAAAACCGAAGGCGAAAGCTGTTCCGAAAACGAAGACAGAGATCCCTGTCGACCCGGCTTTGCTCCGCGACAAGACCGCGCTGCCTCCTGGTTACCAAATCCCCCCGGAACATCTTCCGGATATCGACATCGTTAAAGAACTTCCGGTTCCAGTTAAAAAGGATGCTAAAGATCCGGCTTGGCGCGCTCATAGCGAGCAAATGAGGAAATACAACGCCTTACTTCCCAAGGGCAACTTTTCGGATGCCAAAGCCGATCGGGATGTGTTGCGCTACGGCATCAAGCACAAGCTCGCCAAGATGACGCAGCGGAGCATCCTGTTCCCGTCGGATGAGGATCGGGAAAAGGTCCTGAAAGCTCAGGCAGAAGAAAAACGCATCGAAGTGCCGGAAACGATTGAAAAAGACCGCGACGACATCTTGAAGGATGTGAAGGAAACGAATGCCTTCAATGGCGGGATGGAAGTCCGTGACGCCTTCCTCGACATCCTGTGCGAAGAAGCGGTCAAACTCTACGACAACAACTTCTACGTCCGGTTCAATGTCGCCCTGATTCTCTCAAGCCTCAATAACCGCGACGAAGATCGCGTCAAGATGATCCCAGAGGAACCGTGCTTCAGGGCGATCAAGGCGCTGCTGGAGTTGGTCAACGATCCAAAACAGCACCCGATGTATAAAGTTCATCCGGTGATCGACCTGGCGAAGATTTGCCGGCACAAGAACTGTAAGCCGGAAGATCGCTTTGCCATCATCGAATCGCTGATCAATCAAATGGGACTCGCGAAGAAACTCCCCGAATGGTACGGGTGGCGAGTCGCAGAGAGTCTGGCTCAGTTAGGCGAGCCGAATGACCGTACTCGCCAGCCGGTCGTTGTGGACGCATTGGTGAAGGTGCTGAAGGATCCCGAGTATACCTATCGAATTCGTGCTCAAGCCGCAAATTCGCTGGGGCGGATCCCGTTGGAAGGCTATCGCAAAGCCGATGAGATTGCCGTCGAGATGCTCCGCCTGGGGGAACAGATGGCCTTAGACTACGAGAAAACACCGACAAATCCGCGTTGGAAGTTGTATTTCGCCCTGGTGTATCTGGGTTTCCAACCTAAGGACGCTGCGGAACGCACGGAGAAAAAAGGACTCTTGGGCCAAGTGGAATCCAAGCCTGTCCTGGCTGGAACCAAGACCGTCGTGACGGAAGCCTATCAGAATTTCCTGCCGTTGGCTCAAAATGTCCTGGGCGGGAAAGCCAGTGCCCCGATTCCTGATCAACTGCGAAAAATCAAGGTTTGGCTGGATGCCCGCACGAAGCCTCCACTGGTGGGCAAACAAGGATGAAAGCGTGGTTTTCGGGAGGGCGAGGCTCCTGCCGAGCCTAATACGAGCTTTAGCTCGGCGTCCGCCGGAGGCATCAAACGGGGCCTCCGGCGGACGCCGACCTGCGGTCGTGTTAGGCTCGGCGGGAGCCTCGCCCTCCCATCTAAAAGCCGCATTAGCAATATTTCATGTGCTGAGAAACGAACCCGGTTTTGACAAGACCGGGTTCGTTCATTATAGAAGACGGTTTTGCCGTCCCCCACCGGAAGACAAACTGGGAGACAAACTGGAAGCCTCGTCCGTGCGAACGTGTTTTCCATCCCGACTTCTTCGGACTCAGTGAGACGCACTGTCATAGGAAACAGCATGGCCGAGCAACGGATTCGAGTAGGCATTGTCGGAGCAGGCGCGAACACTCGCTTGCGACATATTCCTGGATTTCGAGAAATTCCAGGCGTGGAAATCGCGGGTGTCGTCAACAGCCGGCCCGAATCGACCGCCAGTGTCGCGGCCGAATATGGGATTCCGAAAACCTACGCGCGCTGGGAAGACCTGATCGCCGATCCGGAGATCGATGCGGTCCAGATCGGAACCTACCCGAACCTGCACGCTGCAATTACCTGTGCCGCACTGAATGCCGGCAAGCACGTCCTGTGCGAGGCCCGCATGGCAGCCAGCCTGGCGGAAGCTCAGCAGATGCAGGCTGCCGCCGAGGCCCACCCCAATCTGGTCGCCCAGATCGTTCCCAGTCCGCTGGGACTGGAGTGCGGCGAATTCGTCGGCGAACTCGTCCGTCATCGATTCCTTGGTGAATTGCGCGAGCTCGTGGTGATCGGGGCCAACGACCAGTTTTGGGATTTTTCAAGACTTTTGCATTGGCGTCAGCAGCGTGATCTGAGCGGCGTGAATGTCCTCATGCTGGGAGTATTACACGAAACTGCCTCTCGCTGGGTCGGCCCCACGTCGCGCGTGTTCGCCCAAGCCAATAACTTCGAGGCCACCTTCCCCGCCCCGCAAGGCGAGATCGCGATGGAGGCCACAGTGCCGGACAGCGTGCAGGTCGTCACGCAACTGGCCAATGGAGCCCGCGGCCTCTACCACATCAGCGGCACCATCCTGTTCGGCCCTCCCAATCAGATCCATCTGTATGGCAGCCTGGGAACGATCAAAGTCGAATTCGGTGCCGAAGAGAAAGTCTTTCTTGGGCGTGCCAACGAAAAGGCGATTCGCCACATGGAACTGCCCGCCGAAAAGAAGGGACATTGGCGCGTCGAGGCGGAATTCATCGGAGCGATTCGCGGTCAGGAACCCGTTCGCTACACGGATTTCGCAACGGGCGTTCAATATATGGAATTCACCGAAGCAGTCGCGATCAGCGCGGAATCCAGCCGGCCTGTGGAATTGCCGCTGACGAAATTGGCGTAGCGAGACGCATTCTTCGTAGGCGAGCGTCCGGCGCCATTAAACGATTACGGGGCGGATGGTTGTTAGCGACACACGAGCAACAACACAGCGTTCGTTCTACGAAAGAATTCCGGGGCTTACGCCGCCGGCCTCGCCTCGGCTGATTTTGAAAACATCGATTCCCAATCACTTGCAACTCGCTAACAACCATCCGGCTCACGCCGGACGCTCGCCATTGTTGGCAAAAAACAAAAGCCTGGCAGCGACGACTCCGTCGCTGCCAGGCTTGTTTGCTTTCTGATTCACACGTTGGGATTAGACCCCAGCGGTAATCTTCGTCTCCAGATCAACGACCTCACCGGTCGCTTCGAATGCCTTGCGCATATCCTCATTGATCCGCATCGAACAGAACTTCGGACCGCACATCGAGCAGAACTTGGCGCTCTTAAACGTCTCTTGCGGCAGCGTTTCGTCGTGCATGCTGCGAGCCATCTCGGGGTCCAGCGAGAGACGGAACTGTTCATTCCAGTCGAACTCATAGCGAGCCTTCGAGAGTGCGTCATCGCGATCACGAGCGCCTGGGCGCTTGCGGGCGACGTCCGCTGCATGTGCGGCGATCTTATAGGCGATAACACCCGCCCGCACGTCTTCCGGGTTGGGCAAACCCAAGTGCTCTTTGGGAGTCACGTAGCACAGCATGGCAGCCCCGTGCTGACCTGCCAGAGCCGCACCGATGGCACTGGAAATGTGATCGTAGCCCGGAGAAATATCGATGACCAACGGCCCGAGGACATAGAACGGAGCCCCGTGACAGACTTGGATCTGCCGCTCGATATTCATCTGAATCTGGTCCATCGGGACGTGCCCGGGACCTTCAATCATGACCTGATTGTTCTTGGCCCAGGCTCGCGTGGTCAGTTCGCCCAGCGTGTCGAGTTCGGCGAATTGGGCCTTGTCGGAGGCATCCGCGAGGCAGCCTGGACGCAACCCATCGCCCAGACTCCAAGTGACGTCGTACTCGTACATGATGTCGCACAGGTCTTCGAAGTGCGTGTAGAGGGGATTCTGCAGCCGATGGTGCATCATCCACTGGGCCATCAATGAACCACCACGGCTGACGATGCCAGTGATGCGGCCCATCGTCAGTGCCAGATGTTCGATCAACACGCCAGCGTGCAGAGTCATGTAGTCGACACCCTGCTTCGCCTGATGCTCGACCATATCGAGCATGTGCTGGGGCTTCATGTCGAGGAACTCGTGGAGATTCTGCACGACTTGATAGATGGGCACCGTCCCGATCGGCACGGGCGACGCATCAATGATCGCCTGGCGGATGGTATCGATGTTTCCGCCGGTCGACAGATCCATCACCGTGTCGGCACCGAAATGGACCGCGGTGTGCAGCTTGTCCAACTCGCCCTGGATATCGCTGGTGACGGCGCTGTTGCCGATGTTGGCGTTGATCTTGCACGTCGAGCCGATCCCGATGCACATCGGTTCCAGGCTCTTCTTGAGATGCACCTTGTTCGCCGGAATGACCATGCGCCCGGAGGCGACTTCCTCGCGGATCACCTCGGGAGTGAGGTTCTCGCGGCGAGCAACGAATTCCATTTCGGGAGTGATTTCACCTTTGCGGGCGGCTTCAATCTGAGTCATCGGGCCTGTTACCTATATTTTGAACTTTGATTGCTGGTCAAAAACCGCAAAATTCAGGGGGCTGTGCCAAGACAGCAGAAAACCACCCCGCTAACATCGTATGTCCCGTGCGGAGAATCTGCAACGGGGGTCGCCCGATGAAGAGTCGGGAATGACTTGGGAATGACTAATGTCTAAATCCTAATGTCTAAAATGGGATACTCGCAACTGGGTGATCCGCTCATTCGCCAGTCTTTTTAGACATTAGGATTTAGTCATTAGTCATTCTTACCGGGCAGCCACGAAATGCTTTGAACTACCACCGAATTTCCACAAAGGACCACAATGCCGTTCGACGTCTATGCCATTGGCCACGCTCTCGTTGATATTCAAGCTCGCGTTTCTGATGAGATTCTGGCGGAGACGGGTTTTACCAAAGGCATCATGACCCTGGTCGATGAGGCTGCCCAACGGCGCGTGCTGACTGCCCTGGCCGATTTGCCGATCAATCGCTGTGCGGGAGGTTCAGCCGGCAACACGATCATGGGTCTGGCCGATTTCGGCGGGAAGGGAGCCTATGCAGGGAAAGTCGGCAATGATGCGTTGGGAGAATTCTGCGTCGCCGATATGCGAAAAATCGGCGTGACGATGGATGTCCCCAAGGCCGCAGCTCAGACCGGGACATCGGTCATCCTGATTACCTCGGATGCGCAGCGGACCATGTTGACGCACCTGGGTGTGTCGTCGTCGCTGGGCCCGGATGATGTCGATGCCGCGCTGATCGGGCAGTCGAAGTACGTCTACATCGAAGGTTATCTCTTCACCGGTGAATCAACCAAAGCGGCCGCACTGCGGACGATCGAACTGGCCAAGAAGCAGGGCGTCAAAGTCGCCTTCACGGTGTCCGATCCGTTTCTGGTCAACTTGTTCCGCGACGAGTTCTGGGAGTTGATCAAGGGGCCAGTGGACCTCCTCTTCTGCAATTTGGAAGAGGCTCGCAGCCTGACCGGCAAGACGGACCCGATCGACTGTGCTCACGAGATCCACAAGTATGCGGCGAACGTCGCATTGACGTTGGGGGGCGATGGCTCATTGCTGATGCACGATGGAACGACAACGCCCATCGAACCAGCCCCCGTGACCGCGATCGATACCACCGGGGCCGGCGACATGTACGCGGCTGGCTTGCTGTGGGGGATCACCAACGGCTTGGCCTGGAAGCAGGCCGGGCACATTGCGTCTCACGCGGCCGCACGCATCGTCGGCCAGTTGGGAGCCCGGTTGCAGGACCGCTTCACTCCTCAAGATTTGGCAGAGTTAGCGAAGATGTAAATTTGGACTGCGGTGATGAATCGCCGCAGTCCAAATTCTTCACGGATCTCCATCTGGACAAGCAGACAACGCCTCCATTACGATCTCTACAGATTTTCGGTTTGCACAGTTGTTCGGTAGTGCCGTGCGTTCCAAGCTGCGGGGATTGTCGTGACCATTTCGTTCGTCTGCGCGGAATGCGGTAAGAAACTCCGCGCTCCTGACAATCTCGCCGGAAAGCGGATCAAGTGCCCGGCGTGCCAAGCGCCGGCCAGTATCCCGACACCCGAGCCAGAAACAGAACCAGAGCAAGACGATTTTCTCTCGTCTGACTGGTTGAATTCCGACGCTGCCGAAGATCCCGAATCTCGAGACGAACGCCGTGCCGCGCGAGCCCGTGCTGCACGCGAACGTGAAGCTGAGGGAGCAGATGAGGCGGAGGACGAACTTGATGGACTAGCGTCTCGAATGGTGACGCGGCCTCGCAAGAAGAAATCCACCACTCTCAAGCAGACCGATTCGCCGGCGAAAAAACCGGCTGACGACAACGCTGAAACATTTCACTACCACTGGGTGTTCTTGCTGGCGTTAATTCCCCTGACGCTGACCACGGTCTGGCCGCAAGAGTCTATGGAAATTCGGATCCAGCGCCTGGTTGCTCAACAACCCGGAATCGAAGCCCAAGCTGAAGAGGCGACGAGTCTCGATGAGTTTGTGGCACTGTTCCCCGGAGGGCGGCTGCCGGGAGCGTTGTTTCCGCGTGATACGCTGGGGCATTGGGGAATTGGTATTTTCGCGGCAGCCTCCTATTTGGGGCTGCTCTTCTTGATGTTCCCTGGCTCAGGAAAACGGACTCGTCGCCTCTTCTTCACCGGTTTGTTTACCGGGACGGTCGGTATCTTCATGTTGCTGTTCTTTCAAATTCTAGCGGCCATGCCGCGGGGTTTGTGGATCGGCGGACGTGGGTTGGGGGTCCTCATCTTTCTGGTGCTGAAACTGATCGGCTATTCCTATCGCTGTGCGAGTGACCCGGATATCGGATTCTGGGGCAGCTTCTTTGGATTCACGATCGGCGTCGGCCTGTGCGAAGAGCTCTGCAAGGCACTCCCCATCTGGTACTACTTGACGAACGCGAAGAAGACCGGCTGGCGAGGTGCGTGCCTGGTGGGTTTGGCCAGCGGTATCGGCTTTGGTGTGTCTGAAGGGATCATGTATAGCGGCGACATGTATAACGGCATTCACGGAGCTCAGATCTACCTGGTCCGTTTTCTCTCGTGCGTGTCTCTGCATGCGATGTGGTCCGGCAGCGTCGCTCTGCTGATGTACAAGAATCAGGATTTTCTGGATGTCGAAGGCTTCGGCGGAATTCTCGCCGGCATCTTCTATTACCTGGGCGCCGCGATGATTCTGCACGGCTTGTACGACACGCTGCTCAAGCACGACTTGGGTTACGTCGCCCTGCTGATCGGTTTTGGCAGCTATTTCTGGCTGTTCAAATTGGTCGCCGATTCGCGCGGGACATAAACGTAGGATAGGCATCCTGCCTGTCTTCCTGGTCAACGATGCTTGCCCCTACGCGACCAACCGTCGCGATGCTCCCCGCTCTTCGCTAGAATATCGGTGTGGAATTCAATTCGAATCGGCCCTTCGTAGTCGAGTTCGAATGAAAAGAAATCATCGACTTCAGGAGAGAGAACTGATGCGTACCATAGTTCGATTGTGGCTGGCCGGCATCGTGGCGATCTGTTGGAGCGGAGCCCTCCTCGCCTCCGAACCGCACAAGTTAGAGGCTTTCAAAGCGGCTCCGCCGGCGGGGCTGTCTGATAAGATCTCCGCCCAGTTGGATGACAATGCCTACCGCATCATTGGTCCGAAGGGGCCGGTGTGCGAGATCTGGCTGGTGAAAGAAGTCGCGACCCGGGACGACTTCAAACCCACGCTGACGGTGAAGTATCCCTTCACCTCGGGCCAACTTCTCGGAGCCGCTCGTTTGCCGACTGCCGGTGCGGCCCTCGATTTCCGGGGTCAGGAATTGGCTGCCGGGGTCTACACGCTGCGGTACGGACTGCAGCCGCAAGATGGCAACCACCTCGGCAGCAGCGACACGTCGGACTTTGGTCTGGCATGTTCTGCGGCGATGGATAAAGACCCGGCTCCCGTGTCGAAGGTCCCCGATCTGTTCAAGCTGAGTGCCAAGGCTGCAGGGAGTGCTCATCCGGCAATTTTTCAAATGATTCCGCCGCCGGCCGCAGCCTACAAGGCACCGGTTTTGAAGCACAACGAAGACAAGGATCTGTGGATCCTGCAAACCAATTTCCACGCGAAATCCAAGGACAAGATCGTCGATCTGCCTGTGCAAATCGTGACCGTCGGCATATCGGAACACTGAGATGCGGCAACAACGCGTGTTATGGAGCGGAATCGTTTGCGGCATCTTAGCTGCAGCAGTCTGGTGCTGCGCGCCGGTCAGTCATTCCGCAGCCGCTCCACCGGACGATGCCGCCAAGACACCGGCGACGGAAAAAGTGAAGGCTGCGAAAGATCCAGAGCCCGCCGTCGATCCCGCCAAGCCGGAAGTCGCGAAAGAGCTCCTTTCCGGAAAAGTGGTCATGGTGGTCGACGCTCTCAAGCGGCGCGGCATCAAAGCCAACAGCGAGATGAAAGACCAGGTGGTCCTGGAGACCGCAGCAGGCGACCTGTGGCCCATCGTTTCGGACTGGCGTGGCCGAGCGTTCTTTCAAGATGAAAGACTCCGCAACCGGCCCGTGGACCTCGTCGTTCGCCGCCACCCGGGTGTTCCCTATCTACAGGTGCTGATGATCTTCACCTTCAACGAACAGGGCGAACGCGAATACATGGACTACTGGTGCGACATCTGTTCGATCCCCATGTATGAGATCAAACCCTGCGACTGCTGCCAGGCGCCCATTCGGTTACGTTTTCAAAAGCAGGATTTGCCTGCATATATAAAATCGAAGGGCAAATAATACGACGAGGCAGAGGAGTTTTAAAACACAGAGGCACAGAGGGACACAGAGATCGCATTGCGTTGCAAACTCCGTGTCCCTCTGTGCCTCTGTGTTTCAATTTTTCCCTATAAAAAGTGCTTAATACGCCTTCTTATCTCCCGGTTTTGGTTCCGCCCCTTTTGCGACTGGAGCTGGCGGCGGTCCGACATGCAGCAGTGTGTCGAACAGTTCCCCGTGCCGCTGACCATCGAGCGTCACGTCGAAGGTAATCATCTTCAGGCCCGCCGCCGCATTCTTCTCGGCGGTGAAACGGACTGGAAACTTGATACGTGCTTCGGCTCCCAGTTGACCTTCGAGGACCGCGGGTTCCGCTTTGATTCTGGCGGGAGTCCGGATCTGAACTCGGTGCTTTTGCGGCTGATTGAGGAAATTGCGGATCTCGACCGCGATATCGACTGTTGCCCCGGGTTCGACCACTGCACGATAGGGTTCCGCTCGAACCCAGTAGGGGTCGAATAAGTATCGATAGTCAACCGCACCGCTGAGTGCTTGATAGGCCGAACGCAGGTCGAGAACACCCTGACGGTACCGCGCGATCAACGCCGCCGGCTTCTCCAGGACCCAGGAATGTCCGCCGATGATGATGTCGGGTTGCAGACTATGGAGCACTCCGGCGGCATACAAGTAGCCTTCTTCGAGGATGCAACTGTTGCGAGCCACCACGGCTTCGTGACCAGTCTGTGCGGGATCGGTGGTGCTCGCGAAGATGTTGTCACCGGTGAAGACAACTTGCCGACCGTCGATCTCGCCGTGGACGCACAACGCAAACTCGGTTTGTCCCGGCATCCAGTCGACTGTCAGGTTGTAACCTTCCCAGTAGATGGTCTCTCCATCCGCGAGCAATCGGTCGAACTCGACCCGTTCAAATCCTTTTTGATAGGTATTGATCGGAGCAGCGTAGTCGTAATCCTCGGGTCGCTGGCAGATCGGAGCAACGCGTTCCATCGTCCACAGCTTGGCTCCCCATTTGTCGCGCAGGTGGGGAGCTTCCTGACAATGGTCGCCATGCATGTGCGTGACGATGACTGCGTCGATCTGCTTTAAGCCCAGCCGGTCCTTCATGCGCTGCAGGGCCTTGTCAAGGAAGTCCTTGTTGAACAGACCGCAGTCGATGACGAGGGCATGTCCGTTATCGGCCATCAGCAACGTGAAGTTCGGCCAAAAATCGGGGCCCTTAAACTTGTAGAGATGCGGCGTGATCTTCCAGATAAAGGGCACCGCAGTGGGCTTGGAAACTCGATCTTGAGCCGCGGCGGAAAACGTGAAAAGCTCATAGCCACGTACGTAGTGTTTGGCGAGTTCTCTCAGTTTGTCCTGGTACTTCTTCAACTGCGGCCGAGGATCTTTGACTGTGGGACCGTGCGATGGCAACATCAGGGCCGGATTGAAATCATCCAGGATCACCGCGGCGCTGAACAACGCGTAAAGTCCCTTGGCAAAGCCATAGTCCCATTCGGTATCAAACCAGTTGTGGAATTTTGATCCGTCAACCATGACGTCGCCGGAGAACGCGATCCAACCCTCGCGCCTATTCAAGAGATAGCTCAACCCGCCCGGACTGTTACCGCGTGTGTCGACGCAGGTGAACTCCATTCCGTGCCAGGCAAAATCGTCCATCTTCTGAAAGGTGAGGTCGGGTGTGATGGCCGTCATCGGCGGGCGGACGAAGCTGGCTCCGTAAACGGAAAACGCGTCGCCCAAAGTCGGCCGCCATTTGCGGAACTCCAGCGGCGTTTCGAAGAACACCCGCTCGGCTTCGGGGACCGCGACCTTGATCCCGCGGTTAGCCAGCTTATCGAGTCCCTGGCATTGTTCGCGGTGATGATGCGTGAAGAGGATCCATTCCACCTGAGTCACGCCGATTTCCTGCAGGTGATCCAGTACCGATCCGTCGCCGAGGTCAATCAACAGCGCCGTGGCACCATCTTTGATCACGTAGACATTGCAGGTGTCGGTCCAGACATAGATGTTCGACAAGACTTGCTGGAATGGCATGGGGAGCGCTCCCGTCAATCAGGTAGGAAAATCAGGCTCCTTCAGTGTCCCGATTTGTTGTCGGCGGCACAATGGTCGAGCGCGAGCGCGTGAATTTATGGTCTCGGCATCGGAAGACAGACGCTGGCAGCGTCTGCCACGGGGGCAGGAACTAAGCCGCTCGTTTGATCCGATTTTTTGGCGCGACTGCGGCAACGATCAAATCGACAGTCTGACGAGTCGCCCCGCGTTGCATCGTCACGAGTTGCTGAGCGCGATGCCCCATCTCTGACGCCTGTTGAGGATTGACGAGCAATGCCCGAATCGCGCTCGTGAAATCTTCCGGCCTGGAAATGACCTGTGCGGCATCCGCATCGAGGAGCAACGCCACGACGTCTTTGAAGTTGTGCGTGTGCGGTCCGAACAAGATGGCTGCCCCATATCCCGCGGGTTCAATCATGTTCTGACCTCCGCGCCGCGAGAGACTGCCTCCCACGAACGCAATGTAGGCCAAGCCCCAACAAGCGGATAGCTCACCCAGAGTGTCGAGCATCAGGATAGGTCGGTTGGCGTTGTCATTGAACTTACTGTCCTGGGAGATCCGACTGCGTTTGAGGAGTGGCCATCCCCCACGTTCAATCAGTGAGGCCACCTCTTCAAAGCGTTCCTTATGCCGTGGTACGAGCATTAGCCGCAGCTTTGGAAATTCCTCATGAAGCGAACGGTAGGCAGCGAGTGCGAGTTCTTCTTCGGGGGCCTGAGTGCTGCCGGCAATCAAGAGTGTTTCGTCAGCCTGCACACCGAATGAGTGGCCAATTTCCAACGTGCGGGCGTTCTGGCGATTGGTCTCAACCCGATCAAATTTGATAGATCCCGTAATCGTAATCTGCTGCGGATTGGCTCCCATATCGAGTAGCCGATTGGCATACGTCTGATTCTGGACCGCAATCTGTTGGAGCTGCGGCAAGATCCGACTTAGCAACGGTCGGATCCAGCGATAGCTGCGGTAACTCCGATCGCTGACGCGGCCGTTGATCAACAGAATTGGGATCTGCCGGTGCCTCGCCGCCATGATGAAATTGGGCCACAGCTCCAATTCCACCAGGACAATCGCCGACGGGACAACGCGATCGAGGGCCCGCGCCACGCTCCAGGAGAAGTCGATCGGAAAGTAACTGACGCTGTGCTGCGGATAGAGCTTCTGCGCGACTTCATAACCAGTGACTGTGGTGGTCGAGATCCACAGGTCGTGCTGAGGAAGTTGTGCTTGGAGTTGCTCGAGAACCGGCCCCAATTGCACCACTTCGCCCACACTGACCGCGTGCAGCCAGATGCAGGGGCGTTGAGAATTGCGGAGTGGCAGCTCGCCGAAGAGCTTCTGTCGCCAGTCACCGATCCGCTTTTTCAGGATCATGCGGCGATAGACGAGCCACGGAGCCGCGAGAATGGCCACGCTCAAATAGGCGAGATTGAGTAACCAACTCACGGGGAATCCTTTCCCATTCGGAGAGAGTCGTTGTTCGCTCTGCAAACAACGACTCTCCGACGCTGGCAGCGTCGGCCACGACGGTGGCTTCAATTATTCCTTCTTCATATGGCAATTCTTGAACTTCTTGCCGCTGCCGCACGGACACGGTGAATTGCGGCCGACCTTTTCGCCGTAGTTGCGAATTGGTTCGACAGCCTTCGCTGACGGTTCATTGGCCGTCAGAGTCTCGTCGGACGCGCCCGGCCCCTCCAGCATCATCTCTTCTTCGACTGCCTCAAATGCGGACTGAGCCGAATCGTGTGTGGTCGCCGTGATCTGCCACAAGTCGCCGACGAAATCGCTGCTCGTCTCTTCGACCCGGAAGATGACCGATGTCACCTGGTCCGCGATCCGACGCCACATTTGGTCGAAGGCACGCATGCCTTCGCGTTTGTATTCGACCTTCGGATCTTTACCCGCATAACCCGCCAGACCGATACCCTGGCGCAAGTGGTCCATGTAGTACAGGTGGTCTTTCCACGCGGTGTCCAACACGTCCAGAATCAACGACCGCTCCGTCTGCATCAGTTCGGGACGATACCGATGCTCGGCTGCGTTGATAATCTTCTGCCGGGCCGCCTTGCGCGGCAGGGTCTGCAGTTCGGTCACTTGAATGGACGACTTCAGGGTGTTTTGCGCCCACTCGGCCAATTCCACCAAGGCACCCGAATCACGAACGGGATCGTTATCCGAGTCCGTACTCCGCGGTGGTCCATAGACTCGTTCGAGATAGCTGTCAATCCGCGAGACCGTCTCGCCGTTTTGATGGTATTTTTCGCTGTAGGCCAGCAACGCGGAACGGATCGATTCGCGTGACTGACCCTCAAATGCAGTCGACTGCAATGGTGCATCGAAGCGGTTTCCCGCCCATTGTGCCAGACCTTCACGGTCGTAGCGTTCCGTACCGGGAGCACCGGAGCGATCCGCCATAAACCGCGTCAGACCAACCGACACCGGGAATTCAATTTCCTTGGCGTCGTACATCGCAACCAGCCGCTCGAGGATCTTTTCCTGGACTTGCGGAGGCGCGACGTCTTTGAATTCATCGGGAGACATCTGCAACGTGAATTGGTCTTCCAACCAACTGCTCAAATTGGACCGGCCGTAGCCCTCTGCAGAAAACTGCTGCAGGGGTGTAAAGTCATAACGTCCAATGGCTTCATTGATCCGCGGGAGCATCTCTTCGAAGATGTCTCGCGTACCAATCTTCTTCAATTCGCGATCATTGGTATTCAGGCCGTAGCGCGTATTAATCCACTTCGAGAAAGCGGCCCAGTTCCGTTCGCGTTCGTCGTCCACGTCTTCGGGCAGATCGCTTTCGATCTGATCACGCAGGTATTCCTCGGCCTTGCGTTCCGCTTGATCACGCATGTAGCTGGCCATCGCCTCGGCATCCATATCGCGGATGTCACGCTCTTCGATTTCAATGCCGTAAGCGACTTCAGCCCATTTGACGGCCGATTCGCGGCCGTACTTGGGGGACAAGAACTCCGGCACGATTTGCTTCAAGCGTTGACGGAACATGTCGATGACCAGCTCACGCGAATCGACACCATTCAGGATGGCCTGGCGGTAGCCGTACACTCGCGTACGCTGCTGGTCCATGACTTCGTCATATTCGAGCAGTTGCTTACGTGTTTCAAAGTGCCGTTCTTCGCACTTCTTCTGTGATTTTTCGATGCGGCTGTTGAGCATGGGATGCTCAATCGCTTCGCCTTCCTTCATGCCGACCCAAGCCAGCACGCTCTTCAAGGTGTCGCCACCGAACAATCGCAACAGATCATCTTCCATCGAGAGGAAGAAGCGGCTGGAACCCGGATCGCCCTGGCGTCCCGCACGACCACGCAACTGCAAGTCGATACGGCGAGCTTCATGGCGTTCACTGCCAATCACGTGCAAGCCGCCCAATGCGGCCACTTCACGGCCTTGAGCGACCATGCCATCTTGCTCGGCGATTTGCTTCGACAGTGCATCCCATTCCGACTTCGGGACGTCCAAACGCGTGCGATACTTCGTCTTCAGTTGCTCCCAGACCATCGGTTCCGGATTGCCGCCCAGAATGATGTCTGTACCGCGGCCGGCCATGTTGGTCGCGATCGTCACCGCGCCCAAGCGGCCCGCCTGGGCAATGATTTCAGCTTCGCGCTCATGCTGCTTGGCGTTCAACACTTGATGCTTGATGCCGAACTTGGTCAGGCGATGCGCCAGGTGTTCAGACTTTTCAATCGAGATCGTACCGACCAGGATCGGCCGGCCCGACTTATGGACCTCACGCACTTCGTCGACGATCGCCTCGAATTTCTCGGGCTCCGTGCGGAAGATGAGGTCCGATTCATCGTTACGAACCATCGGGCGATTGGTGGGAATCGCCAGGATGTCGAGATTATAGACCTTCAAAAACTCGTTCGCTTCCGTCATGGCCGTACCGGTCATGCCGCCGAGCTTTTTGTAGAGCTTAAAGAAGTTTTGCAGCGTGATCGTCGCAAGGGTCTGCGTCTCTTCCTTGATGCGAACGCGTTCCTTGGCTTCGACCGCCTGGTGCAGACCATCGCTCCACTGGCGACCATGCATGGCGCGGCCGGTGTGCTCGTCAACGATGATGACTTCATCGCCGACGACCATGTAATTGACGTCGCGTTTGTAGAGGAAGTGGGCCTTGAGCGAGTTGTCGATCAGATGCGGCCATTCCATGTTGCCGGCGGTGTAGAAGCTTTCGACACCGGCCAGTTCTTCGGCAACTCGCACACCTTCGTCGGTCAAGTGGCAGGTGTGTTCCTTTTCCTTGACTTCGAAGTGAATTTCCTTCTTCAGCTGCATCGCCACTTGATTAGCTTTGGCGTACTTGGTGACATCGTCGGTTGAGGAGCCCGAAATGATCAACGGCGTACGAGCTTCGTCGATCAAAATGTTGTCAACTTCGTCGACGATGGCAAAATCGAGCGGCCCTTGAACCTGCCGCAGATGCTGCGGATATCGGTCATCATCCCACCGCGCGGGCTTCATGTTGTCGCGCAGGTAATCGAAGCCAAATTCGTTGTTCGTGCCGTAGGTGATATCGCACTGATAGGCTTTGACGCGGTCTTCGGCTCGCATCTGCGACTGAATCGCGCCGATCGTCAGGCCCAACCCGTTATAGACGGGGGCCATCCATTCCATATCGCGTCGGGCGAGATAATCGTTGACCGTGACGAGATGTACCTTGCCGGCGAGAGCATTCAAGTAGGCGGGCAGGGTCGCCACCAGCGTCTTGCCTTCACCCGTGCGCATTTCAGCGATCATGCCTTTGTGGAGAGCATAACCACCAATCAACTGCACATCGTAATGGCGCATCCTCAGGAAGCGCCGACTGGCTTCGCGGACGCGGGCGAATGCTTCGGGCAGGATATCATCGAGGGTCTCACCCGCCGCCAGGCGCGCACGGAACATGGCCGCCGAGCCCTGGAGTTCTTCATCCGAGAGTTTTTCGATCTCGGGTTCATACTTGTTGATACGGTCGAGCGTCGAGCCCGGCAGAATCGTGGACTGCTGAGAGCGCTTGTCGCGGATATAGCCCAACTTCTTCAGCACACGCTCATTGGCGGCACCGAAGCGTCGAGTGATAAACCGTTCAAACGTCGCGAACAGCCAGTTAAAGAAGTCGCCAATACGTTCCAAAAATTCCATGAGATTTTCTTCTCGCTGTCAGACAGTGGTTTCCGTCAGTTGAGTCATCTCAACCGCACGCACCGGCTGACACCCTCCAAACGATCACGCGCCCCCGTCCGAAGGGGCTGCCAAAACGTCAGACTGCACCGAACGATCACAACCAGCACCACCCGTGTCAGAGGCAGCATCGGCAACCGTTCAACCAGCCATAACTCCAAGTCTGCCTGAAGTTTATTGTGGACAGCAAAACGGGTCAATCCACATCCTTAAGGTGTTGAGGAGTGACAACGTGCGACTTCAAGCAGGATTGCCAATGGAATAACGCGATTTTCGTGCCAAGTCGAGTCTGGAGAATTGTTAAGATCGGCAGTTGAGAGAGGTTTTTCGGCCCCTCGCACCCGAGACAACTCTTGGAGAGTCATTCGCAAAAGATCAACAACCATTGCCTGTTCCGGGAAAATTCCGTCTGGAATCACAGCCATGTTTCGAGGATGATGCGACCGATTTTAGAGTACATGGGAGGGCGAGGCTCCCGCCGAGCCGAAGGCGAGCTTTAGCTCGGCGTCCGCCGGAGGCTGCATGTCATGCCACCGGCGGACGCCGACCTGCGGTCGTCTTAGGCTCGGCGGGAGCCTCGCCCTCCCATTCATGGCGAAAACCAGGAGGGCTATTGTGACAAAATCACGGACGAATCGCGGTACGTTGCTATCTGTGTGCCTCTATGCAGTCTGGTTTTCATCCGCGGCTGCCAATGTCTCAGCCGCCGACAAACTCGAACTCTCCGAATCGGCGACCGAGAAGCGGTCGTTTAAAGTCACGATTCGCATGGATCTGGATGGTCAAGTGCAAGCCGCTGTGGGAGACACTAAGGCGGTGGCCATGAAATTGACCGGCAGCGCTCAATTGAAGTATTACGAGCGGCGACTGAGCAGCCTGGGACGCGACGCGGCCGACTTCCGTGGCTTGCGCACCTACGATCAGGCGGTCTTCAATAGCCAGGTGGCCGACCGCGTTACCGAGACCAAGCTGCGGCCCAACTTTCGCCAGATTGTTGCCGAGGGTCAAACTGATGGAGTCAGACTCTATTCCAACTTCGGACCGCTGACCTACGAAGAACTGGAATTGCTGCGGCCTCCCGTCGACAGCTTGACGGCGCTGGCTCTGCTCCCCACCGACCGCGTGGAAGTCGGTGAAAAATGGGATTCCCCGCTATGGGTGCTGCAGTTTCTGACAGCCGTGGAAGCGGTCGAAAAAGGTGAGTTGAAATGCACGCTGGAATCCGCCGAGAACGACGTGGCCAAAGTGACCTTCGTCGGGGAAGTCAAAGGCGGAATTCTGGGCGCCTCGTCGCAGATCAAGGTGTCAGGGCATTATCTCTTTGATCTCAAGGAGCACTGCCTGACGCACATTGAACTGGCACAGACCGAGACGCGCTCGGTGGGTGCGGTGACACCCGGTTTGAAAGTGACCGCCAAGGCGATCCTGGACCGTACTCCCAGTGAGCATCCCGCGCTGAACGAGCTCGCGGTGGAGGCTGTGCCACGCGACGCGAAGCCGGAATCTTTATTACTCGCCATGGAAGCGGGCGATTGGGGAATTAAGCTCTATCACGACCGTTTGTGGCATTTGTTCCATCAAGGAACTTCGGTCGCCGTGTTGCGGTTGATGGATAAAGGCAGCCTGGTCGCGCAGTGCAATGTCTCACCCATCGGCCCTGCGCCGGCCGGCAAACATATCGGTGAGCAGCAATTCCAGGATGACGTCCAGAAGGCGATCGGCACCGAGTTCCAGAAGATCGAAAAGGCCGAAATCATACCGACTGAGGACAAGCGGTTCGTCTACCGAGTGATTGCTTCAGGAGAGGCCAGTCAGAAGACTTCCAAGGGAGTCAATAAGGTCCCAGTGAACTGGATCTATTACTTGATCGCGGATGCCGATGGCCGCCAGATGGTGCTGGTGTTTACGGTGGAGAATACTCTGGTGGAAAAATTCCACAACCGCGACATCAATCTGGCATTGGGGATTGATTTCCAACCCAAAGGGACGAAATAGTTAAAGCGTGTTTGCGATGGGAGGGCGAGGCTCCTGCCGAGCCGAATACGAGCGTCAAGCTCGGCGACCGCCGGAGGCATAGCACGGGCCTCCGGCGGTCGCCGACCTGCGGTCGTATTAGGCTCGGCGGGAGCCTCGCCCTCCCATCGTCCAAAAGCTCAGGGGTTTCTATGGATCCTCGCTTGATTGCACGTCTTGGCGTGCCGCAACTTCGTCTATTCAAGTTAGCCCGAGACCTCAGTCTTGCTCCCAAAGATGTCATTGAGATTGCAGCCCAGATTGGCATCGTAGTTAAAAACTCGGCGCTCGCAACGATAACCCACGAAGAACGAGACGCGATAGTTGCATATTTAAAAGGCCCTCCTCAACCGTAATCCGCAAGGATTACAACTGTAAGGGCCTACTGTTGCTGTCGATTTGCAGCTCCAATTGGTCCACTCCGGCCGGCGGGTGCGGCGGGGGTCGTGGGAATCGTAGTGGGCCTGGGATCGATGCCTCCCAGGAAACGCTTCACCGCATCATTCATGCGTTGAGCGGGTCGGATCTGGGCGTCCGGATTGTCGAGCGTGCCACGGACTTGAACACCCATCCAACCAACGGTCGCCTGGCCGACGACTTGCTGCAAGATGGCCAGCGGCGCCCTCGCACGCGGTACCGATGAGAAGAAATCGAAACTGATTCTGCGGTCAAAACGAACTCGGCCGAAACCTTTCAGATTCAGCGCCGCCCCCTTCAGATCGACCTGATCGAATTCAAACTGGTTATTGGCGATTTTGAAGAACGCCTGAGCTTCATCAAAGGCGGTGTTGTTGGGTGAACCACCATTGAGTTGCTTGATGACGGCGAGCATCACCGGCAGTTGATAGATGGCGGCCGGGGCGATCAACAGCTCGCCGCGTCCAGTCAGATTCCGCGTGGAGTTCCCACGCCCAGAAAGTTCTGCCCAGCCTTGCATGACGCCACGCAGGTCGTGCTGGTTCGGGAGATAGAGTTCGGCATAGCGTTCCAGTAGTGCGTCACGCATCGTCAAGGCGACCGTGTAGGATGTTTCAGTCCCCAAGACTGCGACCCCATCCAGGGTGAAGATGCCGTTGATCGCGCGTCCTGTGATGCGTTGCTCGGGAGGCGGCCGCTTGAGCGGGCCAGTCGATTTGCGGCGCGCATCGATCAATTCGCGGCTGCCGATATAGAGATGATTGCCATTGATGCTGATCGGTCCTTTCACCGCTGAGAACTGGTAACCGAGGATCGTCATCGAGGTCAGATCGCTCAGTCCTTCGGTGACGATGATCAGCCCGTCCCAAGTCCCCTTGATGAGGAATTTTCCATACAAGTGCTTCAAATCGACACCCGCCGTAACGCTGGTTCCCGCACAGAGTATTTCGAGATCCCAGGCAGAGGTCACGCCATCCTGCGCGTTTCCGGTGCCGCGGAATTCGATCATGCCGGTCAATGAAACGCTGCCATCTCGAGGATCGAGAGTTTCGATGACCTCACGGAATCCCGCAGGCAGGGCCCGACGAAAACGATTGTTCGGCGCGAGATCTTCAACTCGCAAATCATCGAGGCGAACTCGCCAATGCTGGTTCGGTTCCAGCAGTGCAAATCCATTGTTGAGGATCACCTTGGTATCGCCATGGCGGCCTTCAATCTTGGTCAGGTCGGCACGCATCAGAGTCGGATCATCTGGATCACGGTGAAAGCTGACATGGCCCTGAACCTCTTCCACCGGGAACGGGAACGATTTGAGCTGAAACGCGGTTTGCACGAGGTCGGCGTCGAGACTGATTTCCGGATGCTGGCCGGGGGACCAGGCGATCGTCGTGGTACAATCGAAGCTTCCCTGCGGCGAGAATTCCTGCCAGAGTTTCTTCCATGATTCGGGCAGTGCGTGCTCCAGTTCCTGATCCAGCTTGGTCCCGACTGATCGAACTGTAAGGTCCAGTGCACCCGCCTCGCCGGCCATGCGGTACTCACCTTCACCGGTCAGTTCTGTCGCCCCATGTGCGCCTTTCAATTTGGTGAAAGTGCAGGCCTGGCCGTCGTAATTGAGCAGGCCTTCCAAATCATTGATGGCATAGGGAAAGCATTTGCAGTTCATGCTGCCGGAATGCAATACTCCGCGCAGCCGAGATGTCCACGGAGCTTCTTCATCACCGATGCGAGTCATGTGCCAGTGAAAGTCGGCATTTCCCTGCAAATTCGTCGAACGCAGCACGTTGCGGACGCCAACTGGCGTGGACAACACGAAAACCTCGTCGAGGGGCAGGGCCTCCACTCGCACGTCCACCTGAGTACCGGGATGCTCACCGCCGACCCGCGCATGGCTGGTCAATTTGACCTCACGCTGGCCCGCCAATCCTGTCAATTCGGCATCAATCCGGAATCCACGTTTCTTGATAATTCCCTGCACGTTATCGACGGGATACGGGAACTTGACATGCGTCAGAGTGCAACCCAGGGGAATGGTATCCGAATCGCAGCGCAATCCTTTCACCTTGTCGTAGGTCAGTTTCATTTCGACATCCACTTTTCCCGACGGCTGAAGGTGGTCGTAGATCGCTCGCAGATGAGAATTCAGGCGGGCTCGAGTACTGGCTTCCAACGGCAGATTCTTCACAGTCGCCAATGCCGTCAGGGGGAAGGCAGGGTGCGTCAAGTCCATGCTGGCCTTACGAACCGAGACTCTCATTGTGCCATGCCGACCAGTTAGGGACGGCACGGTTACTTGAGTGGGATCGCAGTAGATTGTCCCTTGAACGTCATCCAGCGGGTGCGAAAACAGTGGATGCGACCACGTACCCGACTTCAGTTTGACCAACAATTTGTAGTCGACCGGCTCAGTCGCCGATGGCTTTTTCAGCCGGAAATACAGGTCGCCAACGGCATTCAACAAGGGGTCGGTAATCGGCTGGCCCGGCAGCGGAAAACCACATTTTTCAGGGAAAGCCGCAACAGAATTACGACACTGGGGAAAGAACTCGCAAACCTTATCCCAGACCGGCGTGGCAAACTTGAGTTGGTCAATGCGTCCATTCAACATCCACTCGTGGTCATCCAGGTGCCAGTGGCCATTCAGATCAATCATTCCGACTGGTTCAACGAGCGCCGTACCTTTGATCAAATAACGTCGCTTCCCAGACGGCGTGAGCTGCAAGTGTACGTTTTGCAGGACAGCCATCGCAGGCTCACCGGGCGCGGGCCGTTCCAGTCGCACACGAATTGTTCCGCGCTCTATCACCCATTCGGGCAAGTTGACCTGCGGTTCGGGGATTTTCCCCAAGCCTTCCCAATTCCAGTGGCCTTCGCTGTCTCGGACCAATTCCAACCGTGGCTGAACCAGGCGAATTTGCTGAAACACCAGCCGCTGCTGACCCAGTTGTTCACGGTCAATCGAGACCACCGCTTCCTGCAGATTCAGGATCGGTGATTCCTGCTGGGGAAGTTTGAGCACGAAATTGGAGACTCGAATCTGCCCCTGATAATCGAACCGGCTGCCACTGAAGGAGACGCCCCAATCCGGGACCGCTTCTTTGAACGCGGTGTCGATCTTGCCCTGCAACATTTCGTCGGTATGGGTCCAGAGGAACCAGACGTAGGTTCCCCCCGCCGCACCCCCGATCAGGAGCAGCATGAACAAACATCCGATTGTGCGCCGGATACCCATCCTTGAAGGCGACTTTCTGCACCCTTGTGGCCGCTCTGGGACGTCCTTTCCCCACGGCGACAAGAGACTATTTCGTACGTCGTAAAACGATTAATTGAGGGGTTTAGTCCTCGTCTCTCAGTTGCTATTTCCGATCTCACGCTGCCGCCCGTACCTCGCCGCGGCTCGCACTGCGAGGTCTTGAATCCCGACTGCAGACACGATCAACAGCGGATACTCCGCAGGCAATCGATAACGAAGCGAACTCACAAACAGTGTATGCAGGCCCGAGAAATACAGGACTGGGCCCAGTGTCAGAATCAAAATCCAAGTCCAGGGAACGACAGGCGATGCCCGCAATTCGGGCCGCCCGAAGATTCCCCACAGCGCCGTACCGAACATGGGCAACAGGAAAGTCAGCAAGGCAACTCGAACCTCCCAGCGATCAAACTGAGGAGTGTTCGGCCACAGATTCCAATACCTGCCGAGCTTGATCCACGCCAGTTGCACGGTCTTGCCAGGATTCTGCGCGGCCCACGACCAGGCTTCGCGGCGATAGTGCTTATCGACATCTCGCTCGGACATCGTCTGGTAGAGGGCATCGTGCTGCAGGAACTCCATATGGCTGTCGCCATTGGCTTGGGGATTCAACCCGTCATACAAGCTGGGGCCCATCCAGAGAGTTGTCGGGACGAAGTGGCCTCCGGTGACGACGTAATTGCGATAGGTCCACGGTGCCAACCCCAAGGTCATACCGATGAGCACCGCAATGCCTGCCACGACCGCCTTGGACAGACTCGGGCCGGTCGGAGATACCGGAGCACGCCACCACACATATCCCACCACCCAGGCACCGGCCATCGGCGGAAACAGCAGCCAGCTCGGCCGAACGTAACACGCGACCGTCGCCCCAATACCTGCGAGAATTCCAAACCCGGTGATGCGTGTCCAACTGGATCCCTCAAACACAGCACGCGAGACCCACGCGAGACTAATCAGACTCAGCAGAAGACCCAAAGCAAACGCGGTTTCACTCAGGATCATCACACTGAACACCACGAACGTCGGCGAGACAGCCGCCAACCCTGCAGCAATCAACCCAATCGTCCGACCGAATAACTCAGCCCCCAGCCAGTACACGCCGCCGCACGCCAGAGTTCCGATGATGGCCAATACGATGCGTGCCGCGCCGACATGGTCGCCGAAGAGCGCGATACTGATCGCCAGAATGACGGGAAAACCAGGCATCCGCAGCACTCTACGCGGCGGCTGGTAGATCTCAAAGTTCCCGCCGCTCGCCAATTTCTTGCCGAGTTCCCAGTACCCTTCGGCATCCCCGGCAATCAGGCACAGCCGGCCCGGCGTCTGAGAAACATGATGCTGCACCAATACGGCTGCCACGACGCGCAGCGCGAGCGCCAGCGACAAGATTCCCCACAGCCATAACTGAGTGCGTTTCGACCCCACGAACGATCCCCCCGGCCCCTGAAAAAATCGTCGTAGGTTACGCCCGATCGAAGGGTAGGGTCAATACCAATCCCGGAATGCAATGGCAGCAAAACCACGCAGCAACTTATTGAATACCAAGGAGTTGTGAAACGGCCAACGAATCAAGAGCCTGCTTCACTCGGCGATCGTGGAATACCCCGCCGTTTGAATCGGCGAATCTTCTTCCTGTTCCTTCACTTGAGCCTTACGCTCGGCGAGGCGCCTTTTTTCCACAATGTGCCCAACAACTTGCCCGACCGCACCGCCCCCCAGACTCACCACAACATTGACCAGCGGTGTGACAAAGAACTGAGCCGGCATCACAATGCCCGTGGCCACCTGCGAAAAGTATTCGCGATAAGTCCCGCATTCGAGTTCCCAGTCATCCTCGGCTTGAGCATAGCTGAGCACATCATTGACGGCGCGACTGGTCTTCCACAAATTGACTCCGGGAATACTGGTCACCGTCGCGTAAGTCCCCGGCAGCGATCGTCCATGAACGTCCTTCGCGCAGGCAGCCTCATGCACGGCCGACGCAATTCTGTCCGAATTGACTGACAACGTGTTCGTGTACGGATTGTAGTGCTGATAGCCAAACACGCGCCCGGGCAGCAGTGTATAACTCGCGACACTGAGTGTCCCCGCAGTATAGCGCCAGACGGGCGAAATACGCTGGTTCGATTTCAATCTCCGCCATTCGCCTCGCGGATCGTACTGATTGACCAAGACACGCACATCGGTCAGGTCGTTTTGACTTAGATAACTCGCCAATTGTTCGCGGTGCTCGGGCGACAAATCGTGGCTGACATGGTGCGATTTTCCGCGCAGCAAACGCTCCGGAAATTCGACCACCCGGCGCATCCGGTCCATTCCCGGACGGGGGCGACCGTACTCGAACTCCACATCCTCGGCAGAGCTTTCGATCGGCTTCGCGGATCGAGCATGCCCGTAGCGATAGGGCGAAGTGGCACACCCTTGAAGCCCAATACAGTAGACCAGAATCAGGACGCACCAGTTCCGAGATCGCGCCACGGTCGGCTCGAAAATCACTCGGAGTTGGAGCATGGAAACCTCTCCGGCCAGAGGGCGCTGCCGGACATGGCCGAACTGAATTGAAGTGAACGACTGGCGGGGTGCCACGATTGTCACTATTAACCGCGTTTTGTCGAGACGAACTATGCCCAGCAAGACGTCCTATTTAGTAATATTCGAGATCTCGACCGGCAGATTCTGCCGATCGCCGCCCATTCATTATCGATCCGCTCCGGCTTACGGGGTTGTAATGCTCCTCACTTAGTCCTGCGCCGTACGGTGCGTCGTCATATCGTTCCCGTGGCATTACGCCAAGCCTCGCGGCCATCAAAGAAAGCAACCGCCCCCGGAAATCCAGGGGCAGTTGGCAGATCGTCCGTCAGAAACTCTTACGAGCATCTGGTATTAGTAAGCGGGCCAACATTTCCGGCCCTTGCAGCACCAGGGTGCCGGGGGGGGAGGAGGGGGATTGATCGGAGCAATCCAGACGTTGCGGAAGAC
Source organism: Planctomycetaceae bacterium (assembly GCA_021732415.1). Taxonomy (GTDB): domain Bacteria; phylum Planctomycetota; class Planctomycetia; order Planctomycetales; family Planctomycetaceae; genus JAKFVC01. Next base: position 31,071 of record JAKFVC010000077.1, read on the forward strand.
GACCGGAGCTCCCTGGTCTTGCAACTCCAACGGCAACAAGATCGGAGTCTCTTCCGGACCGGTACCCGTCGGGCCGTCCACTTCAACGTTATCCTGGACCTTGACGCCGTTGTGCTCGACGGTGATCAAAGCGTTTTCGATTTTCTTGCCCCGCGAGTTAAAAATCGGACCTTGATACTTGATGTCATAGGTCTGCCAGGTCAACGGCGGGAACGCCATGTTGAGATCGGGCTTCTTGTACTTGAAGATCGAACCCATTTCATCTTCGGCGCCGGCCAGTCCGAACGAGTCCATGATCTGGATTTCCTGCCGGCCGTTTAGGTAAACACCGCTGTTCGCACGAGCCTGACCGCGAGCATTCGGCATGAACGGGACGCGGAACTCGACGTGCAGGATGAAGTCGTTATACAAGTGACTCGTCTTGGTGCCAGCCACCAGTAGTCCCTCATCCGTGAGCTTGGCATTTTGCCAGCACAGCGTGCCGATATTTTCCAGAGGTTGATCTTCCGAAGGGGCCGTTCCACCGAACAGCAAAGCCCCTGCGGTGGCCGGAGCGGAACCCATTGTGGGACTGACGCGATGAACGCGTTCGAGCTCACCCAGGGAGATGTCGCCGGCTTGGAACTTGATCGTGGCCCGTTTGCCCATGCCTTGAATGAAGACGGAGTATGGACCGCCTTGCAGAGTCAGCTTGCGGCCTTCGCGTTCGCCGATCAAGCGAATCCGGGCGAAACCATTCCAGCCGTCGCCCGGCAGTCCGCCAATCAGCAACTGGCCTTGGAACCGGCCGCCACCCATCGAAACAACTTGCAGGCCAAACACGCCCGAGGAAAACTTGCTCAACTGAGCCGTTCCCTTGAACTCGCCCTGCAGATCAAAATCCTGATCTTTGCCATCCGGATCCATCAGTGTGTACTTAGGATCGGTATTGTCGGCCAGTGCCACTCCTATGGAGAAGCAGGCCATGCTGATTGCCAGCAACCATCGAAATTGACATCGCAACATCATAACAGGCTCCCAAGACTCGCAATAATCACACTCTCTGTTGTTCATTGTGCGCTGCAGGCCACCCTTCGCAAGCAGAATTCGCGACGCGAGCGGGGGATAGTGGGCCCGGATGAGTCAAAATCCGCACCCCGTGCCTAATTGAGGCATTTTGACCTCTCTTCCGACGATAGGCAATATGTCCGTCAAATTGGAGAGAATCGCTACAACCCGCGCAAGTATCGTGGGACGGGTCTCCAGGCCCGTCCGTGTTCCGCAACAATCGAATTGATAAAGATCAGATCCTCGCGAGCTTCTCGCAGCGCAGGGATCCTATTGTTAAGCGAGTTCCGAGTGCTTCAATAAACCCAATTCGGGTGCCACTGGCTGTGCCAGTGCATTGCCGGATAGAGAACCGAAAGACCACCGGCACTGGCCGAGCCAGTGGCACCCGAATTCAGGCGTATTGAAGCGTTCCCAGTTCGCTCTACCAATTGACGCCGTGCGCTGCGCTACGTTCGCGAGGGATCAAACAGGTTTCGCGTCGGATGTTACAGGCTCAGACGGGTCGAAGATCCTTTCCCGCGATCGCCGGCACTACTTGGGCCTTGGCGCACCCTGTTGGGTTGCCGACTCCGGCCTCATACCTGACTTGCCACTGGACTCAATCGTCGTGGTGCGAGACGACGATGGCTGCCGGGTCAATGATTGCGAATTCTGCTTCGCAGTGTTCTGCTTCGAAAAATACCTGGCCAGCCAGGGTGGTTCCTGCTCAACGCGCTGCAGCTGATTGTTTTCAATCCGGAACACCCCGCGTCCCGTGACTTGCTGCCGTGACACGGCGACTTTCAGTTGCTGCGGATTCCGCCGATAGTTGAATCGAGAATTCTCCGCATCGACCGGGGGCGCCAGGTCTGGTCCCAGCAGATCAACCTGGTCGCCGGGCGGAACATTCAGCATCAGTTCGCCCGCCTGCAAGCGGACTTCGGTCGGCTTCAACAGCAAGACCTCAGAGCCCGGCCCCACGACCAGATCGGCATCGTTGGCCAGCCGCGCCCACACCACGTTGGAGGGATCCGCGTCCGTCTTGAGCACGCCCCCCGGATGCAGTTCACTCTGAACCTCCACCTGACGGCGAACGAATCCATATTCACCCAACCGGTTGCTGACACCATATTGAGAAGTGTTCGCCGCCATGCCGAGCTTCACCGCTGGCTGACCGTACTGCGACGCCAGGCCTTGATTAGCAGTCGTATCCGCCAAATCCGCCGTTCGCTTTTCCTGAATCTGACCTTTCGCGAGTTGCTTCTTCTCCTCACCACTCGTTGGTTCGCCCGCCGGTGATTGCCGTTCCATCAGCTCCGTTTCCAGATCACCAAAGGACTGCTTTGGGGTGCCGGAACCGACGCCCGCCTTACCAGATTTCCGGTTCGATTCAGAAGCTCCGGCCGAACGTCCCATTAAGGTTTTCGAATCGGCGACGGCTGCATTTTGAGCCACCTTAAGCTGTCCCAAGTTCCCTTGCGGTGCCCCAGTTTGCAGGGCTGCCTTCTGGCCGACAGCCTGCCCTGGTTTGGCAACTTCCGCCTTGGCCGCTTCCGCCACGTCGGACTGCGAAAGACCTTCGTTGCGAGACATCCTACGGGCGACTGCCGCACCCGCCGCAGCAGGTGCGGTCGGTGGAGTTGGCGCCGCATCTTTGGCGGCCAGGTCGAGCTCGTTGCGGTCCGTAGCGAGCTTCTTGGCAGACACCCCGGCCGGCAGGCCTCCTCCGCCTCCCATCCCACCTGGAGATTTCGACCCTTTCATCCGCCCTTGTCCCGCAATCCCACCCTGTCCGACAACTCCGGCGAGAGCATCCGCTTTTGAATCTCCATCGCGCGCTTTATCGGCCCCCGCTTCACCCTGGGGTAATCCCAGACCTCCGAGGCCTCCTCGGCCTCCCGGCGGTCCCTGCGGCAACGCTGACGGCATCTTCGGCGTGGCCGCCGTATAGGCTTTCGCTACCATTGCTCGCTTCTGCTTCAGCTGTTCGATGCGTTTCTCAACTTGCGGCTCGGCCAACAACTTCTCACTCTCAACAGGTGCGGCAGAAGCTGCCGCTTCAGGTCCGGTTTCCTGGTAAGCATCTAGTGTATTACTCCGCAGTTGGCGCGTATTGTAAGCCAATCCATTTGCGGCTCGATTCCGCAGTTCCGTGATTTCTGCTGGAAGAGCGATCCCATCGACGGCCTGATTCATCGCCGGCAACGGAGTCAAATCATCCACGACCGCCTGTCCCTGGACGTCCTCCACCATCGCAATCTGTTCGCTGGGTTCGGCCATCGGATCGATCTGAAAGCGGTCGATCGGAATGGTCGAATTCACCGATTTGACGTCTGCGTTTGCCTTGAATTTCGAATTTCCGTTGGCGTCCAGAACTTCAGAATTGATCGCCAGCAACGTATTGTTATCCGCGTTGACGGTGGCGTTGACCGTCAAAGTCTGTCCCGCATGTTCCTTATCAGGTGCCTGATAGTTGTAGACCAGCACCGGTCGGCCGTTCTGAGTCAACTTCGTCTCCGGACGTTGTTTCATCAAGGACGACTGCACGGCCGGGTCATTCAAATTCAAGCCGGCCATCAGCCTGTCTTCCACGAACGTCGGCGCAATCGTCTCTTCTTCTAAAGGGGACGGATGAACGGAGTTATTACCGCGATTCACGAAGTACGTCGAAATGCCATCCGATACTTCCGCATTGCCGCTCGCATAGTCGCGGCGCCAATGTAATGCGGCATCATCTCCCCGAACGAACAGCAGTGTGTTCGAGCCGGCACCATTTTGGAATTCGATCTCATAAGAGGAAGCACGCTTCAGATTATCCAGCGCGACGCCTAACTCGATACCACGCGACGGAAACAGGGCAGGGGACAACATACCGACAAACAACAAGGCGGCCACCGACGAGAAAATGGCAACCCGCAACGCACGCAGGCGACGACGTCCGACAGCAGGATTCGGCGGCGGGTCGTTGGACTTGCGGGCCGCTCGGGGTTGCGCCGGCCTGGCCGCCAGGAAGGCTGCGGTCGATGTCTCTTTTAACTGCCGCAGGAATTCCGGATCGGGCGCGGAAGGGCCCCGATCCAGCGACCGCAGCAGTCGCTCGAAACGCATTTCATCGGAAGTCAGATCGTTACGACGCATGGTGTTCCCTGGCCGGCGCGCTTTCAGCAACGCAACCTTTGCTTAAGAAGACCTCCTTGAGGGCTCGCCGAGCGCGGGCCAATTTTGAGCGAATCGCCACTTCCGTGGTCTCTTCCATTCGTGCCAAATCCTCCACGGAGATCTCATCGAGATACCGTGCGGTCAATAAGTTTTCGTAATCGGCGGGTAGTTCGGTCAGAGCGGCTCGAACCAGCGTAGCAATTTCGGCTGTTTCGAGTTCTTCTTCGGGGGGTTGTTCTGTCTTGTCTGCCTGGTCCTGCAACCAGCCGGCATCAATTTTCCAATCGGCCTCGACGAGTGCTGTCATCGCTCGTCGCAACCGTGAATGTCGTCCTTCGCGGCGGTAGTGCAGCGCGACTTGTCGCCGGGCAATCCCCAGCAGCCAGTAGCCCAGTGTGCCGCGATCTGATTGGTAGGTATGGACTGAATGGGCCGCCGCGAGGAATGTTTCCTGCACGACGTCCGGAATTTCTGACGAATACGGCCCCATCGCCCGCGCCACCACCCGCCAGACCGTCTCGGCAAATGCGTCATGGCACGCGCGCCAGGCGTCCGCTTGCCCGTCCAGCAGGCCGCGCACGATCTCACGCTCGCGTTCCTCATCCATTCCGGAGACTTTCGTTCGGACGATTGACGTTTCCTGCTGACTGCTCGCCCTGGTCCGTGCTAAGGATCATACCTCACAGCACTTACCAAACCAAATCGGTCAGCCCACTACGTCGTTCCAAGCCGTCGAAACCCTCGAAACGGAGAGCACACCGCTCCACCATCTCCAGTTGCTTTCTCTGATGTAGAATCCGATCTCGCCCCACCCAGTCCGGCTATCGGAAATCGAATCTATTAAGATTTGCGCGATCCACGGCGAGTGTGTCGCGACCAAGTGCCGCCGCGCGAAAACTCGCGCCATCTTTGAAATCTTCGCCCATCCGCTAAGGCGCCTCTGCACTCACCCCGGGGCAAGACAAATCGCCTGTAGGATGGCCGCCCCGGCCGTCACCCAGTCTACTCGCATCCGATAAAAGGCGCGCCATCTTTGAAATCTTTGCTTTTCACCCTGAAGTGCGCAATCAAGACGAGTCACAGAATTATCTCACGCAAAGGCGCCAAGGCGCAAAGAGGCAGACATGTCTTTCACCCTTCACTTCATAACTTTGCGCCTTGGCGCCTTTGCGTGAGAAGATTCTGTCCCCAGAGCGTCACTCACTCTCGACGTCGGGCGGCGATGAACTCGACGGCCGGGGCGGCCATCCTACATGCGGTCGCTTTGCAACAGCGCGATATCCCCGCACCAATCGCTACCCTCGCTACGACTGCCAACCGACCCCCATACCACCCCTTTTATTTACTCAAAAAGGTCCAGATCAATTTGCCTAGACACCGATAGACTACCTGCGTTCGCTAAATCTTCCTCTGAGTCCTACGGTGCCAAACGGCAACTTGAACAGCGAGTTTCCCTGCAGTCGAGCTCATTTGATCGACTCCCTGTTGTTCTCGATTGCCAAACAGCATCAATTATGGATCTGGAGCTGAGTGAGTCTGCACGGAGGAAACCATCACACCACGAAGTAATTTGTGGTTGCTGAGACTTGAAACATCTGTCGACTTCAATTCCGCCCAATTCGGGATGGCAACTGAATCCAGGTCGACGGTTGTGGGGCAGGGATGTGTTCAAGATCGGCAGCAGAATGAAGAGGGCGAAGCCTGATGATTGCCTGAGTTATTGAGAAAATTTCGGGCAAATTCTTCCGTGTTAAACAATTTCCAGAAGACGTTAGGTCCCACATGAATAAGCCCCATCGCCGCCCCTCCGCATCCGCCCAGAATCCTCTGGAAACGTACCTGCGAGAGATCAACGAAACGGCGCTCCTGACCGCAAACCAGGAGAAGGAGCTCTCGTATCGTATTGCCGATTCCGACAAAGAGGCCCGCGACCAGATGGTCCGCGCCAACCTCCGCCTGGTCGTCAACATCGCCCGCGCCTATTCTGGTAAAGGATTGCCCCTGCAGGATCTGATTGAAGAAGGCAACCTGGGTCTGTTGCGAGCGGTCGAAGGTTTCGATCCCGGGATGAATACCCGCTTCAGCACCTATGCCAGCTACTGGATCAAGCAGTCGATCAAGCGGGCGTTGGTGAACTCGGCGAAGACGATTCGGATCCCGGCCTACATGGTCGAATTGCTGACGAAATGGCGCCGCGCCACGGCCGTCCTGCAAGACCGATTGAAACGAGCTCCCACGACCGATGAAGTCGCCACCGAACTGGGCCTGCCGCAGAAGAAGCTGAGCATCGTCAAGAAGGCGATTCAGCTTTACAACTCGACACCCCAGACCGAACAGCCCGATTCCGGCTGGTCACTCGGCGATCTGGTCGCCGACGAGCGCACCAAGGATCCGGAAACGGAGATGATCGAGGGAGACAATCTCAAGCATGTCTTCGAGATGCTCGAGAAGATGGACGAGCGCGAAGCGACGATCCTGCGGATGCGATTCGGCCTGGACGATTCCGAGCCCAAGACGCTGAAGGAAATCGGCGAGACGCTCGGCCTGACCCGGGAACGAGTCCGCCAGATCGAAGCCGAAGCACTGAGCCGCCTCAATCAAGGGCTGAATGGCAGGTAGTATCGGCAAAACTTGGACTGCGGTGATTCATCACCGCTTTCCAATTCTCCTCGACATTGAATGGTCTGCACGCTGGTAAGAATGAAAGCGACGATGAATTGTCGCCCTGAGCGAGAGAATTCAGAAAAAGATTTTGGAACACTAATCTTCACTAATAACCACTAATTCGGAAGAATTCAGATCTAATTGGATTATAGATCCACACATTCCAGTTTCTTAATTAGTGTTAATTAGCGTAGATTAGTGTTCCAAAAAAAACTTTTCCAATTCGGCCCTGGATTGTAGGTTAGGCGGTGGTGTTCATCACCGCTTTCCCATTCTCCTCAACGTCGAATGACCAGCACGCTTGCAAAAATGGAAAGCGGCAATGAATCGCCGCAGTCCAAATGGTCAGACCTTCGAGCGACCGGTGAACCCGGCCTGCTGCGTTTCTTCTCCGCCGATGTCGTGGACGGGACAGTTCGCAATTTCGGGCATTTCGAACTGTTTCGCCGACAGGGTGTCCGGATTCATTTCAATCCGGCCCATGGACAGCTTGAGCCCCATTTTGGCCTGGGGCCAAGCCAGTTCGACTTGATGGGGCAGCACCGGACCGGCCTTACCATCACGCTCGTGAACGCTCATGTTGGCGAGCGCGATGATCCGGCCCGTCTTGTCCGTCAGGCTGTGGTCCACAATCACTCCGCTACACGTATCGACCGTCGATACCAATTCGACGCGCGTCCCATCGGGAGCCTTCCGTTTGCGGCGGAAAAAGACCCGCTTGGGATCGGTCGGGTGCTTTTCAAATTCGATTTCGTTTTCATCGATGGGAATGACTCCCAGTGCCTCGATCAACCAGTCGGGTTCAAACGGCATCGCCAGTTGCCGCTGAGCGACCGCCAGTCGTTCGTGACGGGCGGTCACAATCATCGGCTCTTTATCATCCTTCATCCAGAACCAGAACCGCTCTTCGTTCGATCCCAGGTCAGCCACATTTCCAGTCGGCACAGTGGCAACCAGCCGGAAATTTCGCGGGCGTTCCACGGCGATACTCGCGGACAGCGAAGGCACGAGTCCCATCCAACCATGCGGTTTGATGGTGACGTCGTGGCAGCGCCAGGCGTTGATCTGGTCGATATTGCGGTTGAGATGAGCCACCAGATCGGTGTGCGACATGTCGCCAGCCAGCTCACACTTGCGCAAGCCAAATTTCGACGTGCAACCGATCAGAGAAGCGGAGACCGCGCCTCCGACGGTCCGCAGGAAGGCGCGACGCGAAGTGGTGCTGCGCGTCGACGGCGCGTCCGTGCTTGTCGGACGGCCCCAATTCCAGAACCCGGCTTGAGTCATGTGTTGTTCCCCCTCCTTGGGAATACAAGCTCGAAGCGCAAGCGAGTGCATTCTTCGCCATTGCTTTTTGAAGGTGTGCTGTCGACGCCTATTAGCTTGTCGTATGTCAGCCCGGAGGGCTCGACGTAGGTAGCCAGAGGCGGAAGCCTCTGGAAAACGTCCAACGATCCTGGATGCGCCCCGGAGGGGCCGCCGAACTTCGCCGGCCCCTCCGGGGCGGAATTTCTGTGTGACTCGACAATTCCAGGGGCTTCCGCCCCTGGCTACCTACGTCGAGCCCTCCGGGCTGAAATGCACACTTTCAAAACGTATGCTTCGGTCTTGTACTTCGATCTCTATCCCTATGCCCCCTACGCGGCTTCCTGCTCAAAGTTCCCCGCCTCCACTGCCAGATGCGCATTCAACGAATCCTGCAACTCTGCCACTTCTTCATCGGTCAGATGAAAGTTGCGGACTTCATAGGCACCCTCTCCCTGGGTCGCCGTGAATTGCAGGAACTCATCATCGCCGCTGCTGCGAGTTCCCTCTTCGCGCAGCCGCTTCTTGTGCATCAGCAGAATGGCCAGGATATATCGCAACTTTTCCTGCAGCGGATTGGCTTCCTCCGTGAGTTGATCAAAGTAATTCATCAACGCATCGGGATTCAGCAATCGCTTCTTCACATCAACCGGAGTCGGGACGGCGCATTGCCACTGGGCCAGGGTCCCCTCTGGCGGTCCCTTCCAGCCTTCTTTCGAATAGTCGAGCCGTTTTAATTCGGTCCCGTCATCGACCACCACGGAAATACACTGCGACCCCGGAGCCAGCAGCTTGCCGGTCCCCGCGCAGGTTTTGCCCAGTGGTTTCAGGTGATATTCCATCCATGGATCCTGTCGAATGGGCGTGCTGCCAAGCGCAGTTTTCGCCGATCACGAACCGCCATTGTAAAAACGGTTCGCGGCGGGATGGTACCGTAAGGTGGAAACCGCCTCAAGAGGGGTTATTGCGACATCCCATAAGTCCCATTTGTCCTATAAGTCCCATCCGTCCCATAAAAAATGCATGGGACTTATGGGATTGCTGGATTTAAACCGCGAACTTCGCCAGCGCCAACGCCTTCAGATTCTTCAGGTCCAGCTTGCCGCTGCCCAGGAAGGGGATTTCTTCCACTTCGATGAAACTGTCGGTCGCCGGGATCCACAGGTTGGGCAGGCCGGCGCTGGATAACGCGTTGCAGACTTCCTGCGGTGACTTGGTGATTTTCTTGTGAATGACCACCAGGCGTTCGCCCTTGCGCTCATCTGGCACGGCCGTGATAACAGCCCGCAGTTCGGGTCCTTCGTCACCCGGTTCGGCGAGGATCTGGGTCAGCGTTTCTTCGATCTTGATATGCGGCACCATTTCGCCGCCGATCTTCGAGAACCGGCTTTGGCGGCCGGTAATCGTGATGAAGCCGTCATTGTCGATCTGGGCAAAGTCACCCGTTTCGTACCAGCCATCGTGAATGACGGCCGCCGTTTTCTCCGGCATATTCAAGTAGCCCCGCATCACGTTGGGGCCCTTCATCAGGAGTAGACCCGGGGTATCCACTCCGAGCGGTTCGCGGGTCTCGGGGTCGACAATCTTCGCCGTCACACCCGGAATCGCGCGGCCCACGGTCCCCTTCTTGGAGCCGACTTGGGTAAATGTTTCCTCCCGATGATCGGGGACATTCACCGCAGCCAATGGCGTGAGCTCCGTCGTACCGTACCCTTCGTTGATCTGAACGCCGAACTTCTCGAAGAATGCCTCGGCGAGATCGGGCGGCAGCTTTTCGGCCCCGGAGATCACCATATCGAGGGTCGCGAACTGTTGTTTCTCAACCCGCTTGAGATAGGTCCGCAGGAAGGTGGGCGTCGCCAGCAGAATGGTCCCCTTGTACTCTTCGCAGAGTTGGCCAATCGTGCGAGCATCCAGCGGATTGAAATGATAGACCCCCTTCGCATTCAGGCACAGGGCACACCACATCGTCACGGTGTAACCGAACGAATGGAAGAAGGGCAGCACCCCCATCAGGACGTCTTTGGCTTCCAGATGCAACAATTGGTCGACGGCCTCGACGTTGGAGGCGATATTGAACTGCGACAACATCACCCCCTTGGGTTCGCCGGTCGATCCCGAGGTGAAGATGATCGTCACAATGTCATCCGGTTTGGCCCGGGTCAGTCCCAGCCAGCGATCCAGGATGTACACGGGCACGCAGTAGGTCTGGAAGGCCGCAAGCGCTTTCACCATCGCCGTCGCGGACTGCGCGCAATCGTCCAGATAGATGAATTCTGTCTCGAGCGGCAGATTCATCTTCTCCTGGAACTTGCGACTCGTCACCACATGTTTGACACCGGCGGCCCGCAGATGCGCATTCATATCGCCGACGGAAACGGTGTAGTTCAAATTGACCGTCGTCCGCCCCAGCATGGCCAGAGCACTGTTAGCCAGGACTCCCCCCACCGACGGCGGCAACAACACGCCCACCGTCGTCTCCGAGGATGGAATCGTGTGTTGCAAGAACTTGCGGACGATCAGGGTCCGAATTAGCAAATCACGTCCTGATAGCTTTTGACCGGTCGAATCCGCCACTTTGATGGCGGACTTCATCCGGCGGCAGGCGCGGATCATGCGGCGTGGCAGCGAGACAAACTGCTCACGGCGCTTGATGACCGCTTCGGCCCCCAGTTGTTCCACCGCTTGCCGGACTTCATACGTACTTTTCGGCTCGTAGATGGGCTCACCGAACATCACGGTCACGGGGTAGCGCCAGGTCCGAGGCCATTTCTTAAAGAAGCGGCCTCCTTCGAAGCTGAACACACTGCCCCACAGGCCGTCCAGATACACAGGGATAATCGGAGCCCCGGTTCCTTCGACAATCTTCAGCAAACCGCGCTGAAATGCCAGCAGTTGACCCGTCCGAGTAATGCCCCCTTCAGCGAAAATGCAAACCACATCACCGTCGCGCAACGCCTGATTGGCCGCTTGCAGCGACTGGATCAATGCCTTGGGGCCCCCCGACGAATTGATCGGGATCGCCCGCATGGTTTTCGACAACCACGAAATAAATGGCGCTTTCAAATTGCCGTCGTACGCAATCATCCGCGCGTGACGAGTGGAGTGAATGCCGACCAGGATGCCGTCCGCAAACGACACATGGTTGCAGACCAGCAGCGCTCCGCCCGTCTCCGGAATATTCGTTCTGCCAAACACGCGGGCTCGATAGAGCAGGCCGCTCAGTCCCCAGAGAATAAAGCGAATGGTGTAATCGGGAACCATCCGGAACATGTAGATGGCAATCGGTACTGTCACGATCGCCGCAAACAGAAAGATCCCGCGTGGAGGAATGTTCGCCAGCTTGGCCGCGTAAAACATTCCGGAAACGACCAGCATCCCCAGGAACGTGATGAAATTGTTGCCCGCAAAGATCTGCCCGCGGACATCCGGGGCACTATTCTTCTGCAAGTAGGCCATCAGCGGCACATCGTACAGACCTCCGAAAAAGCCGAGTCCAAATAGCAATAAGGCCGTCATATAATAGGACGACGTCAGTGGTCCGGCCCCCTGGATCGGCGCATCTGGCACAAAGAACAGCAGGCCAGCGACGATCGCGATGGCTCCGGCCGAAATCGGAACCATCCCCAGTTCGACCTGACCACGGGACCACGACCCTGCCAGGACGCTTCCCAGGCACACGCCGACGGCCATCGACATCATCAAAGCCGCAATCAACACGGCCCCGGTCTCTTCATGAATGTGCAAATGCTTGGCTGCGTAGACGTTGACCGTCAGTTGCGCCAGACATCCCAAAGACCAGAAATACGCGGCCGCGAATGCCACGCGACGCATCGCCGGATTGGCACACATGACGCTGACATCATGCAAAGTTTCCGCAAACGGATTGGATGGAAACTTCCGCGTCGGATCGGCGGCCGGGATCGCGTGAATCATCAGACTACTCAAGTAGCCGAGGCCCGCCAGTCCCAGCATGATGGTACCGACCAGCCAGATTCCGGGAATCGCAACACCCCCGAGATTGACCGGGGCCAGGTCCCCGCCCGACAGGTGAGTCATCGCTTTGGAAGGGACCGTAATCTGAAACAACCCGAAGCCGGTGACGGTTCCTGCCAGAATCGCGAGCATCGTCGCCAGTCCGGCCAGGCCGTTGGCAAACGAAAGCTTGTCTGTCTTCAGCAGTTCCGGCAGGATCCCCAGTTTTGCCGGTCCGAACAAACAGGCTTGTGTTCCCAGCAGAAAGATACAACCCAGGATCAGCCAGGGAAGTTTGAAGTAGACCCCGGCGATGCCTAAGGCCATGATCACCACTTCCATGAATTTGGTGGCGACAATGACGCGGGGTTTGCCAAAGCGATCCGCCAGAAATCCAGACGGTGCGGCGAACAGGACGTACGGCAACACAAACAACGCCGAGCCGACCGACAGGATCAGCTCTTTGTAATCCTTGCCCAGCATTTCGATGCCGACATACGTGGCAAACCACTTAAACAGGTTATCGTTGAAGACCCCCAGAAACTGGGTCAACAACAACCCCAGAAAGCTGACCGACAGAAGCCCGACCTTGTCGTCTTCCGGGATATGGCTCGGCGAATCATTGCCGGCAGCGTGCATCGTCACAATCCTTCTGGGCGCAAACGGCTCGAATTCCAACCTGCAACAGAATTGCGGGCCCGGAAATCGGGGACTCCGTTTGTGAAATCGAATCTGAACACAGTACTGATTGTGAAAAACGGGGTGGATCTGGCGTAAAACTCCGGCAGAACCTACGCCCACCAATCAGACGGCATCTTGAAATACGCCTTAACTTATTGACTCTCATGGAGCTATGTCAATCATCCCGACCTTTCAGTCGAACCTGATCGGCCCATATCTTAGCAGGCGATTTCCAGACGGAAAGATAACGCGGCAATTCTTCATCTGGATCTTCTGCTTAATCTCAGATTGGCGACCGGGTAACCGCATCAATTGAAGAATTATCTCACGCCAAGGCGCCAAGACGCAAAGTTCTGAATTCGAACCAGACACGCATTTCTCTTCTTTGCGTCTTGGCGTAAGATTATTCCCCAATTCCTCGATCATCTTCTATGGTTCAACCGACTTCACCTTTGACTTATCGGCCGCCCTCCACAGATAGAGTGCCGCGGTCGAACGATGCGGCTGCCAGCAGACCCCGTGTTCTGCCAGCTGCTTCTTCGTGGGATGCTCCGGCAATCCATAAGCCACTTGGAATCCGTTACGCACGCCAAAATCATCCACCGGCAAAACATCGGGCCGGCCCAGTTGGAAGATCAGCAACATCTCAACGGTCCAGCGACCGACGCCTCGGACTTCGGTCAGACGCGAAATGATCTCTTCGTCCGACAGCTTGACGATCTGCCGCGACGTAGGGACGACACCCTCCAGACTCTTCGCCGCGATATCTTGAATCGCCAGGACCTTCGCCCGGGAGAACCCACAGCCGCGCAGGATGTCGTCGGGGACCTCGGCGATCTGTTCGGGCTTCGGGAACTTGTTCCCCGGAAACAACGCGACAAATCGTGCCAGGATGGTCTGCGCCGCCTTGCCGTGCAACTGCTGGTGCGCGACGGCCTGCACGAGAGATTCAAACGGCGACCGCTTGGTCCGGGCTTCAAAATCGAGCGGCCCGATTTCCTTGATCAGCCGTTTCATCACCGGGTCGGACTTTTGCAATACCTTGAGAGCTTCGGGGGTCATCGTTTCCTCGATCGAACAGGCAGCTATCAATCTTCGGTCATTGTTACGGTATCAGAACCAGCCAACGAAAACAGCTAGGAGAGCCCTTCCGCAAGGCAACGCTGTGAAGCAACTTCGGCGTCATGGGAGGGTGAGGCTCCCGCCGAACCGCATAGTCTGGCGAGGGCCAATAAACGCTTGCGGTTCGGCGGGAGCCTCACCCTCCCATCGAGCCAATTCCTACACCCGGCATATCCGTAACGCAACGGTTTCTTTCCCCACGCCAAATGTTGGCTTTTCGCAACACGCTCCAATCCATGTGCTAGGTTTGCAACAGGATGCTATGAAGTGTGGCAATTCTGTCCGGAAGAATCGTCAAATTTCCTGCATCCCCAACGCTTGGTCGGGAATGACCATCGGGAATGAGACTGGCTGCTGCCAGATCATCCGGATGCAGTGGGGCCTATGGAGACGGAAAAACCGTCCAAGAACCCCTATCAAAGAAATTCCCATTGAGCACCCCCACGTTCCGCCGCGACCCCGCAGGAAGCCAGTCAACCTCCGGGGTCGCGATGGAACATCTTCACGCAGTCTGGTCGAGGGGACCGAAGTCTGCCGCCTACGGAAGTCAATTGTTCCATGTGGGACTTGAAACGCCTACGTACTGATTTGCTCGCGTTGCTCCTGCTGGTGATGGTCGTGTTTTCGGGGTTGAGCTTAGTTAGCTATGACCCTGCCGATCCACCCGCACAGGCGGTTTACCCTGCGCGCACCGAAGTTCTCAACTGGTGCGGTCCTGCCGGAGCCTACGTGGCTCATTCTCTGCGCCATTGGTTCGGACTAGGCACCTATGTGTTGCTCGCGGGCGCGCTGACGTTCGACGCGCGCCTCTTCAGCCGCAAGCCTGTCACCGACCCCCTGTTGCGCATTTTCGGCGGATTGCTCGCCGTCAGTGCCGCGTGTGCCGCACTCCATGGACTGATGCCCGGCCTGGGTGGTGGACCGATTGTCGGCAGCGGTGGTTACATTGGTGCCTGGGGCTGGTCGCTGCTCGAAGAACATTTCCAATTCGGCGGCATCTGCTGCGTTCTCGTGGCCGCGTTCCTGGCCGGGACGTTGATTTCGACCGACCTGTGGCTGTTCAAACTGATCGCTTATGTGACCGTCATCCCAGCCCTGTTCCTGCGACTGCGGCGCGGCAATCAAGCGGTGAAGGGCCATTGGCCGGACGAATCCGAGATCGATCAAACTACCACAGAACCGGATCTCGACGACATCGATTCCGAGCCTGATTTGCCCATTGTCGCGCCCCCCAAGAAACCGGTCGCGAGCACCCCGCCCGCGCCACGGCTGCCGGTCCGTGTGAATCCGCCCATGTCGATGGGTGCCTTCCGCAAAACTCCTTCCGAATTGCCCGAGAACTACGCGCCGTGCGAACACCCGCTGCCTAATCCGGACATCCTGGAGGTCGCGCAGGAGTTCCCGTACGAACTACTCGCCAAGAAAGCTCAGATCGCCGCGGAAACTCTCGAAAAGACCTTCAAGGAATTCGGTCTGAATATCCGCGTCGTCGAAATCGACACCGGGCCCGTCATCACACAATTTGAATTGGAACTGGAAGCCGGCCTGCGACTGTCGAAGGTGTCAGCACTCGCTGACGATCTGGCCATCGCCCTGCGCGTGCCCAGCGTTCGCGTTGTCGCCCCGATTCCCGGTAAGAACACCGTCGGCGTGGAAGTTCCCAACGATACGCAGGTCATGGTCCGCCTGCGTGAGCTCATCGAAACGTGCGGTGCCGATGCCAACAACAAGCGGATCCCGATTTTCCTCGGCAAAGATGTCAGCGGCCGGCCTCTCACGGTGGACCTCGCCAAGATGCCGCACTTGCTGATCGCCGGTCGCACCGGTACCGGTAAGAGCGTCTGCTTGAATACGTTGATTCTGTCGATGCTGATGACGCGGACACCCGAGCAAGTCAAGATGCTGATGATCGATCCCAAGATGGTCGAACTCAGTCCGTACACGCGCATCCCGCACCTCATGCACCCGGTCATCACCGACATGAAGAAGGCCGAAGCGGTCCTGGGCTGGGCCGTGGATAAGATGGAAGAGCGTTACGATTTGCTCGCCCGGTGCGGAGTCCGGCATCTCGATGCCTACAACAAGCTGGGCAAAGAGGAAATCATCCTGCGGCTGGACATCGACCCCGATTCCCCCGAGGCCGATCAGGTCCCGGAAACGATGCCCTACATCGTGATCATCGCGGACGAAATGGCCGACATGATCATGACGTCGGGGAAGGATGTCGAAGCCCACATCGTCCGGTTGGCTCAAAAATCACGTGCGGTCGGCATTCACCTTGTGCTGGCCACACAGAAGCCGACGGTCGATGTCATCACGGGCCTCATCAAGTCCAACCTGCCCGCACGTATTGCCTTCCAGGTCGCCAGCCGCGTCGACAGCCGTGTCGTCCTGGATGAAATGGGAGCCGACAAGCTGCTGGGCAACGGCGACATGCTGTACCTCGCCCCGGGCACCAGCAACCTGATCCGGGCCCAGGGAACGTACGTCAGCGACGACGAGATGAATGCGATCATCGACTTCTACAGCGACCAGCCGCCGCAATACAGCCGCGAGTTGCAGCAACTGAAAGCCGCCGATCAGAAGTCGGATGCCAAAGGCATCGATGCGATGCGGCAGCGCGACGACATGTACGAGCAAGCGATTGACGTCGTCATTCGCGAAGGCCGCGGAAGTTGTTCGCTCCTGCAACGAGCCCTCGGCATCGGCTACGGGCGCGCGTCTCGCCTCATCGACTTCATGGCTGAAGACGGCATCGTGGGCGCCTACAACGGCGCCCAGGCCCGCGAGGTCCTCTACACCCCCGAGCAGTGGCAAGCAGTCGTGCACGGGGACGAAATGGAACACGCCGACAACTAAGCCGTAGGATGGTCGCATGCCCGTAGGATGGGCACCTTGCCCGTCTGAGTCCGTAACAATCGACGCGAAATAGCTTCGTCCTTCGCGATCTTCGCGCAGCGCAAGGGTGGCGTTGTAAACGATTCCAAAACGCTTCAATAAGCCCAATTCGGGTGCCACTGGCTATGCCAGTGCTAGTAGTCTCTCGATTCCCGATCCCGGTCCGGCAATGCACTGGCGGAGCCAGTGGCACCCGAATTCAGAGCTCTCTGGCGACCTTAGGCCTCATTGATTGATGTAAGCCGTACGCTCCGCGAAGCTCGCGTGACGCCAATCGTGTGCAACGTCGATTGTTACAGGCTCAGACAGGCAAGGTGCCCATCCTACGGCATTACGATCAGCATCCCGGTTACACACGTCACAGGCCAACCAACCGCACTTTGCGCCCCAGTCAGGCCAGGTCCAACACTGCGTATTTCCAATTGTCAAACAGTTTTGTGTTAACGAGCGCTCCACAGGGAGAGGATCCACGTTCACCTCTGTACTGTCTGACCCCACTATTGCAGCCGAATTCAAAAAAAAACCTCCCACCGAAATTTGACGTCGCGATTCTTTGACCTACATATTGGTAACGTCAGTTACGACTTTTCGGAACGAGTTAGGTCCTCTGCATTTGCACAACTGAGGGCTCGACAAGGGCAAACCGGTCGTGAGGCCGCGACGCAAAGCCATGAGTCTTAGATATCAAAGATCGTCAGGCTGCCGAAAGCTGTTAATCGACGCGTTAGTTACGCCTGTGCCAATATCCGCTGTCTGTTGAGACCGCCGGCACACTGATTTGCGACGTAATCAGTCCCGCGTAACTAAGCCGGTGGATTTGGGGGGGTCCCGAACTCCGGTTGCGTCGAGTTGTTCCACACCGTGCATCCTCAGGGAAGCGCAAATTCAGGAAGGCAAAGCAATGATTCAGAAGAACGAAACTGTGTCGAATTCGTTGGTGGGCAAGGCTCGTCGAGGATTTACGCTGGTCGAATTGGCCGTCGTAATCGTGATCATCGGCGTGTTGGCCGCGTTCGGCGTGCCCCGGTTCATCAAGTCAGTCGAACGTTCGAAAGCCGCAGAAGCGTTCTCTTACGCCGCCGCTGTCCGCTCAGCTCAGGAACGGTACCACTCGCGTGAAGGTACCTACGCCACTGCCGTGACCGATCTGGACATCAAGTTCTCGGTGCCCAAATATTTCACGGTCGGCACGATTGCCGCTGGCACGACCAGTTCGTTGGAAGATTCCTGGTCGTTGACGTTCACTCGTACCGGGGCTTCAGCCGGTTACGGTGAATACACCATCACCTTCACCGAAGATGGTTACGACAAGGACAACAGCACGATCAACGCAATTCCCGACATCAACCCGCTCCAGACGTAATCTGGGTGAGTTGACGTAAAGGAAACCCAGCAGCGTAAGCGGGTCCTCAACGGGCGGCCAGATCTTCTGACCGCCCGTTGTTTCATTCTTTGGATGTTGCAGCCCCGTGGCCGGCAACTGGGAGGGCGAGGCTCCCGCCGAGCCTAATACGAGCTTTAGCTCGGCGTCCGCCGGAGGCATCGCACGGGCCTCCGGCGGACGCCGACCTCCGGTCGTATTAGGCTCGGCGGGAGCCTCGCCCTCCCAACATACCATACTCACACTATCCCCTCCGACACACTGGCGACTCTCCGCAATCATGTCATAGAATGCCACGATTCTGTCCGCCCCCATTCGAACTCCAGCGGAACAAGTTCGACGGACATGTCTCCCCACACTCACCTGAGGAATCTATGCGACACTGTCGACTTGGTGTGTTCAGCCTGTTGCTGCTGGCCACGCCGCTGTTTGCTGCCGAGTTGCCCAAGCCGTTCGTCACGGGTTTGAAAAATCCAGAATCGGTGTGCCTCGGCCCCGATGGTCTGTTGTATGTCACGGAAATCGGCGACTTCGATAAAGATGGCGACGGTGGCGTGACCGTCATCGGTAAGGACGGCAAGGCGACTCCCTTCGCGACCAAGTTGGACGACCCCAAGGGGATCGTGACCGGTCGCGATGGATTCTTCGTCACCGACAAGAAGCGCGTCGTGAAGGTCGATTTTAAGGGGAAGGTGACGACTCTGATCGCCACCGAGAAATTCCCCGTTCCTCCGTTGTTCCTGAACGATATCGAATTGGATATTGAAAACGGGATGCTCTACATCAGCGATTCCGGTGATCTCGACAAGGACAAGCCGGCCAAAGGTGCGGTCTTCCGCTATGACATCCGCATCGACAAGCTCGACCTGATCGTCTCCAACAAGACTCTTCCTGAGCTGAAAACACCCAATGGCCTGGTGATGGACGGAGCGGCCAATCTGCTAATGGCCGACTTCGCCAGCGGGTTCCTCTATCGCATCAAGCTCGCCGATCTTTCGAGCAAAAAGATCGGCGAAGGATTTAAAGGCGGGGACGGTTTGACGTGGGATAAAAACGGCCAGCTCTTTATCAGCTCATGGGAAATCGGCAACGTGCAGGCGATTCCTCGCCCCGGACAAAAGTCGGTGATGTTCGCCGAGAAGTTCCAGTCCGCAGCCGATACTTGCATCGATGCTTCCGGTCTCAATCTGATCGTCCCCGACATGAAAGCGGGCACGCTGACCGCGCTGACGACTCAGATTCCCGGTTGGGAAGTTGACAAGACCCCGTTGGCAATCAAGACCGAAGTGGCATTCCCCAATCTGCAATTCACCGGCTGGAGTCCCGCAGATGACGCGGGCATCCCGACTCCGTTGCGTCCCATCCTGTTGACCCATTTCGGAGACGGTTCCAATCGCATCGTCGTTCCGACTCAACAGGGTGTGATCCACGTCTTCCCGAACGATGACGCTGCCACGAAGACGGAGATTTTCCTCGATATCACCGACCGAGTGCGTTATCTCGACAAGCAGAACGAAGAAGGTCTGCTAGGCCTGGCGTTCCATCCCAAGTTCAAGACGAACGGCGAGTTCTTCGTCTTCTACACCGACAAAAAGGCCGAGATGGCCAACGTGGTCTCGCGGTTCAAAGTCAGCAAGAAGGACCCCAAGAAGGCCGATCCCGCTTCGGAAGAAGAGATCATTCGCTTCGAAAAGCCGTTCTGGAATCATGACGGCGGATCGATCGCCTTCGGTCCCGATGGCTACCTCTATATCACCCACGGAGACGGCGGCAATGCCAACGATCCGCACGAGAATGGCCAGAATCTGAAGACGATTCTCGGCAAGGTCCTGCGTCTGGACATCGACAAAAAGGACAAGGGCAAGAACTACTCCATTCCGAAGGACAACCCCTTCGTCGACACGAAGGAAGCGGCCCCCGAAGTCTGGGCCTACGGCCTGCGAAATATCTGGCGCATGGCTTTCGACCGCAGCACGGGTGCGTTGTGGGCCGGCGACGTCGGTCAGAATCTCTACGAAGAGATCAACATCCTGAAGTCGGGCGGCAACTACGGCTGGAACCCGCGTGAGGCGCTCCATCCGTTCGGCCAGAAGAGTGTCGATGTGAATCCCAAGATGATCGAACCGATCTGGGAATACCACCACGACGTCGGCAAGTCGATCACCGGTGGCGTCGTCTATCGCGGCACAAAGCTTCCAGAACTGGCGGGCAGCTACCTGTATGCCGACTACGTTTCGTCCCACGTCTGGGCACTGACCTATAACGCCAAGCTCGGCCGAGTCGTCGCCAACCGCGAGATCTCGAGTGCCAACGTGCCAATCTTGTCCTTCGGTGAAGACCAGGACGGCGAGGCGTACCTGTTGACGTTTTCAGCATCGGGCAAGGGCATTTACCGATTGGTGAAGGCCGCCGAGTAACCTCACACGCGAGTGCCCGAGAAAAGAGCAGGGCGGCGCCGGTCTTCGAACCAGCGCCGCCCTGTTGCGTATCGTGGGACGGGTCTCCAGGCCCGTCCGTCCCACATTTTTCCGCTCTTACAACCTTTGACAGGCGCGCCAAATCGACGGGGACGGACGGGCCTGGAGACCCGTCCCACGGATGCGTCACACCATTGACAATTTCGGCGAACCCACCATGATCACTTGGTGTCCGCATTTCATGAAAACGTCGCAAAAAACCAACACAAAGGCTCGAGATGACGTCCATCCGCTGTTGGCAGGTTGATGCCTTTACAAATCGAGCCTTCGGTGGCAACGCGGCCGCAGTCTGCTGGCTGGACACCGAGGCCGACCCCGCCTGGATGCAGGCCGTCGCGGGCGAGATGAACCTCTCCGAAACCGCATTCGTACGCCGAGTTGAAGACGGGCTCGAGCTCCGCTGGTTCACGCCAACCGTCGAGGTCGACCTGTGCGGTCACGCGACTCTGGCCACCTGCCACGCGTTATGGTCTGCAGGCATCGTCACTCCCGATGAACCGTTACGGTTCCACACCAAGAGCGGCCTGCTGACCTGCCGGAAAAATGGCAGCTTTATTGAACTCGACTTCCCCGCGACACCCGCCGCTCCAGCTGCGCCTCCACCCGGCTTGCTGGAGGCCTTGGGAGTCAAACCGGTCTTCGTGGGCAAAACAAGGTTCGATTACCTTGTCGTCCTCGATTCACCACAAGCCGTGCTCGCAGTGCGGCCAGACTACGCCAAGCTCGGCGAAATCCCTTGCCGCGGCGTGATCGTCACCGCCCGGGCAAGTGACGGTGAATTCGATTTCGTCTCACGGTTCTTCGCCCCCGCGGTCGGTGTGAATGAGGATCCCGTCTGCGGTTCAGCACACTGTTGCCTCACGCCGTATTGGGCCGAACAACTCGGCAAGACCACGCTGATGGCTCATCAAGTCTCAGAACGTGGCGGCGTGCTGCGATTGCAGCTCAAAGGCGACCGAGTGATCCTGGGCGGACAAGCTGTGACGATCTGGCACGGGGAGCTGCTATGACACGTCCGATTCAAGTCAACAGTCTGACCGAAGACCAGATCCTACAGTTGTACGGTCTCTACCAGAAGGAATGGTGGTCGAACCGGCGGACGCTTGAAGAAGCACGGATTGTCGTCGCACATTCATCCATGCTGATCGGACTCGTCGAACCGGATACGCAACGGCTCGTGGGCTTTTGCCGGCTACTGACGGACTTCGTCTTCCGCGGCACGATTCTCGATGTCATCGTCGCCGAAGACTGGCGCGACCGGGGACTCGGACGGCAGTTGCTGGACTCTGTCCTGACTCACCCACGATTAAAAACCGTCCAGACATTATGGCTCTGTTGCCTGCCTGACATGGTCGAGTTCTACCGCAAATGGGGCTTCGACATCATGGGCGAGGAAATCGTCTGGATGCAGAGGGACCACTACGCCAAATGAGTACCCACCGCCAAACCTATTCCACCGGCACGCCGTGGGAGAAAGCCGTCTGCTACTCGCGCGCCGTCCGAGTCGGCGTCCACATTTTCGTCTCAGGCACGACGGCCTCGAACGAGCAAGGCGAAACAGTGGCCGTGGGCGACGCCTATCAACAGGCCGTCTATGCTCTGAGAAAGATAGAACTCGCGCTCTCAGAAGTCGGGGCTAGCCTCAGCGACGTGGTCCGCACGCGAATGTTCGTGACAGATATCAGCCGCTGGGAAGAGATCGGTCGAGCTCACGCGGAGTTCTTCGCAGGCATCGATCCGGCAGCAACGATGGTCGAAGTGAGCCGCCTCGTGAATCCCGATCACCTTGTCGAAATCGAAGTCGACGCAGTGATCGGGGAGTAGGCGCCCGTGGCCGACGCTGCCAGCGTCGGTGCCGGTTCAATTCCCCGTATATCGTGAAAACACCAGCGAAATATTCTGCCCGCCGAAACCAAAGCTGTTCGACAACGCGTTATCGACCTTGGCATCTCGAGCGGCGTTCGCGACGTAATCCAGATCGCATTCCGGATCGGGCGTCTCGTAATTCATCGTCGGCGGAAGCGCACCGCGATTGATGGTCAGGAGGCACGTGATGGCTTCCACGCTACCCGCCGCAGCAATCAGGTGACCCATCATGCTCTTGATGCTCGACACCGGAATGTTGTATGCGTTGGCACCAAACGCCTGCTTGATCGCCAGGGTCTCGACCTTGTCGTTGACCTCGGTACTCGTGCCGTGGGCGTTGATGTAATGAATGTCATCCGGGTTCAGCGAGGCATCTCGCAATGCCATATTGATGCACGACACGGCCCCACGACCTTCAGGATGCGTATCAGTAATCCGGAACGCATCAGCCGTCGAACCGTAGCCGGAGATCTCACCCCAGATGTGAGCACCACGCGCCAAGGCGTGTTCGAGCTCTTCCAGAATCACCATCCCGGCACCTTCGCCCAGGACGAAACCATCACGATTCTTATCGAACGGACGAGACGCCCCCTTGGGGTCATCGTTGTTGGTCGACAGCGCGGTCAACAGGTTGAACCCAGTGACGCCAAACGGGTGAATCATGCTATGAGCACCACCCGACAACATCACATCCGCATCACCGCGACGAATGATTTCGGTCGCTTCACCAATCGCCTGGCTGGAAGCAGCACACGCGGTCAACGAATTCAGATTCGGGCCTTGTGCGTTGAACAGCGCTGCCAGGTGACCGGCGGGCATGTTGGGCTCTTGTTCCAACTCAGCCTGCGCATTCAGTTCCTGCAGTCCACTTCGAGCAAACTCACCCAGGTCGAGTTCGCCGTTCTTGTGAGCAGACGCGATGATCGACATGAACACGTGGAAGTTCTGAGCTCCCTCGCCAGCACCCAGGTAGACACCAAAGCGGGCGGGGTCGAGCGGGCTTTCGAGCAATCGCGAACTCTTCACGGCATCCACAGCCGCGCCGATCGCGAATCGAATATTGCGGCCGGTGTGCTGAAAAATCTCGGGCTGATCGATCCACTTGGCGAAGTCGTAATTCTTGACTTCAGCCGCGATCTTCGTGGGGAAATTGGAAGCGTCGAAGTGCGTAATGCGACCAATGCCGCTGCCTCCGGCCAGCATCGCATTCCACGTTTCTTCAATCGAATTGCCCAGGGGAGTAATGGCTCCCATCCCGGTTACTACAACACGTCGTCGCATAATTCTCGGCCTCGATCAGTGAGGTTTTTCAGCGCTGCTGTCCCTCAGCAAACAATCTTGCGAGGTTCTGCAAACCGCTGAAAAATCCTGAAGTCGATTACATTTATAACACAGTCGGCGATGCACTCGAAGACGGGTTTCGCGCCTGACCCGTAGAAGAATTCGTAAGAATTCTTGTATTTTCACCCGGCAGCTTGCGTCTGTCCGTATGCGGCGGAAGTCTTACGACGTTCCGCTACGACGCCGGCTCTGCCGCGGGTGTCGAACCATCTCCCGCTTTACCCACATTCATCACGCCCATCAGCCGCATGCTGAAGACAAAATTCTTCTGGTCGATCATGGGCCCCGATGGACCATTCACCGACTGATCGACGTGGGCAAAAAATATTTCGCCTTCTGCCACCAGCCGATCGCCAATCTTCGCGGTGACCTCGGTCAGCCCACCTTCAGGGCGAACATCCACCAGCTTGGCATGATAGGTCAGCGTATCGCCCGGCACGACCCAGCTATGAAACGTCATCTTGGGAATTTTCCCCAGAATAACGACATGCTTAAAGTCATTCGTCGCACCCAGCAAAATGCCGCCCGTCTGCGCCAGACCTTCAATGATCAACGACCCTGGCATCACAGGGAAACCAGGATAATGATCGTGCAGATGCTCTTCGGCGAGACTCACGTTCTTCACCGAAGTGGCATGAGAACCACTTTGAAAATCCGTGAATTTATCAATCCACATCCAGCGCATGCGAAAGATCTTTCGTCCGTAGCCTGACTCTCCAGAGTCGGGCGAGTCGCCATTGAAATGTAGCCACGTTCGCCAGAACGTGGGGCCGTTCTGCGCGCAACCCACACTCTGGCGAGTGTGGCTACGATCAAGCGGCTACAGCAAAAGCAGAAGACGGAAGGCGCGGCGGGGCCTTCCGAACTTCAATGATTTACGATCGCAAAATTGGCCCGCACGTCAACTGGGCAACCGCTTAGGCGGCCAGCTTGTTGCGGACGAAATTCACCAGGGTCTGCACGGTGGTCAGATCCTTGATGGTCTCGATCTTGGGATTCTTCGCCAGCTTGTCAGCGTCGAAATGCGGCGCCTTGGCCTTCAGTTCGGCGATGCCTTCGGGAGTGACCAAACCGTCCTTCACGAAACCTGAGTCCGGGCTGAACAGGGCGTCCGGCAGGAATTCGCTCCGGCTGATCTTGACCGTGAAGGCCTTTTCCAGGCGGAAGAATATGTCCAGAAAATCGATCGACTCAGCGCCCAAATCGCCTTCGAGAGTCGCTGTCGGAGTGACTTCATCGTCGTCGACCCCGAGTGCATCCACCAACACGCCCTGTACCTTCTCGAAGATTTCTGCGTCAGACAACATCCCGCATGCCTCCTGATGTCGGACTGAAAGATCTGCTCAAGCAGTCTCAAATCCGCATCGTGTGAGTTACTCGTCACCCAAGCCTAATTGCCAAACATCCGGCCCGACGAGCTGGCCGAAGTTGGCGAACACAACACTACCCTCACGTAAACCGCAGCGCGGCCGGCGAAACCGGTCCCACACTGGCTGGACACTTTTCATTTCACGCCCCTGAGAAGCGGGTCCCCACCCATCCTCACGACCGTATCGATTGAAGTGTCTGTAAGTCTTTTCGGGATTGTGCCCGATTTTTCTTTGGCAGACTATCCCGTTTTGTATCAGTTAGGCTCAATGAAATCGGTTCAGATTACCCAGGATACCCAACATAGCCCGACTCTCTGAGTCGGGTGTATTAGCCGCAATCACCCGACTCAGAGAGTCGGGCTACGAACTACATCCCACCCAACGTCAAGCCACCATCCACTTTAAGAACCTGCCCGGTGATATACGACGCGTCATCCGTCGCCAAGAACAACACTGCCGCAGCAATGTCTTCCGGCTTACCGAAACGACGACACGGTATAGCATCCTTGATCTTATCCGATGCTGCGTTTCGCACGGCGGTCGTCATATCTGTTTCGATGAAGCCCGGAGCCACCGCGTTGACGGTGATCCCGCGTCGGGCCACTTCCGTCGCCAGACATCGCGTCAGGCCTTCAATGCCACCCTTGCTGGCAGCATAGTTAACCTGGCCCGCGTTGCCGAATTCGGAGGCGACGCTCGACATATTAATGATGCGTCCCTTGCGGGCAGACATCATCGGTCGGATCACCGCGTGGCAGTAATTGTAGACGCTGGTCAGGTTCGTCTGAATGACGTCATTCCAGGCAGTCTCATCCATCATCGCCAGCAGGCTGTCGCGAATGATCCCGGCATTATTGACCAGAATATCCACCTGTCCCCACGCCGCGATCACCTTTTCCACAACAGCATCCGCTTCGGCACGGCTCTTCACGTCGGCCTTGTAAGCGGTGGCCACTCGCTGGTCCAATTCAAGGTCCTTAACGAGCTGGTTGGCGACGTCGTCACTCGAGGTGTAGACGAACGCAACCTTGGCCCCTTCGCGAGCCAGCGCCCAGACGACAGCCTTGCCAATTCCACGCGTTCCACCGGTTACCAGTGCGGTTTTCCCAGCCAATTTCATCTTTAAAACATCCTTCGTGATGATGCGGGTCTACGATGCGACAGCGGCTTTGGGCTCCGACCACAGCAGGCCGAAGAGTTCTTTTAATTTGCGAATTTCATACTCGTCAACGTGAGCCAGTTCCGGGTTCTTATCCACCAGATTGAACCGTTCGAGGGTCAACTTGGCGCTCACCGCGGTCCCACCGTTGACGGTCCCATTCCCCTGAATCGTGCAGAGATTGCCGTCCCACTTTTGAATTTCGACTGTCAGATTTAAGGTATTGCCGGGCGCCACGAAGTTGTTGAACTTCACCGCCCGAGCCTGCTTCAGCAACACATTGCTGAAAGCAAAGTTATCGTTATGACGCATCAACCAGGCCCCGGATTGCACCAGCGCCTCGATCATCAACACGCCGGGGAGGACCGGAAAACCAGGAAAGTGATCGACGAGGTACTCTTCGGCGAGGCTCAAATTCTTGATCGCCGTCAGAGATTTGCCTTTTTCCAGGCTCGTGATTCGATCTACCAAGCAAAACCGCATACTTGAAAACCTCCCGGATTCCCTTCCCCAGTCACGCCAGACCGAGACTCGGTCCTCCTGACACAGTCCAGGCAACTCATATCGGACGCGACCCGCCTACTTCTATAGGCGGAGCAGCAGATCGCAAGATCCAGGTCACCGACTGAGGCTCGGGCGGAAAGAGGCAATATAGTGGGGGGGAAAAACTCAGGCAAGCCCTGCGTTCTATGGGAGATTCTCGCGGCAATGTCTGTTTCTACCTCACGCGCAAGCGGTTGCCGATCCATCATTTGTAGAACGAATGGCAAATGAGTTTCAGCTCAAGACAAGCCTCGAACGTAAAATATTATTGTAAATACACTTAGACCGGACACCGAGAGGTCCAAATCAGGAACAGCTTGCGGAATCCCGAAAGCGCAGGAAATCAATCGCGGGACGCAACTAATTTCGTAGATGGGTACTCAATCGCCTAGAGCGATTCCAGAAATCCGACGACTTGACGCAGCAGAGCGTCAGTCTGAGCCCAGTGAATGAGGTGCGGCGAGTTCGGAAAACGGACCCGAGTGCAGTCCGGCAAAGTGGCGGTTAAGGACGCCGCATCTAAGTCCGTCAGCATACCACCACAAGCAGAATCTGCCTGCAGAAGTAGAACCGGGCAAGTGACCCGCTTCACGATCGACTCGCGGTCAAACCCCACCAACCACGTTCCATCCAAAATCGGAGTCAGGACTTGAGGGGCCATCTGCGTCAAACACTGGGCCGTGAACCTCAACGAGGTCATGTCGCGAGCATCCCCCAGGCGAGTGGTCGGACCTCGCCCGGGGATGCCGATCGGAATTTCGGCCAACTCCTTGGCCACCTCTTGAACCGGTCGTTTATGACCGGCAAACCGGACCAGGCCAGAGAAAAAACTGTAGAGCGGAGTCTCGCGGATCGGGGTCCCCATGGAATCGAAAGGGGGATCCTCCAGGACCACGGCGGACACCATTTCGGGCAGTTCGGCAGCCGTCGCCAAGGCGACCATCGCTCCCAGCGAGTGCCCATACAGCACGCCCGGTCGATTAAATTCCGACCGGACAAAACCGCAGGCATCCTCGACGTAATCGGAGACGCGGTACCCAGAACCGCCATCGGAAAGCCCGTGTCCGCGTGCATCCCACGCCATGATTTGCCAACGCATCGACAACTGTGGCAGGACTGGCAGGAAGCTTTGCCAACGACGAGTCACCCCATGCAGCAACGCCAGCGGCGGCCCGTTCTCCGGGCCGGAAACGCTCGAGAGCCTCAATCGCTTCAGGGTGACTCGCTGCTCGCTGAACATCGGAAGGACTCAGGAATTCTTTGACGCGAAGAGCAACGTAGAAGAATTCGTAAGAATTCGTCCGGTAACTCGGCGGAACTCTTACGAGATTCCGCTACGCCTTACCGGTTACCTGCGGATCGGTCTCGGGAACTTCATCGCTCTTGGGATCGAACCAGGATTCCTTGAACTCAATCCGCTTCTTGTGCTTCATGGCGAGATTCGCGGTCAACGCCATGATGGCATCTCCCATCGCGTGCGTGCCGTTGCAACGCAGCCCGCCCTTTTCTCGCGATTCAAAATTGTTCTCACGAATGCAGTAGCAGAAGTGCTCCATCTCTTCGGTGTAGCCGCGGCTGACGGGCTTACCGACCGCCCCTGCAGCCAATGACGAAGCGACCGACGGGGCATTGGTGTCGGCCGTTTTCATGGCCGGGCCGCCCCCCTTGGTGTCCACCGTCAAGCGTGCTCCCGATCCGCCACCCGCTCCAGGATCTTTCGATCCCGGTTCTGCTTCCTTATAGAGCATCACTGTCTGCTCCAGTTCGACGATCATCGTGCCCCGGCTGCCATAGAGCGTTTCGCCGTACGGTTCCAGGCGGTTCGTGTTGATCGACGAATACGTCACGACGACGATGTCGTTCTTGTCTTCCTCATAATGCGGGCCGGGGAATTCCACGGTGACATAGACATGGTCGTCGATTTCGCGCGGGTCGCTCTGCTTGTCCGGCGTCCCGACTCCCTTGACCCCGTAGAAATTCTTGCCGCCATAGCCTTGAATAGACAGTGGATGCTTCTTGCCCAGGAAAATGCTGCACGCGTCGAGCTGATGGCTGCCCAGTTCGGCCATCAAACCGCCGCCGGTCTTATTGAACAGACGCCATTTCACCAGCTGATCGACCGAATCAAAACCCCATTCCTTGAGTTCCGACGGCGACTTAAACGCGGCCAGATCTTCCGGCTTGACCTTGGGATTCCAGCCATCCGTTCCGGGAAAGCTGTTGTTGCGATGCCATGAAGCGCGGATGAACTTGATGTCCCCCAGCAAGCCACCCTGCACGAGTTCGTTCGCATTCTCGTACAACACGCTGTAGTGGCGTTGATGTCCCACAGCGAGCAGCTTCTTCGCGGCTTCAGCTTCGCGGATCATCTTCTTGCAATCGGTGATGTTCTGGGCCATCAGCTTTTCGCACAGCACATGCTTGCCTTCTTTCAGGCAATCAATAGTGATCTGGGCATGCACGTTGAGCGGCACCGCAATCACCACGGCTTCGATCTCCGGGTGATTCTTCAACATTTCCTTGTGATTGGCGTACGTCTTGATCTTCGCACAGGCTTCTGCGCCCAGCTTATTACGCAGGCCGACGCGGTTAGCGTTGCCGTCTCCATCAAAGGCACGCTTGAGGTTCGACGGCCGCAGGTCGGCAATCGCGACGATGTCCATGTACGCTGGCGGATGCTGAGTCAGCAAGACGCTGCCTTCGTCACCAGTCCCGATGAAGCCCACCTTGACCGGTGCGCCGTTCAGCTCTTTATAGCCGAAGTACAACGCCCCCAAACCGGGCACCGCCGCGGCCGTCCCCTTCAGGAACGCACGGCGATTCAAACTCGCAACCGCTTCGTGATAGTTATCCTGACCGATCTTCTTATCTTCGGGAGACAAATTCATAGAGCACCTCGTTGCCCGACTCTCAAAGCCGGGAGCTTGTTAATCGTAGCCCGACTCTCTGAGTCGGGTGTTGTAGCCTGACTCTCTGAGTCGGGAACTGATCAGCGTAAGAATTGCCCGACTCTCTGAGTCAGGCTACACTGCGGTCAATCCGTCTTACCGCGTAATACAAATCGATGGATCAAGGCATCCAACCCAAACCATCTGCCACTGGGCAAACTGGCCAAGGCCAAGCAGGCCATAATCTCAATAAAGTTCTTATTCACAATGAAGCTATGTTCGGGACCAGGAGCCTCAGGCACACCGGGCCACGGCGGAACAACCAGATAGAACATCAGCAACATCCAGGCAGCCCCCAATGCGGCCGTGCGGCTGAACAATCCCACCATCAGGCAGAAGCCCAAAATTGTCAGTCCCCAGATCGTTTGCCAATTCACCGAATCGATTTTTGATGTCGGCTGCGGCGACGGCCCACGGGCAATCTGCTCCAGATTCAACAGCTTCGTCGCGGACAGTTGCAGTTCTGCCGTCAATGCATCGATGGGGCCGGTCAACTCTTTCCGCTTGGCTTCCAGATCGGCCCACAGCTTGTCGAGATGATTCTGTTGGAAGTCGACTCTGACTTCCTTCAGCTTGGCCTCGTACTTGGTGACCATCGCCTTGTAGAGGTCAATCTCGCCGTCACGCTTATAGTCGACCGTCCCCTTGTACTTCTCGTTCACCACTCCGACCCACTCGGGGTTGCTGAGTGTTGTCTTCAGCTTGGCGACCGATTCGTCGACCAATTTGTTTAGCCGGGCCTTCTGGTTCGCGTCCAGCGTCGGATAGTGCAACTCAAACAACTGCCGCCACGCCTGCCAGCGTTTCTGCACGGCATCAGCATTGAGCTTTTTTAGGTCATAAGGGTCATCGACCATGTTCCGGAACGTCGAACGGAACGGTCCCTTGGCGTTCTTCAAATAACCCGCGGCCGTCCACGGATCGGTCCCATGGGCGGCGTGCTGTTTCCAGAGCCCCTCATAGAGGAACTGCCAGCCGATGGAGAGACGCAATACGACCAGAAACACAATGGCCGCCATCGATAGCCGGCGAACATCAGTTGGAGAACAACACGCCACGGGTGGCTCCCAAAAAACAGCGACCGACCGCATCGACCCCACTCATGCGGGCCGCCGGTCAGGTCGAATTCACGATGTAAAATCCAGATGACTCACATCCTCGCCCAAAAACAACTCGTTCGCCGGCAGACCGCAATTGACGATCCGCAAACGCTGTCCGGGTTGAGGGGCGGGGATTAACAGTGCCTTAATCTCTGGATGATTATGGCAGTACGCCCGAGCGTTTTCGACCCCGATTACAAAAAACGCCGTAGAAAGGGCTTCGGCAATCGTGGCCGTCGGAGCCAGCACCGTCACCGACGCCAACCCGTCCGCCGGCCAACCGGTTCGCGGGTCCAGAATGTGCCCATACCGCTTCCCTTCCAGCCGGAAGTACTGAATATTCGAGCCACTCGTCGATAACCCCGCATTCACCAGCAGAATTGTGGCGAGCGTTTTGTCTGGAAACAGCGGATTGGAAATCCCGATCGGCCAACCAAGATAGCGGTCATGCGGCCCCCGAGCCAGCAAGCTGCTCTTCCCCCCATGCAGCAGAAACTCCGCAACACCTTGCTCAACCATGAGTTCCGCAGCACGATCCAGGGCATACCCCTTGCCGATCGATCCTAAGTTGAATTCCATTCCAGCCGTCGGAAACCGGATTGCCCGCCGTTCCGGATCGAACTGAACCCGCGAAATCCCACTTCGTTGCTGCGAGTCCAGGATCTCGTCGGTCGTGGGTAACCGGTACTCAGACTTACAGCGCCGCCACAGAGCGATCAGCGGACCCGTGGTGATATCGAATCCTCCCGCAGTCGCCTCTGACATCTGCCGCGCGAGCATCAGCAACTCAAACAGTCGCGGTTCGACCTCCACCCACTCTTCAGCAGCCTGCGTGTTCAACCGGGATACTTCCGACTCCGTCCGATAGACGCTTAACTGATCTTCGAGCTCATCAATTAGGTCCAACGCCATCCCCGCGGCATCCAGCCGCGTCGCAGGTCCAGGATTGAGAATGACGTCAAAATCACAGGCCATCGCCTGCTTGCCGAGCCGTACGGTAGGACCACATTCCGGCGGTTTGTTGAGCTGTTCGGCGTCTTCCAGACTGTCCGCAAGAATCCCGCCAGCCTCGGCAAGCTGCTGTTGCAGAGCCTTTCCCGAAAGGAAGTCGCGGCGATTGGGTGGGACAGGATCCATGATTTGGACTGCGGCGATTCATCGCCGCTTTCTATGCGAATGAGACGTTCAATGAGGGCACACGCTGCAGTTTACCAATAGACAGGTGAGCCGGGTGCCGTGGGGCCCCGGACAATTGGATTATCGGGATAACATGCGGCCCGGGACCTTACGACACCCGGCTCACCTAGTCGATTTGCTTCATTCCATCTTGTGGTATTTGAGAGTATTCCCAAATTAGAAAGCGGCGATGAATCGCCGCAGTCCAAATTTCAGAACGCCCGACCCCTGATAAAAACTAGCTCAACAGCTTGGTCAGATTCTCTTTGATCGCAACTCCACTTTGCCCGGACTGCATAATCAACTGCGCGAAATCCAAAATACGTTCCGCAGCTTGCTGCGGCGGGACTCCGCGCTCGTGAATGTTCGAGATCAGATTCCGTTGAGCATCCGTCTGCCCGAGTCTCGGCTGGTGAGCAAAATACGCAGACAAACTCTGAGCGGTTGCCAACCCCGGCCGCTCGCCAATCAACAATACAACCACCCGCGGATTCAACAACTCACCGATGTCGTTCAACACACCAACTCGACAATAACGGACAAAGAATGGCTGCCCCAGCTTCAGCCCGCGCTCTGCGGCCCCCATAGCAAGGAGCGGCAATAACAGCGGAACTTGCTCGCTGACGGCGGCGGCCGAGAGCCCGTCGCCAATGACAATTTGTAGATCGGCTGCGGCAGAACAGTGTTGCCGAATCGCTGTAGACGCCTCGGATGAAAGGCGGCGCCCCAAGTCCGGGCGCATCAGGTATTGCGGCTTGGATGTTGCCTGAGATTGAACCTCAAACAGCTTCCAACGTGCGATGAAATCCGATCCAAAGTCACGTTCCAGATCGATCTCGGCATGTACCGCATCGAGCGCCGCGGCATGGTCGCGGCGCAATTCGAGTTGTGTCTGCGTCTTGTACCCGACTCCTGCACGGCCTTGAAAAATCCTCGCCGGCGTGCGATTCCGAACGGCTTCCAACCACGCAGATGAAAACGGTTCGAGACCCGATTCTCGAATGAGGTCTCCTGACACCGGGCCCTCATTCGCGGGAGACTGGTCAGAGTTGGTGGGCGTACTCATGGCTGCACTTGTTGGGATAACGTGAGGATTCCCGTAGGTGGTCCGGGAAAGGATTTTCGAGCTCCTCCGAACCAACCGACCAGGAGCACAACAATTGTCCCCGCGACGACCCACAACGCCTGCTCATTGGGGGGCTGCAGCCCAATGACAATCAACCCCAGGCAACCGGCCGCCGAGACGACCGCGGCCGGTCGATACCAACGCCCCATGGTCCACGGCCCCATATTTTGCCACGTTTTCTCGTACGCGAGGAAGCCGAGAACCGTCGGCAGCACGTATGAAATGTAGAGAAAAATCACGCAGACGGCAGTGATCGTCGAATAGACTGGCGTGTAAACCGTAAACAAAGTCGCCGCGATGGCGACGGTCCAAATGGCCGCCACGGGCGATTGAAAGCGGGGACTGACCTGCCGCAACACACGGGAAGCCGGCAATCCACCGTCACGAGCGAACGCATACGCCATCCGCGACGCCGATGTGACTGTAGCCAGTCCGCACAAGTACTGCGCGACGCCAATCGCACCGAACAGCAGTAAGGTCAACCACGAGGGCAGGGCTTCGCGCATGGTCCAGAAGACAACCTGCGGCCCCTGTTGAGCGCCTGCTTCCAGAGACGGCATCGCCAGCACGATCGCCGACAACAACAGCCAGCCGGCGATGCCCGAGACGAGTACCGAACGAACGATACCGCGCGGTACGTTGTGACTGGCTCCGATCGTCTCCTCGGCAGTATGCGCGGATGCGTCAAACCCGGTAATCGTGTAGGCCGGCAACAGACTCCCCAGCAGGCTGAGCCACAAGATCGAAGAGGTCGGCGGCCAGACAGGAACCTCGGGAGCGGCCGGCAAGCCACTGAAATTGCTGAAGGTAATCAGTCGCGAGAAATCAAATCCCGGTGCGTGCCAGAGCAGGGCTCCAGTCAGCACTGCCGACACGCCCAGAATCCAATAGCCGCTGAAATCGGTCAGCCAGGCAGTCACTCGAATCCCTAAGTGATTCAACACGGCTTGCGAACCGGTGATCAAGACCATCGCCAGGATTTGTTCGCTGATCCCGATCTTCGCATCGGGCCAGAATGCACCCGTCACGAATTGAAACATGCCAACATTGATCGCCGCCAACACCGCGATCAATCCAGCGAGATTGAACCAGGCCGTAGCCCACCCCCAGCCTCGTCCGCCGAGAATCGCCGCCCAGTGATACAGCCCTCCAGCAGTCGGAAAGGCCGAGGCGACTTGGGCCATCGCGAGCGCAACGATCAGCGAGAACGCACAACAGAGCGGCCAGACAATTCCAATCGCCGCACCGCCAACACTGCAAAACCCCAAGTGAAACGACGTAATGCCGCCCGCGAGAATGCAGATGATCGACAGCGAAACGGCAAAGTTCGAAAAGGCCCCCATCCGCCGGGCAAGCTCTTGCGAGTAGCCCATGCCACGCAACGTCGCGACATCATCGGCAATCGTCGAAGCGTCGTCGGACGGTGATTCCATGAAAGTCGGTTTCATTGACAAGAAGGCATTGCTTTTTGGGGTGCCACTGGCTCTGCCAGTGCTTTGTCAGCTGCGAAGCAGGTGAACACCGCCGTTTCACAATCGGCGGATAGCCTAAGAACGCCTATCTAAACCCGGAATTCGTGGCTTAACGATTATGGAGCATGCGAGGGGATATTTTTAACCACGAATAGGACGAATGACCCGAATTTGGGAGGCGGATTGCTGTTTCTTCGCATTCACTTTTCAAGAATTTCATTCGTGTCATTTGTGTGATTCGTGGTTCACCCACTCATGATCAACTAACTGCATTGTTAGCCATTTTAAATGATTCCGCCCCGTTCCGGGTGGTTCGGATCGGGTTCTGGCCAGTCTCCATTGGGAGGAGGTGGCAATCGCTCTGCTTGAGACCACAGGCACCCTTGGCAAGCCAAGCAGAACATCAAAATCGCAAGCCAGCGAAGTAACATCCTTGTCTCTCCGAAGCCGGTTTCATCCGACGAATCATGTCAACCGCGTAATCACCCGTCCCTCCGGCGACAAAAACACCGGGCGGTTTTCACGAGTATAGATCGGTTGCTCCAGCGGAATCCCCAGGAAGTCATAGACCGTCGCAGCAAAGTCATCGGGAGTGAACGCTTCATCCTGAACGTAGCCGCCTTCCTTATCGGTGCGACCGATGATCTGTCCGCCGCGCACTCCCGCGCCGGCGAACATGATCGAATAGGCATAAGGCCAGTGATCGCGGCCCTGGAACTTGTTGAGCTTCGGGGTGCGACCGAATTCGGTCACAAAGCAAACCAGAGTCTCGGCCAGCAAGCCCCGTTGTGAGAGGTCATCCAGCAACGCGGCGAACGCCTGATCGGTGCTGCCCATCATGACCCAGTGGGAAATGCCGTAGCGGCCCTCGCCCCCGGCTTTGTCACGAACCGTGCCGCATGATCCATTCGTGTAGATCATGTCGTGATGGTCCCAATTCATGTTGAAACCACCGGGGGTGAGTTTCGTCTCGGGCTCACGAACATCGAGCACCACGTAACGCACGCCAGCTTCGATCATCTTCCGACCGAGCAAATACGACTGCCCGCGGTGCCCCATGCCGTAGGCTTCCCGGAGCGCCAGCGGCTCACGTTGCAGGTCGAAGGCGGCTCGAGTCTGGGGATTGTCGAGCATATGGAAGGCTTGATCAAAGTAATTGCCCATCGCCACCGCGCCGGCACCTGGCTGCAGCTTGGTGATGCCGATGTCGAGATTGCTGAGCAAATCCCGTCGATCTTGAAAGCGGCGAACATCGACTCCACCCAGCAGCGCGAGATCGTTGACCCGCCAATTGGGGTCCGATAAATCGCGACCACCGGTTTTGAATGCCTTCAGCCCCGGGGACAGAAAGCCGGGTGTGGCATTATAAGATTGCTCCCCATTGCCGGGGATCATGACATACGGAGGCAGGTAGCGACACTGCGATCCCATCAGTTGCGAGGCGGCAGTTCCCAAGTCGGGCATCGCCAGCAGGCCACCTGGTTTGACTCCCTGCAAAACGTAGGCGGTTCCTTCGGGGTGGCCGCTGATGTTGTGCGTCATCGAGCGGACGACTGCCAGTTTGTCAGCATGCCGGGCGGTCTTGGCACACAGTTCGGTGAATTGAATCCCGGGAACATTGGTGTCGACGTTACGATACGGACTGCGTTGCTCGACGGGGGCTTCCGGCTTGGGATCCCACGTATCCATATGGGACACGCCCCCTTGTTCCATGACGATCAAGACTTGCTTGGCCCGGCCCGCAGCCTGGATGATCGGTGCAGCCCCCGGCGCCGCCAGAAGACTGTTCTTCAATCCGACGGCCCCTGCCGCCGCCCCCAGTCCCAATCCCAGGAAACTTCGCCGTTGCATATTGGTCTCTACCGGTGCCATGTCTCAAGGTACGAAGCCGGCAAACTACCAACTTCATCGACAAAACGTCAGCAATTAGAGCACAAATCAACGCCCTGCGATACGTCAAGCCGGGAGATTTAGAGAAACGTATCGTGGGACGCGTCTCCAGGCCCGTCCGTCCGAAACTTTGTATTCTTCGTGTCCTTCGTGACCTTCTGTTCAAATCATTTTTAACAGAAGGTCACAAAGGACACGAAGTAACAGAATTCAGTGCACTTCGTTCTAAGGTCTTCTTTTTTTGGCACTGCCGTTTCCTAGTTCAGAGTCGGGACGGACGGGCCTGGAGACCCGTCCCACGATATGCAACACGATACGCCGCCAATGCAAAAGGACCGCAGACACCTCGCACTTCGCGATTTGCCTGCGGTCCTCTGCCACACACACCACACTCGGTTATGCCGTTTTCACGGCGATCTTTTGCGATACGGCATGCTTAGCCTTCGGTAGCGTCAGGCGGAGCACTCCATCCTTCACCACCGCTTCAATTCCCGATCGATCAATATCGTTCGATACGGTAAAGGCTCGTTCGAAATTGCCGACTTCGTATTCCGCGTAGGCTAGCTGATAGCCTTCCGGGCCATGCGGCTTCACGGTGCCCTTGAGGGTCAGCACGTTCTTCTCGAGACTGATATCGAGGTTTTCCTGGTCGACACCGGGCAAGTCGGCGAGGAGCAGAATTTGATTTTCCGATTCCAGGATATCGACTTGCGGCACGAACACCTTGGGACTGGGTGTCGTTTCGCCGGCATTCGTTGTTGCGGGAGTCGCTTCCTGACGTGGTTTGCAGCAGTTCGCTGTTTGCTGTGACATGATCTTGATTCCTATCGATGATAATTATTGATGTTGAACGAGTTGAGAAATTCCCGGCCTTGTACTACGCAGACTTCACAGGAATCTGCTTGCGTTTGTCGTCTTCGAGTGACGGTAGCGTCACTGTGAGCAAACCCTTGTTATAGGTTGCCTCCGATCGAGCGGAATCGACGCGGAACGGGAACTTGAGAGTTCGCGTAAAGTGCCCCGCAGCCCGTTCACGACGCTGCACGCGGGTCTCTTCAGAATAGTTTTCCACTGCCTTTTGACCCAGGATCGTAACGGTGTCTCCGACGATCGAAATGTCGAGCTTCTCCAGATCCAAGCCGGGTAGTTCGGCGGTCACACAGGCGCCGTTCTCACTTTTCCAAACATTGAACGCGGGGCCGTCGGGAGCTTTTTGAGTCCGCAACGGCTCACTGAACAAGCGGCCGAGGTCGCCCTGCAAACGCACTAAATCTCGGAACGGACTCCACAAACCGGCGGGAACTGATGTGCGGCAAACCATGATTTTCTCTCCGTGGTAACGATACGTTTTGGGTAAACACAAAAGCCGCTTTCGATCAAGAAGCACACTGCCGCCGCCATGCCATTTTGACACACTGACCGGCAACCGTTGGGCTTCACCGAGCTCGGCTGACATTTTTGAAACTGCCGTTTCGGTATTACGCAATGGGCGTGCCAATCGGTTCCTTGAGCAACTAGCGTGTCTCAATCCTCAAGGAGCACAATCAACACAAATACACAACTCATTTAGCATCAGAATATTACAACACAACAAAATCGGAACACGTATAATGCACTGCCATTTAATGCATTCGGCGGTTTCCCTGTGCGAGCCCACAAAAATGCCATAATGACACCTGCCATCTGTCGTTCACGGAGAAAATCACGTCAATCACCGCGAATGCACGTTTGGCAGACTCGTCGATCCGATCTCAGCCGTCACCTGCCGTCGTCTGTAATCTGGGTTGACTCTGAGACCTCACGCCTTGGCAGAAACACTCACTGGATACCGATTGCCAAAATTCTCTTTCCAAGGGGGGGCGAGCCATCCGATTTGAAACCATTGAGTCCAGCGCCGTCTGGTGTGCGTGCGAGTGTACGGAAGCTTCCACGACACACGGCGAGAATTTCCTTAGCAGATTTCACGAACGTGAATGGCTTTGCGGGATCAGCACGGGTCGGCGAACGCCGGCGCCGTCGATTGGCAGTCGAGTCGGAGGGATCCGAGCAACCTTTGCCCAGAACCTCGGGCATCGGCGATCCACTTCTTCGCTTCTTTGCCAGCACTGGCACGGAGGCCAAACAGTTGACTGCCTGCAATTGCCCAACATCGACCGTGATCTCGGCTCCCGCCTGGAAGCACGGGGCAGTCGCGTTCGTTGGAATCCTACTTGGATCATGCGTTCTGCTGGCCGGTCTGACCTGGCCCGAATGGGGGCCCAGCTACGGCCCCGGTTTGGCGCGCTTACTGAAAACGACGTCGTCCCCCATCGTCAACTGGCTCTACAGCCTGGCGCTCTTCACGACGGCCCAAGGTGCTGCGCTGATCCTGTGGGCCCGCTCACGCAGCGAGCGAGATTTTCACGGCAATTACCGCATCTGGGCCTGGGCCGCGGGGACCTGGCTGTTCTTTAGTTTTGCCGTGGCCACTCAGGCCCATATCGCCCTCAGCGAAACCGTTCTGTTTCACATCCGCTGGAAAACGCCCGGCGCGGCACTGTGGTGCTGGTTGCTGCCGGCCGTGGCCTGGGGCTGGGGAATCGGATTAAGACTCGAGCCCGAACTGCGCACTGATCGCTCTGGGCACCTCTTCTTTCTGGCCGCAGGTGGCTGGTACATGGCGGTGGCCGGAGTCCTGTGTCAGCAAGAGTTCTGGCCCAAAGCGTGTCCCGCGCAGCTTTCGGTGTTGCTCGCCGCGGCGTTTCAATTGCTGGGACACGCCAGTCTGTTCCTGAGCACGTCATTACATGCTCGGTACGTCTTGTACTTCTCGGCCGAACCACCGCAGATCAGGCGGCGGGCAGCGAGAACCGTTGCCGCAACCGAAGCGGATGAAGCTCAGCCGCCTCGCCGCTGGCTCAGCATGCTGAGCTGGTCGCGACGGACGTCCGCGGAAGACACTGAAGAAGAGGACGACGGCAAACCGAAACGCGGGAGAAAACGGGCAGTCGCCACAACTACTAAAAAACGAACACCCCCCCGCAAGACTACTCGTCGCAGCAAGGCGGCTGAAGATGCGGCGGAAGCGGACGAATCAGAGGGCTGGGAAACCGAAGAGGGGACTGAGACGGACGACTCGGGAGCGGCAGAAACGGGGGCCGATCAGAAAAACTATCGATTCGACGCGGCGGAAGACTCCGGAGATGCCGATGATTCCGACGGCAACGATTCCGGCGACTTTAAGGGTATGAGCAAGAAGGAGCGGCGTCGGTTGCAGCAACAGATGAGAGAAGAAGAGAGGAAGGCGCGGTAACCTGACCCTCCACAGTCGGTGGTAGAAATGACGAAATCCGAATGACGAAACAATGACAAATGTCGAATGACCAATACCCAATCGTCTGCGGGCGACTGCAGAGTTCTGGCTCGAAATCTGACATTCGACATTCGACATTCGGGCTTGGTCATTCTTTCGTCATTCGGATTTCGTCATGCGTCATTTTGCCAATAGAATCGGGATACATCCCGGTGTGCGATTGCAGCTACGTTTGACGCGGATGGCTAGTTGCCGCTAAGATTCACGCATCTCGCATTCCTGCGGGATTATCGTGCCCAGTTCCTGTTGGACTGGGCTATTTCAGTTTCGGGACACTTTTTGGCTTCGCGGCTCCCTGAGCTTCATCGGGGATAGGAGAACGCACTCGTGGCAGAGATCGTAATTAAGGACATTCTTGAGGCAGGCGTACACTTTGGTCACCGCGTGAGTCGGTGGAACCCGAAGATGCGGCCGTATATTCACGGCAAGCGCAACCTCATTCACATCATCGACATCAAGGAAACCGTCCGCGGTTTGCTGCGGGCCAAGAAGTACCTGTCACAGGTCGCTTCGCAGGGCAGCTTGATCCTGTTTGTCGGCACCAAGCGGCAAGCCGCCGATCCGATTCAGCAAGTCGCCGAACGCTGCGGCATGCCCTTCGTCAAAGAACGCTGGTTGGGTGGTACGCTGACGAACTTCCGCACCATTCGCAGCCGCCTGAAGCGCCTCGAAGAGCTGGAAAATCTCGATAAGACCGGCGCGATCGCGACTTATTCGAAAAAGCGTCAATCGACCCTTCACCGCGAATACAAGAAAATTCACCGCAACCTGAGCGGCATGCGCGACTTGAACCGCCTGCCCGAAGCCTTGCTGGTCGTTGATCCGCGGAAGGAAGGCAATGCCGTCCGGGAAGCTCGTATTCTGGGCATTAAGGTCGTCGCGTTGATCGATACGGACTCGGATCCGGATATGGTCGACCTGCCGATCCCCGGCAACGATGACAGCATCCGCTCGATCGACTTGATTCTGCAGCAGTTGGGCGACGCCATCATCGAAGGCAAATCGAAGCTGCCGCAAGAAGCCAAAGACAAGGCTCCGGAGCCGGCTCCCGTCCCGTCGCTCTAATTTTCGATTGCGGTTTCAGGACCGCCGTTGGAAGTATGGAGTTTGGCCGGTGTGATCCTGGTTAATAATCTCGGAAGGTCGCTCCCTATCTCTACTGATATGGAGCGGCTGACGAGAGAATCCGAGCGCCCGTGGCCGACGCTGCTAGCGTCGGTGTGGCTCTGTAGCTTGATCGAGTGACTGTTTGAACGGGTGGGTTCACGGACGCTGGCAGCGTCCGCCACGGGGGCGGTCCTCGAACCGTGGACTGTCCAACTGATTCTGTATTGCTGAGCAGCGTTCCAAAGGGGACGCACTATGAACATAATCGCGGGATCGGGCATCCTTAAAAAAATGGCTCTGATCCCAGTCCGAGAAGGAGAAATGTGCAATGGCCGAAATTACCGCGGAAGCCGTTCGTGAGCTGCGAGCCAAGACTGACCTCCCGCTGATGGATTGCAAGCGGGCGCTGACCGAAGCCAATGGCGACGAGACTCTGGCAATCGAGATTCTGCGTAAAGCCGGCCTGAAGGCCGCCACCAAGCGTGCTGACAACGCCACCGACGAAGGCAAGTTCTTCCTGGCGACGAAGCCCGATGGTTCAGCCGCGGCGTTGGTCGAAGTGCTGTGCGAATCGGCTCCGGTGGCGAAGAGTGATGACTTCAATCTCTTCGGGAACCAATGCGCCGCCCAGTTGCTGAATGGCCCGGGTGCCGCCACTTCCGAAGAATTGCTGGCTCAGCCGAATCCCGCCACGCCCAGCCAAAAATTGAGCGACCTGCAGCTGGACGTGATCAATCGCCTCCGTGAAAAAATCGTCGCCGGCCGCATTTGGAAGGTCACCGGCCCGGTTGGTGGCTACGTGCACCACGACGGCAAGACCGCTTCGTTGTTCCAGGCCTCGGGTGCTGGAACCAAGCTGGACGTACTGAAGGATGTGGCGATGCAAGTGACGGCCATGCAGCCCAAGGTCGCCTTGTCGTCGGAACTCGATCCGGCCATCATCGCCGTCGAACGCACGCGTTTGATGGAAGAGGGCAAGGCCACGGGCAAGCCGGTCAACATCGTCGAGAAAATGGTGGAAGGTCGCCTCAAGACGTTCTATCGCGACAACGGTGTGCTGGCTGACCAGATGTTTGTCAAAGACGACACCAAGTCGGTCAGCAAGGCCTTGTCAGACGTCGGGTTTGAAGCTGTCGGCTTCAAGCGAGTCGTGCTGGGCAAGCCCTAATTGTTGAAACTCGAAGGCATAGAGTGAGCAATCAGGAACCCGGTTTACCTCAAGCCGGGTTCCTGTATTCCACCAGATCATGCCTGTATTTTGTCAGATTATGGTAGCAAATCATCATTATGCCAGAATCCAACGCCACGGCGGGTAACGGTTCGACTCCTCTCGTTTACAAACGCGTGCTGCTCAAACTGAGTGGCGAGAGCTTTGGACGAAACGGTGAGTCCGGAATCAGCATCACCGAGATCAAGGGGATCTGCGAGCAGATCAAACGTGTCGTCGAGACCAACGTGCAACTGGCAATCGTGGTCGGCGGCGGCAATATCTTACGAGGCCGGAACTTCGCGGCTTTTAGTGCGACGATCAATCAGCCGACTGCCCATTACATGGGCATGCTGGCCACCGTCATCAACGCCCTCGCACTGCAGGATGCCCTGGAAAACGCCGGGGTGTCGACTCGCGTGCAATCGGCCTTACGAATTGAAGGCGTGGCCGAACCGTTCATTCGTCGTCGCTGCATGCGTCATCTGGAAAAGGGACGCGTCGTCATTCTCGCCGCAGGTACGGGCAGTCCGTTCGTGACCACCGACACGGCTGCCGCGCTACGGGCTCGGGAAATCGATGCGGATGTCGTGTTGAAGGCAACTCGGGTCGATGGCGTTTATTCAGAAGACCCCGAGAAGAATCCTCACGCCACGCGGTACTCGGAAATTACCTACCAGGATGTGCTCTCGAAGAACCTGCAAGTGATGGATGCCCAGGCCATTCACCACTGCATGGAACACGGCTTGCCGATTGTGGTCTTCAACTATTTGAAGGCCGGAAACATCGAGCGCGCCTGTGCGGGGGAAAGAATCGGGACACGGGTCGTGACTTCGAATCAGTTGACCGAGAAGTAATGAGTGCAGATTGCGGTCAATGGGAGGGCGAGGGACCCAGAGGGTACCCCGCCCTCCCATCAGCCGTAACCTACTTCGCGTGCTACTTGATTCGCATCACCAGGAGCGTACGATCGTCGGTGTTCTTTTTGCGAACCCGGCCAGCATGCTCTTCGGCGCGCTGCCAGATCGCTTCGAAAATGTTTTCGACCGAGTCAGCGGATGCTCGGCGGATGGCTTCCACGACACCGTCCACGCCAAACAGCCGGTGCTCCTCGTCGCGGATTTCGGTGATGCCATCCGATAGCAGAACCAGCAGATCACCCGGCTGAAGTTCTGACTCCAGGCTGCGATATTCCACGTCCTCGACAATGCCTAGCAGCAGTCCTTGAGCTTCCAGCAACGAGACTTGCCCGTCGCGCACCAGGATCGGAGCAGGGTGGCCCGCATTGCAATGGGTCAGGAGTCGCGTGGAGGCGTCGTAGACCCCATAGAAGAGGCTCATGAACTGGTGCTCGCCGGTGATCGAATGGAGCGCCCGGTTCAACCGATCCATGGCGACCGACGGATGCCAGTCGTGTGCCGCGCGACGCCCGGACATCGACTTCAACGCCCCCTTCGCCGCATTCATCACCAACGCTGCCGGCACGCTATTCCCCGAGGCATCACCCACCACGATGATTGTCGATTCGGCCGTCAGAGCTTCCAGCTCGCACATGTCGCCACCGACTTCGTGCCGACTGAGGCACCGATAGACGGCGTCAAATCCGCAGTACTCGGACAAGTACGGCCGGCGAAGTCCACTTTCCGGATCAGAGACGGCCCGCAGTTCCTTCTGGATCCGCCGCTGAGCTTCACTTTCTCGCAACAGAACGACGCGTTCCAGCAGCAAGGCAATATGCCCGGCCACAACGCGTAGCGGTTCGA
This sequence comes from Planctomycetaceae bacterium, assembly GCA_021732415.1. Lineage (GTDB taxonomy): Bacteria > Planctomycetota > Planctomycetia > Planctomycetales > Planctomycetaceae > JAKFVC01. The sequence goes on from JAKFVC010000077.1 coordinate 75,182, forward strand.
TCTCGGGCTCGTACGAGGAATGCTCGCGACGGTCGTAGACCCACAGCGTGCCGATGGGAACGAGCGACGACTGCACCACGGCACACAAACCGCACCGGGCATCACGCGACAGCCAGCGATCATCCAACTCCGATTGCCGTGTCACGAACGAAAAACCACGAGACAACGCTTCGAGATCCGGACGACTGGAGCTCACTTCGCGATTGGTCGCCGGCAGGCTGCGCGCATCCAAACCATATGCCGCTCGCAGTTTCAGCCGGTTCGTCGCGGGATTCAACAGGTAAAAGCCCGCCGAATGATAGCCTGTCAAACGGACTGCCGCGGCGAGCAGATCGTGGAGATTGTCCCCCAGGCTTTGCTCAGACTGAGGAGCCTGCCCTAGTCCGGACAGAGTCTCCACAGCTGCCGTGCGCGTGGCGAGGGCTTGTTCCATCTGGGCCAGTTGACTCAGCATTTGCCCGATTTGTTCGGCCAACGCGCGCACCGGTGCGACGTAACTCTCTACGGGATGATCGGCAGGAAACTCCAGAATCAGCAGGCCGACATGGTTCTCACCATCATCGACGTAGTGATAGCTGGCGTGCAGACCTTGTTCTTCGCAGCGGGCTTTGATGGCCTCGGTCGATTCTGGACCCGCGGCGACATAGCGCAACGGCCACCCGGTTGTCTCACCAAATTGGCAACACAAGTCCTGGATCAGGTCTTGAGTCTTTCTGGCCAATTGGATCATGGGTGTGTTCTACAGGGCGGCGTCTCAAAACTTCAAGTTGTTGCACGAATCAGCCACGTTGGTTGCTGCGTGTCAGTTTTGTCCGCGCCAATAGTTTAGCATCGGTCAGCCGTGGCGGAATCCTTATTCAATCTCCACCCGTCATTACAACCGGCAAAGTCTGGTCTGATCCGCAATTTGTTAAGGCGCACTCCAAATATCGGACTGAGTTCCGCTCCTTCACATCAAGTCGAAATTCGGTCTCAACAAACGAACGGCCGGAGCATATCGCTATGCCCCGGCCACGCACTTTTTCGAGAAGTCGCTCACGAAATCTGTTTTTCAGCGAGCGATGGTCAGTACCGATTTTCTGACTGACTGTCCAATCGATGACGAATGTCGTTATCGATTAGAGCTCACCAACGACTTCGCCACCTTGTCGGGTACACAGCGCACCAAAAGTGATGTAGCTGACGCTCTCCGAAATGAAGCGCACAGAACCATCACCCATGCACACATGAGCCCCACCGACGTGGAAACTATAAACTTCGCTGACATTGGTGCCGTTCACCATCGAGCGTCCGCCGAGGGTGAAACCCGAAGGATCCGTGGCAGAACGCGTCGTTCCGTCCAGGCTCAGACCCGCATCAGGATCAGCCCAGCCAGTACCGTCGTGATTGTAGTTGACCGTTCCGGACTGCGTGATCTTCGCCTGGGCCTTGGAATCCGAACCCGTATAGCCAGCGGCGGTCATGATCTTAGCGTACACCCATGCGTCAGGCTTACCTGCCGACTCGACAACCATGATCGTGTTCGACGTGCCATCGGAGACGTCTCGAATTCTCGCCGTGTAGGGGGGCTTGGCGAGCACGCCCTGAACGGCTGCGGTTCCCGACAGATCGGTCAGGCCGTTCCCCGTATAATAAGCCTTCTTGATTTCATTCATCGAACCATAGTCACCGGCAGCCGAGCCTGTCGCAAGACCAGCGAGCTTGGGGCCCCACACCGGGTCAAATCGGGTAGTCGTAGGAGTCGACGGACACGTATAAACCGGCAGTGGTTTGCTCACCACGGGGAGGTTTGAGCTATCCCACCACGGCTGATTGGGATTGTAGATATTATACATATTAGCCTGATCCATGTACGGCAAGCACATCACCGTCCAGGAAATGTAGGACGTCTGGTTGGCGGGCACGGTATTGCAATCACCAGTGCCGGGCGAGTATGCCGTCCCAATGCAGGTTTTGGGATCAAAGCGGCTGGGCGGAAAGGTCGAGTGCGAACTTTCATAGTTGTGGAGCGCCAGCCCCAACTGCTTCATGTTGTTCTTGCACTGTGAACGTCGAGCTGCCTCCCGAGCCTGCTGGACCGCAGGCAGCAGCAGTGCAATCAAGACGGCGATAATAGCGATCACGACCAACAGTTCGATTAATGTGAAGCCACGATTCCTAGCGCGATGTCCGAACAACATAGACCTCCTTAAAAAAAGTATCAGAGAACATCAGGCCCAAAACAACTGGTGCCCGACTTGCGTGGGTCAGAACAAGTTAAGCGAATCAGACCAGTCTCATCAGCGTTTCAGCTCGAACGCAGGCAGAACATTATGCCCCTGCTTAAGCTGCACCTTGAGCCCCGAAGTCTTCGGATCTTGATAGCGTTTAGGAAGTAGCTCGGGATAATTGTCGTCTCGTCCACGGTTTTCGGGATCTTGCCAAGAGACCGTCACGACAAAATCACCTGCCGGAGCACCATCTCCCAACGCGTAGGTGAAGAGTTGAAACTTGCCAGCTTTGTCGCATGTACCACGGGGGTTCAGCGGTGCTCCCTCTTCCCCCGATTCTGTTTCGACAGCGGGGCCAGATTCTGTGCGGTGAAACGTAATCGACGCATTGCTCGCAGGCTTGCCTTCGAACAGGACCTGACCCGACACGGGAAATAATTCTTCGTCATGGTGAATGTAACCGCGGTCAGTTGACGAGCCACATCCAAGGCACCACGTACTCACCAGGCACAGGCAGTATGTGACCCACCTCCAATGGCGGCCATTCAGGTCGTTGGATCGACTATTCTCAAACTGCTCTAAAACATCTGCCATCCGCACTATTCCTCCGTTGTTTGTGAACGGGGGTCAGCGTAGGGCACGACTGTGATGATTTCGCGAGTGGCCCATGAAGTATTCGTGAATAAACCAATGTTTAACTCCACCGCTATTCAACGATTAAATTGCTCCGATGTGTCTCAAATAGCACCGACATTGGCCACGACTCCCGACGTCCCAACCAGCCTTAGCACACCGGTGAACGGAAATGGCCAAGTTGTGGGAGCTTTAGACGGCAGACATCGCTGAACGCCCCGAAATGGATGACTTTTTTGAATTCCAAAACCCAAGCATCAACCGACATTGATGCTTGCTTCGCCTGTTCGTAGGCACTATCATCTGAAGTGGACAGTATTCAATTCATCCACAAGGAGTCCGAAATGGTGCGTATTGCTGCTGCATTGGTCTTAATTGCTGCGTGCGTTATTCCGGCATTTGCCGAAGACAAGGCACCTGCCACCAAGGTGGAAGCCAAAGCGGAGAAGAAGTTCGCTGTCGGCGATCAGGCTCCTGAATTCAAGATCAAGGACGCCTCGGGCAAGGTCATTGACTTGACCGAATTGACCGCCAAGGGCCCGGTTCTGGTCCGCCTGACCTGTGGCTGCTCCGGTTGCGACAAGGAACTCGCCTACTTCAAGGAAATCGACGCGGCTTACAAAGACCAGGGACTGACCAGTCTGCTGATCTTCAAGGAACCCGACACCAAGATGGCCAAGTACGCCGTCGACAAGAAGCTCGGCATGCTCTACGCGGTCGACACGAAGGGTGATAGCTGGAAGGTCTTCCAGACGACTTCCATGCCCACCAATTTCCTGATCGCCAAGGGTGGCAAGATTTCCTCGATCGCCGCCGGCTGTGACCCGAGCGGTCTGCTGGCCAACAAGGTCTCAGAAAAGGCCGCGAAGGTCATCGGGGCGGCAGTGGTCGACGTCAAGAAGCAAGTTGATACGAAGCCTGCTGAGAAGGTCGAGAAGAAAGAAGAAAAGAAGTAAGACGCCACCGGCGCTCGGTGATCTCAATTCAAACCAAGGCGATTGTTGTGACGTGTGGTCATGACAATCGCTTTTTTCGTTGAGGGTCTAATTGCCAGCGACGGAGAAAAAGTTCCCGGCCCGCCGCTCATAACTCTCTAGGTGAGCCGGGTGCTGTAGGAGGCGAGTACACGCATCTCAGCTTGAAGGCTGAGCTGCCCGCTCACAAGACGCACACGCTGCCCCGAAAGTCTCCGGACGCCGGTCAGCACACTGGCCATTGTTGAGACAGTCCGCCGGGATCAGCAGATCTTCCAGAATGCGACCGCCGAGCACGGTTTCATCCAGAATGCGCGGCACATCGCTGGGCTGCACGTGGCCGTACCAGATCCCCTGCGGGTAAATGACTACGGTGGGCCCGAGCTCACACTGTTCGAGGCACCCCGCCTTATTGGCCCGGACCAGCGGCCCCAGCTTCCGTTTCGCCACCTCGACCTTGAAGGCTTCGCGTAAGGCTTCGGTCCCCTCGGGGTCGCAGCAGCCGCGGCGGTGGTTGGGTTCGCGCTGATTGCAGCAGACGAAAATGTGGCTCGTAAACGGAGACATAATAGAGAACAACGATCCCTGAAGGGCCTGAAGGCGATTGTTAAACGGATACTCGCAGGCCGCAACTCGGGCAGTAGTCACTCCCCGCAGCGATCTCAGCTCCGCAGCCCGGACATTTCTTGAGTTGCGGATGGGGTTGGTTTCCGCCGTCCCCAGCACGCGTCCCCAAAATGTATCGGGCGACTGGCACAATCACCACCATCATGATGATCCCAAACAGGATCAACAGGATGATCAACTCCATGGGGCCAATTCCAAATCCGCCTCGCATGGGATCCTCCGAAGTACAGGGAAGTTTGAGTATCGATGTCGCAGGAGGTCTCCAGGCTGGGAGATTCCCGCATTCGTGATTCGAGTCAATGGGAGGGTGAGGCTCCTGCCGAACCGCAAGCGTCAATCGGCCCACGCCAGACAATCCGGTTCGGCAGGAGCCTCACCCTCCCATGACGTCGAAATAGCCTTCACGGCGTACACCGGCATCGCGAACAATTGCGGCCACCAGAGTGTCCTATCTAGCAGTACGAATTACATGCGACAGCGAATCTTGAATGCGTGTTTGCGACTTGTTTGGGGCCTAATGCAGGTCAATCGATCCGTTTAGCCAGACCCAGATCGCGGTCAGGACGCTGCCGCCGATCACGACTGATGGTAGCACGACCAGCAGCAGAAATAACGAGATCAGGACCTGTCCCACGGACTCCCAGAACATGACTTGGACGCCTCCTGGTGACTGACAACCCGGCAGTTGGCAAACTGTCAGCCAACAGAATACACTGGGCCACTTGATTCGGTACCTCGGAAAACTCCCCGCCAGTGCTCGATTTTACTGAAAAAACGCAACATGCCTCGTTACGAAGCCCGACGGATTGAAGCCAAGTGGCAAGCCTACTGGGACGCTCATCACACGTTTGAACTGAACGCAGCTCAGGCGGCTGCGGATCAACCGAAACTGTACGTTCTGGACATGTTTCCGTATCCGTCTGGGGAAGGTCTGCACGTCGGTCACCCGGAAGGCTATACGGCCACCGACATCGTCTGCCGCTATTCCCGGATGTTGGGCAAGAAAGTCCTCCATCCGATGGGCTGGGACGCCTTCGGCCTGCCTGCTGAAGAGTACGCCATCAAGACCGGAACTCACCCAGCCGTCAAGACTTACGAAAACATCGACAATTTTCGCCGGCAGTTGAAGATGCTCGGTTTCAGCTACGACTGGAGCCGCGAGTTTTCCACCACCGATCCCGATTACTATCGCTGGACGCAATGGATTTTCCTCCAGATCTTCGACACTTGGTACGACCCGACTTTCGAATGGACTGGCCCGGATGGCAAGATGCGAACAGGGAAGGGCCGTCCCATCGCCGAATTGCCCATTCCGTTAGACGTTGCTGCTCAAGGCCATGACGCAGTCCGCCGCTATCAGGACAAGAACCGCCTCGCCTATCAGCACGAAGCCCCGGTGAACTGGTGCCCGGAATTGGGGACCGTTCTCGCGAATGAAGAAGTGATCGACGGCAAGAGTGATCGCGGCGGCTATCCTGTGGAGCGCCGCCCCTTGCGACAGTGGATGCTCCGCATCACGTCTTATGGTGACCGGTTGGGTAATGAGCTCGAAGAGTTGAACTGGCCCGAATCGATCAAATTACTCCAACGCAATTGGATTGGCCGTAGCGAAGGGGCCGAGGTCGACTTCTTCATTGGAACCACGGGGCATCAGATTTCCGGCGATGTCCGGTCATTGACTCCTGCGGTCATTCAAGCGGATATGGTGAACGCAGCCCGCAAACAATTGGAATTGCCGGGTGAAATCAAGTTCGTCGGTGACGGTCGAACGGGGCCAGTTCGTCTGCTTCATAATGGTCAGGATTTGAATCTTTCCCCCGAGGTTTTAGGCAAGATTGTCGGCCAAGCCGTCGCTCAACGCTCCCAGGATGTGATTGGAACCGACATCGCCTGGAAGGAATGGAAGAAAACACGGGCAGAATCAGGCTTCCCCAAAGAACCTACTGCTGACGCCATTCGCGTTTATACGACGCGGCCCGATACCTTGTTCGGCGTAACCTATATGGTATTGTCGCCCGAGCACCCCTTCGTCGATCGCCTGACGACCGGCGCGCAGAAAGGGGCCGTTGAAGAATATCGCCGGCTGGCATCCTTGAAGAGCGAACGGGACCGCACAGACGCGGGCAAAACCAAGACTGGCGTCTTCACGGGGGGGTACGCCCTCAATCCCGTGAATGGTCAGCCGGTTCCGATCTGGATCGCCGACTACGTCTTGAGCAGCTACGGGACCGGCGCCATCATGGCCGTCCCCGCGCACGACGTGCGCGACTGGGAATTCGCTGTCAAGTTCGCGATCCCTATCACCCCTGTCGTCCAAGCCCCGGCAGGTTACGAGTATTCCAAAGAGGAACGCGACCTCGCCCGCGAAGTCAACGGCCAGACCGAGATGCCGTTCGCTGGCCTGGGCACGGCCACCAATTCGGGACCATACAGCGGGCTCCCCACTCTGGAATTCAAATCGAAAATCTCCGCCGAGTTGAATGCGCAAGGTTTGGGCAAGATTGCGGTCAACTATCGTCTGCGCGACTGGTTATTCAGCCGCCAGCGCTACTGGGGCGAGCCCTTCCCGATCTGGCATGAGCTCGACAAAGACGGCCAGCCGACCGGCTTGATGCGGGCCGACACGCCCGCGGAGTTGCCCGTGACGTTGCCCCCGATGGCCGATTTCAAACCGACGGGAACGCCCGAGCCGTTGCTCTCGAAAGCGCCCGCCGAGTGGCTCTACAAGACGTTGCCGGATGGGACGCGCCTCAAGCGTGAGACCAACAGCATGCCGCAATGGGCCGGCTCGTGCTGGTACTACATGCGGTTTATTGACCCCAAGAACCATCAGGCATTTGTTGATCCGGAACTGGCCAAACAATGGCTGCCGGTGGACCTCTACGTCGGCGGTGCCGAGCATGCCGTGTTGCACCTGTTGTACTCGCGGTTCTGGCACAAGGTGCTGTTTGACCGAGGCCATATCGGCACTCCGGAGCCATTCGGCCGGCTCGTGAATCAGGGGATGATTCTGGGCGAAGCGGAATTAACCGGCTATCAAGATGCAGCCGGACAGTGGGTCCCCGCCAACATGGCCACAGACGGTCCTGAAGGTGGGCCGGCTCACGTTCACAAGCAATCCAGCCAGCCGTTGACCTCGATCAAGTTGACTGCCGACCAGGTGACCAAGCAGGGAAACGACTTCGTCCTCGCCGCGCAGACTGAGATCTCGGTCGACAGCCGCGCTTACAAGATGTCCAAGTCCCGCGGCAACGTCATTAATCCTGACAGTGTCGTAAAAGAGTACGGCGCGGACGCGTTGCGGCTCTACGAGATGTTCATGGGCCCGCTCGAGGCCACAAAGCCGTGGAACATGAGCGGTGTCGAGGGGATCGCACGCTTCCTCGCTCGCGTGTGGCGCATGATTGCTGACGAACGCCAGGACCATGTTGTGCTGAACCCCGCGGTGCAGGACGTCACGCCGACAGTCGAGCAAATGCGTACTTTGCACAAGACCATTGCCGTAGTCACCCAAGGCCTGGATGCGTTGAGCTTCAACACGGTCATCAGCCGACTGATGGAGTTCGTCAACGAAATCACCCCACAGGAACCGCGTCCGCGAGCGATTCTCGAACCGTTCGTCCTGTTGCTGAGCCCCCTCGCCCCGCACCTTGCGGAAGAGTTATGGGAGTTGCTCGGACATACGCAAACGCTGGCTTACGAACCGTGGCCGCAGTTTGATCCGCAGTTGCTCGTGGAGAGCGAAGTGGAGATTCCGGTCCAGGTGGGTGGCAAGTTGCGAGGTCGCATCAAGTTGCCCGCCGGGGCCAATCAGGAGACCGCCGAAGCCGTGGCCAAGGCCGATCCGAATGTGTCTCAGCACCTGACCGGCAAGCAGATTGTCAAAGTGATCTTCGTCGTGGATCGCATGTTGAATTTTGTGGCGAAGTAGCGGCGCGGAAAACCTCTTCGTAGGCGAATTTCCGCTAACGAACCCGTCGACAACTGTTTCAACTTGGCACTGCGTGGCCTACAATTGTGAAGACCGATTATCGACTCCCCTCCCTCGATCACCAACACGTAAGCATCCATGCGATTCCGGCCCAGAGGTGTCCCTCGACTTGGACGAAGTCGCGACCAGGTTCGCGTGGTGATGCTCGTGGGCACGCTGCTGATCGTGATCATGTCGATCTTCAAGTCGGCCAATCCCAAGAATTGGGAGTGGTTGAATCCGCCTCAGAAGAAGCAACAGCGGCCCCTTTCACCTGAAGAAGACGAACGGATTAAGCTACTGCAGGAGACTCTGACCCAGCAGGCAGTCGGCCAGCCGGGCCAGGCAGCCCCGAAGAAGCAGGGTGCCCCCAATCCGAAAGTTGTCGCGAAACCCGCGGACCCTGAGCAATCTTTGCGCATCCCGAAGGCCGTGTTTGCCAAGATCAACGAAAAATCGCTCTTCATCCGGCATGCGGAAAGCGAAGCCTATTGGACAGTCTTCGCCAAGTTGCGAGATCTCCCCCAGGTGGATCTGGAGCAGGCCGCGCTACAGGACGTCACCTACACGCAGTTGTTCTCGGACCCTGATTTCTACCGTGGTCGGCTGATCACGCTGGAAGGGGAATTGCTGATGCTCAACCAGCTACCCAAGCACGAGAACGACGCGAAGATCGACATTGTCTATGAAGGCTGGATACGCAATGCCGACTCGGGCAAGAACCCGTATGTCTTTCACTGCATGGATAAACCGGCCGGATTGAAAGAAGGCGATAAGATCAGCGAGAAGGTGTCGATCACCGGCTACTTTTTCAAGCGTTACCAGTACCCGGCTAAGTCAGGATTGACGTACGCCGCCCCGCTGCTGTTAGCGAAACGCATTCGCTGGTTCCCCCCGGTACAACGCAAACAAGATGCGGATCCGCGCTGGGTCCCGTGGGTGCTGGGCGGGATTGCCGCCGTCGGGATCGGCCTGGGAGGGGCGATTTGCTTTTTCATCCTGCGCGATCAGCGTCGCTCGAATGCCCAGTTGAAACGCTTCGCCGCACCGGCGATTTCAGACTTCGGGCCGATTGAGCCTCCGGAATAAGGCGTGGAAAGACTTCGTAGGACGGGTCTCCTGGCCCGTCCGAGCGGATACGAGAGTAGTCGCCAATCGCGTTCCATCAATCAATAAACTCTTGAATCGGGTGCCACTGGCTATGCCAGTGCTCGGAGTCTATCGATTCGCTGTCCGGCAATGCACTGGCACAGCCAGTGGCACCCGGAATTTTGGCCATATTGAAGCGCGCGGACCTCGCTATGGAAATTGTGCCGTGCGCTGCGCGAAGCTAGCGAGGGACGATCGTGTATTGCGCCGATTGTTACGGACTCGGACGGGCCTGGAGACCCGTCGTAGGAAGGCATCTCACGAAATCACGTTGAGCGTACCACCACGAATTCCGTCAGCAACTCGAGCACTTGCCGCGCTGGTGAATCGGCCAGACAGGCCAAGGCCGCCCGGGCACCTTGGACGTATTCGAAGGCCCGTTGACGAGCATATTCCAACGCATCGCCAGCTCTCAACAGTCGATTGAGTTCAGCCTTGGACTCGGAACTGGGATGGGCCAGCAAATCGCGGATTTTCACGGCGTCTGCTGGAGCGGCTTCAGCCAACAGCCGGATCAGCGGCAAGGTCAGCTTTTGCTTCTCCAAGTCCGATCCGAGCGACTTGCCCGTCTCCTGTTCGGTGCCGCAGACATCCAGCAGGTCGTCCGCGATCTGGAAGGCGATTCCCAGGTTGCGACCATACTGATCCATCGCCTGGACGGTCGCTTCAGAGCCGCCCGCAAAGTGAGCACCCAGGTAGCACGACACGGCGCACAGTTCGGCAGTCTTGCCTTCGATGATGTTGAAGTATTGCTCTTCAGTCAGACCAGAGTTCCCGCGTTCGTGAATCTGGGCCAGTTCACCTTCGCAAACTAAGTTCGTTGCGCGGCCAATCAACCGGCAGGCCAGGGTACTTTCCAAGCTGCTCGCCAGATGGAACGCGTGCGTGAAGAGATAGTCGCCCAGCAGGACACTGGTTTCATTGTTCCAGCGAGAATTGACCGTCGCGACATGCCGGCGGGTCGTGGCATCGTCGAGCACGTCATCATGAACCAGCGTCGCTGTGTGGATCATCTCCACCACCGCTGCCAGTACATGGTGCGAAGGGTCCACTTCCCCGACGGCCTGGGCAGTCAACAACAGCAACATCGGCCGCAGTCGTTTGCCGCGATACGTATTCAGATGCGTCAGGACATCCGCGACATACGGATGATTACTGTGCAGTTCGCGATGGAAGACGACTTCCATTTCGTGCAGGTCATTCCCGATCAGACGTAAGATTGTCGCCTGTAAGTCGATGGAATTCACCTTTTCGCTCGCCGCTTTTTGAACCATGACGTTCTCTTCCACCCCCAACGGACCGGTTGTCTCCAGTCCGCCCTGTTCGATAATCATCGCCATTCAGCCATCGCCGCTCAAAACATGGCAAATCCAGTGCCATCTGTCAGCGAGATCTCTGTCCATTTCCTGAATTGCGAGTTGTACTTAATTACTGCTTCCTTGTCGTGAGAGGAATCAAGCCTCGTCACGACGGAAGTGTCCACTCTTGCCACCCGATTTTTCGAGCAGCATCGTCGGACCGAGCACCATCGCCCGGTCGACCGCTTTACACATATCGTAAACCGTCAAGGCAGCCACACTGACTGCGGTGAGGGCTTCCATTTCCACCCCTGTTTTACCGTGCACTGCCGCGGTAGCCTGGATCTCAATGGTCCGGTCGTCCAGGATGGAAAAACCAACCTCAACACTATCCAGACCCAGCGAATGGCACAGCGGAATCAACTCGGACGTCCGCTTGGCCGCCATGATTCCCGCCAGCCGAGCCACCTCAAACACATCCCCTTTCGCCACTTGCCGATTGGTGATCAACTGCAGTGTTGCGGGCAGCATGACGATGCGGCTGGAGGCCACCGCGCGTCTGGCGGTGATGTCTTTCGCCCCGACATCGACCATCCGACTGGCTCCCGAATCATCAAAATGAGTCAGTCCAGACGCCACGCGACACTTCCTTTTCAAACTCAACCACGATCACGTGGCCCTCGGCAAAAGCCGCCGAATTGGCGACGAAACACTTCGTCGACACCCGCTGGCACGCGCAGAAACTGAACCACCAGCACTACTTGCGAACAACGATAGCCATCCGCACAAACCTTGGCAACATAGGGGAGCACATCCCGGGTTGTCAAGCAGGCAGCAGGCCAGCCGCGAGCCACGTTAATTCGTGCGTCCGCAACACGCTAACCGCCATCAACATCGACCATTAACTCCAGCAGGCAAGATCCGAAGCGAAACCACTCAACAGCTTTGCGGAAATGTCAAATGACAACGGACCACTGACAAAGGACGAAACAGCCTCTATTCAACGTTGCCACCTGCTCCCTCATTTAGACATTAGGATTTAGTCATTAGTCATTTCCCTCCACCGTTTCCATTCTGCCAGCCGAAAGCTACCATACTCCCCGCAGGCGGCCAGACGAGGAATCTTGATCTCAACTGGTGGCTCTGGGTCGTCTGAGGCTGGCAATCTCAGAACGCCCGCCGATCGCCGCAGCATGATTGATTCCGCCGTCCGATACGGAGTTCAAGATGGAAAAAACCGTCGTCCTCGTCCTGATTTTCATCGCCGGTGCAGCCCTCTCGTGGGGACTCTATGTGCCGACCGTCCACGCGGCTCAATCCGCCCTGAAGAGTCCCTTGCGAGCCTTCCTGTTCGTGGGGCTGGCCTACTTCATCACCGCCGTGTTGATTCCCTCGATCTTCGTGTTCGTCCTGAACTGGGATCCGACGGTCAAGCCGGGCCTTGTTCCGAACTTCGACACGATGGCCTGTATGAAGGGGCTGTTTGGTGGAAGCTTGGGGGCTGCCGGTGCATTGTGCATCATCTTCGCCGTAACCATCGGCGGTAAAGATGCCACCCTCTATGTGCCGCCGCTGGTCTTCGCCGGTGCTCCGATCATCAACACGATCGCCACAATTCTGTATTTCAATCCGGCCAAGACGCTGCCCGATTGGAAATTCTTCATGGGATTGCTGATGGCAGCCTGCGGCGCAGCACTCGTGATGATCTACAAGCCGGTCAGTGCCCCGCACGGAGCTCCGCCAACCGCTCCCTCAGCGAACGTCGCCCCGGCAACCCCGGCGCACTAGCCAGGCTCGTGGCCGACGCTGCTAGCGTCGGCGCACCACCGACGCTAGCAGCGTCGGCCACGGGGTCGTGTGCCTCAACGGTCGATACAACGTCGGCGGCGCGCTCAACAACTAGGGCACCGAGGTCTCCTCGGTGAACCAATCCGGCATCGTCCCCTTGAGCTTCAGCAGCTTCCCGTCGCGCAGGACTTCCAGCTCCACGGCATCTCCCGGCCGATAGAGCTCCAGGACTTTCGATTTGAATTGCTCAAACGTCTGAAAGCCCGTTTGCCCTCCGACGGAGGTGATCAGATCCCCCTTCTGCAACAGCAGGTTCTTCCCGAGTCCCGGCGGGCGTAGCGAAATCACTTTCACCAGCGACTTGCCCTCGGGAAATCCCAGCTGCTGGACGGCATCGCGGCCCAAGCTGTAGCCGAGGAAGCCCATCTGCAGAGGCACGCTTCTCAGAGACTTCCTCCAGCCCAAATCCGATTGCCGCCAGTCTCCACGCGGGGTCAACGACAACTCGACCGAGGCTTTCGTGCCCAGTGTCTGGCGGTCAACAACAATCTTGACGGGCTGATCGTCTGTGGCGCGGTGCAGGGCCCAGCGGATGTCGTATTCGGAACGGATTGGAATCCCGTTCACGCGACCGATGATGTCCTCGGGTTTGAGTCCCGCGGCTACCGCCGCCGAATCCGGCGCGAGACGCTCAACCTGCTGTCCCGATTTACGGTCGAGCTGCAAACCTAGACGCTCAGGCAGAGGATAGCCGAACAACATCCGCCGTTCGAATTTGCCATCCAGATAAGACTGCAGCAGCCGGTACTCCTGGATCTGATGGCAGTGAACACATCCCTGATGGTTGTCCTTGAGGAGCGGAATGTCTTCAGGCGATGTTGGCTTGGCAGGAGCCGGGTGAGTCTCCTCGCGCAAGATGCGGGGCAAATCGACGGCGGAGGCCCGTCGGATTTTTGCGTGCGCCTGCAGGACCTCCGACATCGTATGTAGCAACGATTCGCGGCTCATGCGGGCATCGGGGATACGCTCATCGCGGCCACCGTAGCGGCTGTAGATATTCAGATCGGCGTCCAGAAAAAAGCTGGTCCAGGTGGTGTCGTAGTCAAACTCAAAGCGCGCGAGATCGACGTGATTCATCTGTCCTAATCGGACGCAGACAAAATCACGGCGAGCTGCCTGAATCAAATTGTCTTGATGAGCCACCTGCCCATCCCAAACAAAGCAGTCGGGTCACCGCACGCAGCGGAAGACCACGAACAGCGGTTTGCCCGATTCACGAGCCAGCTTGCAGGCCGAATCGAGATCCGTATGCCACCCGCTGATTTTCTCCTGAGCCGACGCCGAAGAGGACCACGCGACAAACAACACCACCAACAGCAGACGCCACATCGTTACGACCTTCTGGGATCATGAAATTCAATGGAACCGGAAGCCCTGAATTCTATCGGTCCCTCCCAGAGATTGGCTATACTGCGTGTTCGTAGCCCAACTCTCTGAGTCGGGTTCCGTCCAATTCGAGGATTACCCGACTCAACAAGTCGGGCTATGGAGGGGCATCCGATGACGACTGTTTTCTATGTGCGACGCACCGCTTGGTTATTAGCAGCCGTTTGCTGCAGCGGCCTGACCTTCTTCAGCGCGACTTCAACGTCTACGACAGCTCTGATTGCTCAGGAGCCCGCAGCCGAATTCCCCGCCGAATTCACCCATTGGGAACCGTACTCCAAGAACCCCATCTTCACCGCCGCCGGTCCGGGACACTGGGATGAAAAGATCCGTGAACGTGGTTGGATCCTCAAAGAGGGCGACCAGTGGAGTCTGTGGTACACAGGCTATGACGGCACCAAGGAAGGCCGGCGGATGTTGGGTTACGCCACGTCCCCCGATGGTCTGATCTGGACACGGCTTGCTCAACATCCCTTGATCGACGAATTTTGGGTGGAAGACATCCAGGTCCAGAAAGTCGGTGATACCTATTACATGGTCGCAGAAGGTCTCAATGATCAAGCCCAGTTGCTCACTTCCAAGGACAAGATTCACTGGAAGGGCCACGGGACGCTGGATATTCACTACACCGACGGCAAGCCACTCACTCCTGGTCCGTTTGGCACACCAACCGCTTACTATGAAGACGGCACCTGGTACCTGTTTTACGAGCGCAAAGATCAGGGGATCTGGCTGGCAAAATCGAAGGATTTGAAGGTTTGGAACCATGTTCAGGACGAGCCGGTGATTGCGTTAGGCCCCGGCCCTTATGATTCGAAAATGATCGCCCTCAATCAGATCGTGAAGCACCAAGGGAAGTACTACGCCGTCTACCACGGCAGTGGCTCCACCGAGAAACCGAGCTTGTGGACCACGAACCTGGCGGTCTCCAGTGATCTCATTCACTGGAAGAAGTATCCGGGAAATCCCCTGCGGCCCGAATCTGAGAACAAGTCGAGCGGCCTGCTGGTCAACGATGGCGAGAAGTTCCGACTCTACACGATGCACGACAAAGTTCAGGTCCATTTTCCCACAAAGAAATGATCCGTCCCGTGGCAGACGCTGCTAGCGTCTGCAGTTCGACGCTGGCAGCGTCGGCCACGGGGGCGAGATATCGAACAGAAGACCCCACATCATGGCAAAACTCGGCGTTAACATCGACCATGTGGCAACCGTCCGGCAAGCACGGCGCACCATCGAACCGGACCCCGTCTGGGCGGCAGCTCTGGCAGAACTGGGTGGCGCAGACGGGATCACACTGCATCTACGAGAAGACCGACGGCACATCCAGGAACGCGACCTGCGCATCATCCGGCAAACGGCCCAGGTGAAGGTCAATCTGGAAATGGCGGCCGATCCGCTCGTGACGACGATTGCTCTGGACGTGCAGCCGCAACAGGTGACGCTGGTTCCCGAAAAGCGAGAAGAAGTCACCACCGAGGGGGGGCTGGATGTCATCGCCAACTCCGCGCGAATCAAGACGTGCATGGAGCAACTCCTCAACGTCGGGATCGAAGTCAGCATGTTCGTGGATCCCGACCCGCGGCAGATTGAAGCCTCGCACATCATGGGCGCTAAGGCCGTTGAGCTGCACACCGGCCGTTATGCCGATGCAGTCACCGAACAGGAGCAAGACAAGGAATTCGAAGCGTTGCTCTCCGCCGGGCGCTATGCGATCGAACGCGGATTGGTGCTGCATCTCGGGCACGGACTGACCTACCGCAACGTGCAGCGGATCGCGCGGATTCCTGGCGTGTGCGAATTGAACATCGGGCATAGCATTGTGGCCCGCGCGATCATGGTTGGTTTTCAGCAAGCTGTTCGGGAGATGAAGACGCTGATTAGCTAGTTCCGCCGCTTCGTAGCCACGCTCGCCAGAGCGTGGCTACGAAACTCTTGAACATTTCAGAATCAACTACCTGTGCCTCGATTCGACCTGTATGATGAACGGCTTGGAGTATGACTGATCAGCCGGAATTCGCCTGATCTGCCAACGCCATCAAGGATATTTCGACGTCATGGGAGGGTGAGGCTCCTGCCGAACCGCATAGTCTCGCGACGACCGAAAGACGCTTGCGGTTCGGCAGGAGCCTCACCCTCCCATCGACTCGAATCACGAATTGAATCGGAAGAGATCTGGGTATGTTGAACATCGGCAGCTTTCGAGCTCGGACATGTAGCGGCATCACCCGGCGCGCGTTTTTGCAGGCGGGGGCGGTCTCGCCTTTTCTGGCTGGACTACCGCAAATGGTCCGAGCGACCGAAGCGGCGCCGGCCAAATCGGTGATGCTGGTCTGGCTCTGGGGAGCCCCCAGTCATCTCGATACCGTCGATCCCAAACCGAACGCTCCGGCGGAATATCGCGGTCCCTTTTCGACGATTGCCACGCGCACTCCGTCCTTGCGATTCACAGAACTCCTGCCGCGGTTGGCTCAGCATAGCGATCAGTTTTCTCTCATTCGTTCCAACAAGAACTTCCATCCGGGTCATCTGGAAGCCGGCTCGAGTGCTTTGACGGGAACTCCCACCAGTTCGCCGAATTGGGAACCCAATTTCGGTTCGATTGCCGCTCGACGTAAAGGCTACGGACAGTTCCCGCCGTTTGTCTCCGTGGGTCGCGGTGTACCCCGCGATATCGTCGGAGTGGTGAAGGGATATGGCGGTGGTACGTGGGGACAGTCGTACGATCCGTTTCAAATCGAATGCTCGGAACTGGGTGAGGTCAACGTTCCCAGCCTGAATCTGATCGAGGGGCTGTTGCCACAACGTCTGTCAGATCGACGAACGTTGCTCACCGAACTCGACACGACGCGTCGCCGGCTGGATGGGCAAGTCAATTCAGGTGCCGCCAAACAATGGAATCATTCGTTCGAACGTGCCTACCAGATGTTGACGACAACCGAAGCTCGGCGAGCTTTGGATCTCGGTGCTGAATCTCCTGCAACCCGTGACAATTACGGCCAGACCGCATTCGGACAAAGCATGTTGCTGGGCCGGCGCCTGGTCGAAGCCGGTGTGCCTTACGTGCAGGTCAACTGGAGCCAATACGTCGAAGCGATGACGCCGAACACCGATTTCGGCTGGGACACACACATCTATAACTTCGAATCGCTGGCTGACCGGCACTGTCCGATATTCGATCGGGCCTATTGTGCGTTGCTCGACGATCTCCGCGAACGGGGCCTGCTGGAATCGACCCTGGTCGTCTGCATGGGTGAGTTTGGCCGGACTCCGCAAATCAACGGCCAGGCATCTCGCGACCATTGGCCGAACGTCTATTTTTCGATGTGGGCCGGCGGCGGAGTCCAGCCGGGCCGCGTCATTGGCGAAAGCGATGCACTGGGCCGCGAACCCATTACCGAACCGATTACCCCGGTCAACGTCGGCACGACGATGCTGGAACTGTGCGGCATCAACACCGAAGCGCGAGCCGAACTGCGCGTCCTCGACGGCGGGCGGGTCATCCATGAACTCCTTTAGAAGACTTCGATCCAGTCTCAAGGCGTGTTTGAAATGGGAGGGCGAGGCTCCCGCCGAGCCTACGACGACCGCAGGTCGGCGTCCGCCGGAGGCCCTGAATGATGCCTCCGGCGGACGCCGAGCTAAAGCTCGAATTAGGCTCGGCGGGAGCCTCGCCCTCCCACACGCTCTCCGCATTCTCGCGTTGATCAGTTTGCTCGGCAGCGGAATATCACTGTTGCCAGCAGGCGAGCCCAGGCAACTCACGCGCGACGGTCGAGCCAAACAAGATCCGGTGTTTTCGCCACAGGGAGATGCCGTTGACTTCGCTGTTTATGAGTCCCAAATCCAGATCTCACTGATGCGGGTAGGACTGGCCGACGGCGAGCAGACGCGTATCAACCCGAAGGCCAACACCAATGAATTTGAGCTGGCCTACTCACGCAACGGCAGCCACATGGCTTTCGTCCAGAACCGCGGCAATCTCAATCTGAAGCTCGTGATTCGCGACTTGAAGACGGGCCAGGAATCTGTGTTTGACGGGGGCGGCGGTTTCAGCGGTATGAACTCGCCGGCATTCCAGCCTGGTACGGACCGACTCTTCATGAGCATCCCGGCCAAGGGAGGCCAGCAGTTGGCGTCGATCAACCTGCAGGCCCAGGACCGCCGCGAAGTGACGACGTGGTCGGGCATCACGAACTGGCCCACATTTTCACCGGACGGCCGCGAAGTACTGTTCGCCTCCAGCAAAGATGGCGATTTTGAGATCTACCTGATGAATACCGACGGATCGAATCTGCGGCGGCTGACCGAGTCACCCGGGCGCGATACGCGGCCGCAGTTCTCGCCGGATGGCAATCAGATTTCGTTCGTCAGCGTGCGTGATGGCAACGCTGAAGTCTACGTGATGGATCGCTATGGCAATCGCATTCGACGTCTCACCAATCATCCCGAGCGTGATGACTATCCCAGCTGGCATCCCAACGGACGCCAGCTCGTCTTGATGTCCGAGCGACTCGGGAAGACGGACCTCTATCTGGTCGATGTCCCCGCGCCGTAGCCCGACTCTCCGAGTCGGGCCTTCTTCGACACGCAGCCGACTCGTAGAGTCGCTCTACGCCAGCACATGGCCCGGCACGACTGGCGGTCGCCCCAAGTCTTGTAACTCGGCAACAGTCAGGGGATGCAGCACGCTGCAATGGACGCTGTATCGGCCTTGGCCTGTGCCGCGCGTATGGACCACTTTGGCGGTCGTGTCTACCTGGCGGTTGAGCTTCGGATTCGAGATCCTCAAGATGATCTCGGAATCCTTCCCGATGTCCCGATTCAGTTGCAGGCAGAGTCCGGTCAGGCTGATGTCGAGCAACTTGCCAGCCGTACCGCCGGCATCCAGCCACATGTCGATTTCCTGGGGCGTCAACAGTTCGGTTTCGCGTCGCTCGAGCAATGTCACCGAGCACTCACTGGCACGCCGCGGAAACCCACGCCGATCCAACTCGGGCAACGTGTCCGCGACCGCCGGTTCTTGATTTTCCAATGACAAGGCCTGCAGCAGCATCCCGGGCTGCCCGACACCTTGAGAATTCTGCGTGAAATTGGACTCAGTTCGATCATCCCAGCTCGATGACTCGCCATCAACATCGTCGGACGACGTGTGCGTTTTTTGCAGCTTTTGCAGGGCATCACCGACCGTGTCCTGCAGACAGCGAGTCCAATGGTTGGCAGGTTGGCGCGAGTGCGACTTGATCGGTGCGTGATTCGGAGTGGCGAGATTTAATGGCTGCGGTGCGTCTGTAACTTCAACACCGTCAAGGAAATCCAACATTGTAAAGGCCCTGGTTTATGCTTCCGCGACTTCCCATCCGCCTGGACATCAGGCGCGAATAAGTCGCTGGCGATGAAACATAGTTCACGGCTGTCACATGTCAAATTGGCAATGATGCGCTAATGCATCGCGTGTCGTGGGACGGGTCTCCGACCCGTCTGAGCCCGTCACCTTCGATCTGGCACAAGGTAGTCCCTCGCGAATAGGTCAAACCCTCCCTCACGACGAGATTGCTCGCCGCCACTCGAACGTCCAACCTAAAGATTCCCATTCAGGTCGAATCCAAAGGTGATTAGATTCGCGACAGAATCCAGCTTTATCGAGATTTCTTCCAATATACTGGATCGTTCGCCAGAGATGCTCTTCATCGCGAATGATCCGATCGTAGTTTTCTTCTTGCCATAGAGGACCGCTGCGGGACAAGACTCGGTTCACACCGTGAGCCGAAAATGATTTCCAACTCTTAAGCACAGTCTCCAATGCATCGGCAGTCTTCTCAAATGGCCTGACGATCACATGCACATGATTGCTCATGACGACATAGCAATCCAATTCATAACGCACATTGTCGAAATGGCGCAGCGTGTTGATGACCTCGGTTGCACAGATATCATCTTTCAGAGCACATTTCCCATGCCCTTGATCAAGCCAATGCTCAACCCATTGGGCCGATTTTTGCGCCCACAGTTCGAGTATTTCATTCGTGCGTGGGGCCGGGTGTTGTCGCTCCCATTCCGCTTTCATGCGTGCCAACTGGTTTAGTTTGCTTTGTGGCAATGAGTCGGCAAGTCGAAAAGTGACGAAGTACGTTGCGCCAATCTGCCGCCAATGGGGCAAATGTCGTACGTAGCAGGTTAGCGGTAGGTCTTCACGAAGGCCTTGAAACTCGGGTGGAGGTGGGAGATTCCACATGGTGATAACTTCGATGCAGTGCGTTTTGAGACTTAATAGGATGAGGCCACTTGTATTCGATTGGCATTTCTTCTGTTTCAATTCGAAGGTTACGAGCTCAGACGGGTCGGAGACCCGTCCCACTATTGCATCCCACGATCGCCCCTTACGGCCGAGTCTTCTGGCTGGCAATCCAGTCGTTGACGATCTCCTCCAGCACATCCAGTGGCACGGCCCCCTGATTGAGGATCGTGTCATGGAACTCGCGGATGTCGAACTTTGGTCCCAGTTCGTGTTCGGCTCGGGCACGGAGAGCGGAGATCTTCAACTGCCCGATCTTGTAGGCCAGCGCCTGTCCGGGCCAGGCGATATACCGATCGACTTCATTCGTGATATCGTGCTCGGTCTTCGCCGTGTGCTGCAGGAAATAGTCGATCGCCCGTTGCCGATCCCACTTGAGCTGATGCATGCCCGTGTCGACAACCAGCCTGACCGCCCGCCACATCTCGTACGTCAACTGACCGAATTTCGAGTACGGATCGGTGTAAAGGCCCAAGTCTCCTCCGAGCCCCTCACTGTAGAGAGCCCAGCCCTCAACGTAGGACGTGAAATGCGTAAACCGGCGGAAGGTCGGCACGCCCTGCAGTTCGGTCGCGATGGCAATCTGCAGATGGTGACCGGGCACGGCCTCATGGAGCGACAGGGCTTCCATCTCATACTTGGGCCGAACTTCCGGCTTGTAGAGATTCACAAAGTAGGTTCCCGGACGACTGCCGTCCGCTGCGGGAGGTCGGTAGTAGGCGGTCGTCGTATCGGGGGCCATGTGAGAGGGGATGGCTTGAATGTCATACGGCGTCTTGGGCAGATGACGGAATAGTTTCCCGAGTTGTGGATCGATTCGTTTACAGACCGCTTGATATTCGGCGAACAGCTCGGCTTCGGTCGCGCAGTAGAATTTCTTCTCGGTCCGCAGGAAGGTCAGGAACTCTGCAAACGTCCCTTTGAAGCCGACCTGCTTGATGATAGCTTCCATTTCCGCATGAATGCGGGCCACCTCTTGCAACCCGATATCGTGGATTTCCTGGGGCGTCAGACTCGTGGTCGTGAATTGCTGAGCCCGGAAGGCATACAGCTTGTCGCCATTGGGAACTTGCCAGACACCGACTTTCGGATGGCAGCCGGGGAGATACTCGGCATTGAAGAACGTCAGGAACTCGCGATAGGCTGGAATCAGTTTGGACGAGATGGCCTGTTTGGCCGCGTCACGCAGCCGGGTCTGTTCGGCGGCTGGGATCGAATCGGGAAATTTTCGGAATGGCTTGTAGTACAGACTCTGTTCGGGATCATCCACGATCTGTTGTTTGATCTGCGCCGGCACTCGTTCCATGACAATCCGCGGCTGAATGATCTTGGTTTTTATTCCCTCGCGCATGAGTGCGATGCTCTGATTCATATACTGCGGGAACGAGATCAACCGCGCGATCCAGTCTTCGTAGTCCTTGACCGTTTCAAAACTCACGACTTCGGACAGACTGCTTTCATCCTGGATACCATCGCGCTGAGTCAACGGCACGAGATACCAGCGAAACTGGGATTCTTCAATATCCAGTTCCACCTGCTTGCGAAACAGCTTGAGATTCAGGCGGTCTGCAGGATTCAGTTCGGCGGGTCGAAATCCACTCAGTTCATGCAGCACGTCGCGGGCATGCTGCAGGCGACGATCGATCGCTCCTTGACTGACATCAGGCCACAAATGGTTGTACCGCTTGTCCCCCAGATGAGTCGCATTGGTCGGGAACTCACGCAATTGATATTGCCACTCGCGGTCGAGGACCGAATGCAATCGCTCGCCAGCACTGACGGCGCAGGTCGAAACTCCGAGTTCCTGGCAGAGGAAGCTCAACTCATTGGTGATATCGTCTATCGTGTGACTGACAGGACGAGCCCCCGTGTGCCCCAGTTTGGTGTCGTACCGCAGCAGAATCGGTCGCTCGGATCCCGTTGCCGACTGCAACAGCGCGGCCATCTTACGAGCATGCAACGGATCAACACGGGTATCGGCATCTCCCGTGATGAAGAGCGCCGCGGGATACTTAGTACCCGGCTTCACATTGTGGTACGGCGAATAGGCTTTCAGCACTTTGTACTGTTGAGGATCATCCGACGAACCATACTCGGGAATCCAGAATCTGGCCACCAGGAACTTGTGGAACCGCACCATATCGAGCAGCGGATAACCACAGACGATGGCTCGAAACAATTCGGGGCGCTGGGTCATCGCTGTCCCCACCAGCAAGCCACCATTGCTGCGGCCATCAATTGCCAGCTTCAAGGGTGACGTGTAATTCTCGCGGATCAGCCACTCGGCCGCGGCGTAGAAATCGTCGAACACATTCTGCTTGTGTTCGCGCATGCCGGCCTTGTGCCAGTCTTCGCCGAACTCACCGCCGCCCCGCAGATTGGCGACCGCATACACTCCCCCCAGTTCGCACCATTGCACAGCTTTGGCCGAGAATGACGGCGTCAGGCTGATGTTGAATCCGCCGTAGCCGTACAGAATCGTCGGGTTCTGGCCGTCTCGGAGCAGATCTTTTTTGTGGACCAGAAACATCGGAACCTTGGTTCCATCTTTCGACTTGAACCAGACTTGCCGGACTTCGAACTTATCGCTGTCGACGGGGATCTCTGACTTCGCCCAGACGAACTGTTTTCCCGTGGTGGTCTCTTCGCGATAGATCGTCGGTGGGATGTGATAGGTACTGAACGAGAAAAAGGCCTCGGACTGATCCCAGTCGCCGCCAATGCTGCTGACCGTACCCAATGAGGGAAATTGAATCTCACGCAGTTGTTTTCCCTGTGAATCATAGACGGTCACGCGCGAACGCACTTGATCGAGAAGCTGCACATACAGCTGGCCGCCGACCAGCGAAAACCCTTCCAGAACGGCATCACTGGCGGGAACGATTTCCTTCCAGTTGTCGCGTTCCGGATGCTGCAGATCGACCCGCATGATTCGGCCGTGCGGGGCCTTCCAGTTCGTCTGCAGGAACAGATCGTTCCCCACCGCTCCTGCTTCGAAGCGTGCTTCTACATCATTGACCAACGGACGAATGGGGGACTTGTCCTTCAAATTCTGATAATAGACGTCCGTCTTCGATCCCGCCGAGCCATACCACACATGCAGCAACAAATATTGACCATCGTGCGACAGGCTGGGGCTGATCCCGACCAGCGGCTCGTAACCTTCACCAAAAATCATCTCGGGCTGGGCCTCTGCCGAAAACCCACGTCGATAGACCCGCGAGCCCTCTTTGCCGTGTACCGTGTAAAAGAGCGTCTGCTTATCGGGTGTCAGCGACATGCCGAAGTAGCGGGCTCGCGGCAGAGCAAACGGCAGGTCCTTGCGGGCCTCGACATCAAAAAAGCGAACTGCAATCTCATCTTCGCCGCCGACGCGAACTCCATAGACGACAAGCTGCCCGTCGTGTGAGATATCGAGCAGGCTGTAGGTCGTGGTGTGTTCTGCGCTGGCGTGATGCGGATCGAGGAGAACTTCATCGCGTCCGTCCAGGCCAATTCGCAAGCAGATCACTGGCAGATCCTGATGAGCCGCACGTTTCGAAAAGAAATAACGCTGGCCACGCACCGTGGGAATGCCGATCGAATCGACCTTTAACAACTCTTCCGCCCGCTTCGCCAGCGCTTTGCGTCCCGGGAACTTGCCGAGCAGTTCGGTGGTCCGCCGATTCTGAGCCTCAATCCATTCGCGAGTCTCCGCAGCTTGTCCCTCTTCCAGCCAGCGATAGGGATCCGCGACTTTTTCGCCGTGGATTTCATCGACCACGTCGACCATCTTCGTCTTGGGAGCCAGCGGATCAGCCGCTTGAGATTCGTGCTGCGTATCATCGATCATCAGGTTCCATCCCCAACTGACAAAGCACACCAGGACAGCGGTGCGACAAATCCCTCTTCGAACAGCACTGCAAGGCATACGACACCCAGCCATAAAGCACTCCAACACATCCTGTAGGGATGTGATTGATTTGAGTTGACATCGTCCAACACTATTCGAGCGCAGCTCACTCAGAAGTGAAGCCAGATTGTAGCACGTTGTGAAACCAACGAGCCACACTCGAAGTCGCCTCCTTTAACATTCTTCACCGCGATCGTTAAGATACGCGTTCCGGCGTTGGTTTCTCGACGCCCCCTTTGAAAGTCTCTTGCTGCGAAGGAAATACCAGATGCTCTCTCGGTTGCCGCTCGTTGCGTGTTGTGCGTTGATAGCGTGGGGTTCAGTGTTCATTCCAGTCGTCTCGCCGGTGGCCGGTGAAGATGCCAAGGTCGAGCCCGGATTTACCGTGATCTACAATGGCAAGGACTTGACCGGCTGGCACAAGAACCCGGAAAAGATTGGTCACGGTACGGGTGGCAAATGGGTCGTTGAAGACGGCGCCATCACGGGTGAGCAAGATCCCCCAGGCAGCGGCAATGGCGGCATTCTGCTGTCCGATAAGACCTACGGTGATTTCGAAGTCATCTTCGAGGCGAACCCTGACTGGGGTCCGTGCTCGGGCTTCTTTCTGCGCAGCACCGAAAAAGGCAACTGCTTTCAGATGATGCTCGACTATCACGACAAGGGCAACGTCGGCCAGATCTATCGCGAAGGGCTGGACGGGGCGTCCAATCGCACCTTCAATATCGATGGCGTCTATGCGGATGCCGAGAAGAAAATGCTGAAGGAAATCAAGGCGACTGCCGCCGCTCCCACCAAGCCCGGTGAGAAGCCGGTCGAGGTCCCTGACTGGTCCAAGGTCTGGAAGATCGACGGCTGGAACACGATGAAGTGCCGCGTCGTGGGGAATCCTCCAACCATCACGACGTGGATCAACGGCACTCAAATCACCGAGTACACGAGCGACAAGAAGTTCGAGAATGTTTTGAAAGACAAGGGGCACATTGCCTTCCAGGTCCATGGCGGCGCATACGGCTGGCCCAAGGGAGCCAAGGTTCGCTTCCGCAATGTCCGCGTGAAAGAACTGTAACGGCAGCAAAGTGGCGGTGCCCTGTAGCCCGACTCTCTGAGTCGGGTCGTTGCCTGAAAGGCAAATGCTCCCGACTCAGAGAGTCGGGCTACAGGTTCGTTACGCGAACAATTCGGCAATCGGTTCGCCGTGTTCGACAAGTCGTGTAGGCCGGTTCTGGCGGTCGGGTAGATAGGTATCGTGATCGATACCCAGGACCTTGTAGATACTCGCCAATAGGTCGCCCGGGCCGAAGGGGCGATCTTGCGGTTCGCCGCCGTTGGAGGTCGTCGAGCCGATGATTTGACCTTCACGGATGCCTCCGCCACTGAGGACCGCGTGCATGGCTCGGGGCCAGTGGCCGCGGCCGACATGAGCGTCGATCCGCGGATTGCGGCCGAATTCGCCGCACGCCACCACCAGGACACGTTCGCTGAGCCCTCGTTCGTGCAGATCTTCGATCAACGCTGACAGGGCCTGGTCGTAGATGGGCAGACGCTTGCGGAGATTCTTTTCGATCACATAATGATCATCCCACCAATCGACGTCTTTCTCATAGAGGTTGACGGTGACGAACGTGGCGCCCGCTTCGACCAGGCGGCGCGCCATCAAGGTCGATTGCCCCCAGCCGTGCCGGCCATAGCGGTCGCGCATCGCGTCGGACTCACGCGTGATATCAAAAATATCCCGCGCACGACTTCCGGCGATCAGGTCAAACGCCTGCCGCTGATTCTCATCCATCGACTCAAGAGCGCCTGCCGCTTCCAGCTGGCGGGAGGTGGTATCGAACGTTCGCAATAGCTCACGACGTCCAGAAAACCGTGCCAGGTTGACCTCGGTCGGCAATTGGAATTCCGGTGGACGATACTTGCCGATCGACGGATCGCCGCCCGCATTCACCGCGTTGTAGCGACTGCCGAGATACGTGGCGGCCTGATAGAAGCCCATGTGTGAACGGTAATCTTCCGGCACACACGCATAGGCGGGCACTCCAGGTTCACACGCACCGCGCAGCCTGGAGACAACCGAGCCCTGACAGGGTTGCTGCTGGCCTCGTTCACGAGCTTGCAATAACGGATAGCCGGTTTGCAGCCAGTGCGACGCATCATCATGCACCGACAGAGTGTGATGCAGCGAACGAATGACCGACAGCTTATTCGCGATAGCGGCGTGCCGCGGCATCAGGTCGCACACGTCCAAGCCGGGCAAATTTGTCGAAATGGGAGTGAACGGGCCGCGGACTTCGGCGGGAGCATTCGGCTTCATATCGTAAGTGTCGATGTGCGACGGACCACCCGCCATCCACAACAAGATCACGGACGTCTTAATCGCAGGTTCGCCTGCAGCCTGGACCCGCTTGGGTACCGTGAGATCGGCACCTGTCAAACCGGCCAGCGTCAATGTGCCCAGTTGGAGAAAGCTGCGTCGCGGTAATCCTGCCCGTCGATCTTCGGCACCTGCGGAAATCTGCAGCATTCTTCTGCTCCTGGTGAGATCCCAGTCGTCTCGCGCTGAGCGACAGGCAAACACATCAACAACAACCACTGCGTGATTATGTCGGAATTGTTTGGCCGTTCCAATCCGAATCCCCGCGATTTGGTGTTTATATAATTTCGGAGATAGGGGCAGGTGGGTGCATGCTTTTATATCCTTTAAGTTCCTTCTGTCCTTTTGTGAACCTCTCCCAAAGGGACGAAAGGGACAGAAAGGACTTAAGGGACGCCAGAACCGGGAACACCTCATTCTGAGACTGATTCTCAATTTCAGCCGCGATACACACCGCCGGGCCTTGGCGTAACATCAAGTCTCAACTCAGGTTGGTTGTGTTAATTCGTAAAATAACGATTGAAAATCCTCTGGACTAAGAAATAAACAAATCTAGAATTGGCTGATGTGAATAATTGATGAAGGCACCCATTTCGGGGTCGACGTAATAATCGCGTTCACATCGTTTTTTGTCGCATTCGCGGCGCTCAGTCGAATCGTCAGCCACATTTCTGTCATCGCCCGCTGGGCCAGGGGAAGCAACGTCATGGAAGCGTTGAAGAGGATTAGCACGTCGTGCTGGGATGTGGCTCGTCACCGCAAGGTGCCGCTGGAAACCGAAACCGCCTGGTTCATCCTCGCGAGTTTGCTCGATTTCTTCATGACTTACCTCATGCTGCAGCATCAGGAAATTCAATTCGTCGAGTCCAATCCGATCGCTCTGTACTTCATAAATCACTGGGGTATTAAAGGGCTACTCTGTTTCAAATTGAGCGTGGTCGCATTCGTCTCGCTGATCTGCCAGATCATCGCCCGGGAGAACCTGCAACTGGGGCGTAAAGTTCTGTTTGCTGGCACCACCATCGTCAGCGTCGTCGTCGTCTATAGTTTTGTGCTGCATCAGACGGCAACCTTCACCCTCCTCAGCTAGCTCCCTCGTCCAAGAAATTCGAGCTTCGCTCCAAGTAGAAGAGCCCGGGAAAGTTCAACTCGAACTTCCCCGGGCTCCTATTTTTTGGACTGAGACCGTCGACGTCCGGATGGAATTAGAACTCACCAACGACTTCGGCACCGCTACGGGTACAGAGATTCCGCCACACCGCCAGTGAAATATTTTCGCTGACACTGCGAACAGAACCATCCATCAACATGGAGTTCACCAGACCTACGTGAAAACTGCGCGACGTCACTGCCGCATGGGTGACGAATGTCGGATTGGTTCCAGCTCCTGGAGCCAGGTAAGGAGCTTTTTCAGTCGATGAAGCCACGTCCGAGTCAATACCGGCCGAGATCACGTCCGAATTCGGCGCCAACGTGCCGGTGAATGATGTCTCGTGAATTTTTCCATCGACCCACTCAGTATGGGCATTCGGAGACGCGGTACCACCGACGAGAGCGAGAACCTCCCCCGGGGTTTCAGGTCTTGTCGCACCCGCCGTGTTCGAATTGCCAGGATTAGTATAGACTTGTGTAAAGGCCTTGACCTCTGAAAGACCGATCGTATTGGAGAGACCGTCGGTGAAATTTGCGGAGGTATAGTTGGTATTGATCCCGAATGCTCCGTCACCATTTGTCTGAGTGAGCGGATTCCAGACAAACCAGACTCCGCGATTTGCTCCGTAGCTCAGTGGGTAGTGATCCACGCCACCAGAAGTCGACGGCCTCACGCGATCGTTAAGTTCACTGGGACACAAGAGAACTGGAATGCGCTGGGCAGTAACCTTCGCGTGCGACAGATCACTATACGCCAAATTGAAATTGATCAAATTCTGCAAGTTGCCTTGATCCAAGTACGGCAGAATTCGAGCTTGCATCGACCACGAGGCACTCGCGTTGTTAATTCCATAGCAGGCTGCGGGAGGAAACACGGACAGGGAGCTCATGTAGTTATGCAGAGCCAGTCCCAACTGCTTGAGGTTGTTCTTGCACTGCGAACGCCGAGCTGCTTCACGGGCTTGTTGCACAGCCGGCAACAGCAGACCGATCAACACGGCAATGATGGCGATCACCACCAGCAGTTCAATCAGCGTGAAGGCGGGGCGTTTAGCATTTGTTCGACTGAGTAACATTCGGGGTGCCTTTCGAGTGTTATTCCAAATAGGCGGGCTGGCTGGCAGTTATTGAGACTGAGTCTCAGTCGCCCCATAATACATTCTTAACCTTGAATGTCAATCATCCCATTGACCTTTGCCAAAATTTGCTGTCTTGTTCGCGAACCTCTCGGAGGGCGGAATTAGAGCCCTCCAGAATTTGACACATCTCTTGTCATTTTAGGAGTTTCGGGCTAGGCAACAGCCAATTGCATTTGTAACTTAGCGAGGCGGCTCGGAACAATCCGGCAAATTCTGCCGAAATGAATGGTGACGAGAATCGCTCATGCAGAGCTGATTTTTAAGTAGCGATGGATCGCTGAATCGCGAAATTTTCGCGGGCAACAGACTCCCGAAGGGAACAGGGGGGAGACACCATGCTGTGTCCATTTTGCCGACACGATGAAACGAAGGTCGTTGAGACCAGAACCAGCGACGATTTTGTCATTCGCCGTCGGCGCGAGTGCCTGAAGTGCATGCGCCGGTACACGACTTATGAGACGATCGAAGAGTCTCCGATCAAGGTCGTGAAGAAGGATGGGACGCGCGTCCCGTTCGACCGCGAAAGAATTCGCAAAGGCTTGGAAAAAGCCTGCTACAAGCGCCCGATCAATGCCGAGCGGATCGAAAGCGTCCTGGCTGCCGTCGAAGCAGACGTGTACCAGAACTTCGACCGCGAAGTCCCGTCACGCTACATCGGCGAACAAGTCTGCGACCGCCTGGCGGACGTAGATCACGTGGCGTATGTCCGGTTCGCGTCGGTCTATCGCGAATTCAAAGACGCCAACGACTTCGTCGAGGAACTCGAGCCAATTCTGCGGGGCAGACGGCCGTAACGACCAAGGGGTCGGGTCTAGCCAACGGTTGATGAGAAGATTTTTTGGAACACTGATCTACGCTAATCATCACTCATCGAGATCATTTGAACACAGGGCTAACTTGACCCTCAGCATGAAGCTCCCTGCCTTTCATGAGTGTTGATTAGCGTAGATCAGTGTTCCAAAAATCTTCTTCTATCCTGCAAGCAGGGCGTGCTTCCTTCGCGCCTGTGCGGTCATCTCCCGAATTACTAACTTGACGGCCAGATTCTGTCGATGCTACCCGAATCACAAAACGTAGAAGCATTGCGCGCGAAGAGTTGCTCAGCCGTCAGCCCCAATCCCGCGACTGAGATTCTCGAAACGGGCGCAACAACTTGTGGTGAAACGGCTTGACGTGTCAGAAAAGCGTGATCTAATTGAGCTTGGTCAAAATCGCGGCCTTTTACGCCAACTGCCCAAACGACGCCACGTTTTCGATATTCCACTGGAGAGTTTCCCATGTCCGAGATGCCACGCCGCGAGTTTTTGAAGTCATCGCTGGTGGCTTCGACGGCACTGTGGTTGCCGACAATCAGCTACGGATTCCCACCAGCACCCGGCATCGAACGGCGCGTTGCGGCCTTGGCGACTGCTGAGGAACGCCTGCGACAGCCTGATATCTGGGTCATGGACGTCGTATTGCGTCCTTTACGCCAAATTCGAGTGAATTTGCCCGACCTGAAGACTGGCGCCACGACCGAACGTCTGGTCTGGTATCTCTGCTACCGAGCCACCAATCGGCTGATCACCGTCAAGACGTCGCCGAACGAACTGCCTCCGTCGGACAAGGTGCTGGCCGCGAGAACGCAGGTTTTCGTCCCCGAATTTACTTTGGTTACGGATGACAACGGCGAACAAAAGCGTTACATTGATCGGGTCATGCCTGCCGCGCAACCCTTGATCAACAAACGGGAACGCGGTGAGTACAAGAACTCGATCGAAATTGTGGGGCCATTGCCGCCTGCCGTGCCCGAAGGTAAACCGGGTACGGAAATTATGGGGGTGGCGATGTGGCGTGGAGTCGATCCGACAGCGGATCGGTTCCGAATCTTTATGACCGGTTTTTCCAACGGTTATGAAGTCACCAAGGGTCCCAACGACGAGGAAATCGTGCTGCGGAAAACTCTGGTGCAGGAGTACTGGCGTCCGGGGGATGAATTACAACAGGACGAACGGGAGATCCGGTCAGAAGGCGATCCAAAGTGGATTTATCGCTAACTAGCTCTGACGATCAGATTCCGTTGAACTCGAAATTTTGCAAGCTTAGTGTGAGAAGGAAGTAGCAGCGATGGCTCATAAGAAGGGACAAGGGTCCAGCCGTAACGGTCGCGATTCAAACGGTCAGCGACGCGGTGTGAAGCGCTTTGGCGGTGAAGCCGTCGTGGCCGGCAACATTCTGATTCGTCAATGTGGTACCAAGTGGCGCCCCGGTCGCAATGTCGGCTGTGGTCGCGACTACACGTTGTTCGCACTGACCGACGGCAAGGTGATGTTCGATCAGGAAGGCCGCCGCGTCAACGTGATCGCCCCGGTTGCTCTGGCCGATGCCGGCGCCAACTAAGTTGGTTCGATAAGTCTCAGCGATATATACTCAGCCCGACTGCCGTTGGCAGCCGGGCTTGTTTGCTGCGCTGTCCACGAATACAAGCCCGAAGCGCAAGCGAGTACATTCCGCCCTTTCACTCGACGGAAATGCACTCGCTTGCGCTTCCGGCTTGTATTGATATGGTAACGCCTACCGCGTTCCCGTCGATGACGTAACTCTCGGACGGCCGCCGAGCCATCCCTTGCGATAGAAGAATCCCAGCAAGGCCAACGTCACGACCGCCATCAATCCCAGCGCGAACGGATACCCGAAATACCATTTCAATTCGGGCATGTTCCACGGCGACACGTTGGGATCGAAGTTCATTCCATACAAGCCCACGATGAAGGTCAACGGAATGAAGATGGTCGCAATCACCGTCAGCATTCGCATTACTTCGTTGATCTTGTAACTGATGCTCGAGAGCTGGAACTCCAGCAGATCTGACGACAACTCGCGATACGTCTCGAGCAAATCGATGATCCGCATGATGTGGTCGTAGCAGTCGCGCAAGTAGAGGCGCGTCGAATCTGTGACCTGCGGCACCGGGTCGCGCACCAGCGTATTCAGCGCGTCTCGCAACGGCCAGATCTTGCGTCGTAACATCAGCAGTTCGCGTTTGATGTCGTGGATCTGCGTCATTGTCGTGGTTTCGGGCGACTTGATGATCTCGGTTTCCAAGTCGTCCAGGCGTTCGCCGTACGATTCCAGCAAGGGAAAATAGTGATCGACGATGGCATCCAGCAGCGTATAAGCCAGATAGTCCGGCCCCGACTGGCGGATGAGCCCCACATGCTGCCGCATTCGTTCGCGCATTGGCTCGAAGCAGTCACCCGCCTCTTCCTGAAAGGTCAGGACAAAGTTGGAGCCGAGAAACAGGCTGAGCTGTTCCGACTGGATCCGTTCGCCCGCATCAACCTGATGGAAAACGAGAAACTGATGGCCGGGATAGTGCTCCAGTTTGGCTCGTTGATGGACGTTGATGACGTCTTCCAGCGCGAGCGGATGGATGTGAAAGATCTCACCCAATTCGTGCAGGACTTGGGCGTCCCCCAGTCCGTCCACGTTGATCCAGGTGACGGGATAGCGCCCTAGAAAGGGGGCGATTTCGCTGGGCTGCTGGATCTCCTGCTCGACCAGTTCCTGATTGGAATAGGCGATGACTTTGATCTGCGGCCGGGGTGCATCAGGGTCTGTCTTCAAAGTCCCGGGCGCCGCCCCCGGGCTCGTACGTCGACGTTGGCGAGCGGCTTCGTCGCGCTTGATCCGGTGATTGCGTTTGGACATGAATGATTTCAATAACGTTCAATAATGGTCGCGGGGTGGTAACGATCCCATAAGTCCCATAGGTCCCATCCGTCCTATAAGTCCCATGAATTCGATGGGACGGATGGGACAAATGGGACCTATGAAAACACCAGACTTTTGAGCGATTTCACTAACGAAACGCCGTTCCCGTGCTGATTCCCGAACTTACAAAGTTATTGGTTCGGGGCTCGGGACTCGCTGGCGTCACCGTTTGCGCCGCGTGCAGAGCATCAGGCGCCAGGCTGTGATGCAGTGGCGGTCGGAAAACGACCATCAACAACAGCGGCAGATACCACAGCACGTAGACGCTACCTTGTTGCGGATACCACAACTGGGTCGCAATCACGATGGCCGCCGAACTGGCCATCAGATTGGCGAGATCTTTGTAGCGCGGCCAGACTGACATGCCCACCACCATCGCCAGGAAGCTGACGAACGCGGGAATGCGATAGGCGGCGGGGAAAATGCTCCAGAATCCGGTCGGTTCTGTATCGTTAAATCGGAGCTTGGTCCAGTTGAAGAAACCGAAGTCTGATTCGGGCAAGACACCCACCGGCCCCGCCAGCAGCCACAATCCGGCGATCATGACCAGCGTCATCCCACCCACCGCTAGAGAAAACTTCAGCCAGCCTCGTCTCCCATAAAATGCGGCCCACAGCGGCAACAGAAAGATGGGAAAGAACAGCGTACCACTCGCCAGACCGAGCAAAGCCCCAGCGACCACAACCCGTTTATAGGCCACAAACGCCCAGACGATCATCGCCGACGGCAACACATGATTGACGCGTCCGACTTCATAAGCCGTGCAGGGGAGCAACAGGTACAGCGTCGCCATCGCGAGCCCCAGATGCAGGTCCCCCATGTGATAATATCCGACGCAAATCAAGCCGCCGACCACAGCGAGGTGGGCCAGAATCGCCATACCGCGCGCGACGTACAGGGCCGTTTCATTCGGCGTGGCAGTGGGACGTTCGGCCGCGGGAGTAGCGGCAATCGCGGCGTAAATCAGCCGGGCGCCAGGGCCCGCTTCGTTCGCTCCCCCTTCGGCAGTCCCCTCGGAGCTGGGGCCCGCTTCGACGCCTTTCACCAGATGCTGAGCTCGCTGGACCTCCCGCACCTCATTGACCGGGGGAGATTCTGTCAGCACCTTGGTCCCCAGGAAGGCCATCGCCGATAGACAAAGAAAGGCCAAGCCCGCGGGATTCATGTTCTGCGGCAACTTGGGACGCCGGGTGAAATAGGCGTCAAAGCCGACTCGCCCCAGCAGTCCGAAGGTGACCGCCAGCAGGCAGAACGCACCATCAGCGGGCGACTCCTGCACGTATAACAGAGCCGGGGCGATGCCGAGCATCAGGATCAGGTCCAGATTGCGCAGCGACCAAACCCGGCCGAACCTGAAGTACACCGCCAGGATCAACACGAACGAAAGGTGAAACCAGGTCGCTTCATTGACCTGATAGCCATGTAATACGTAATTCATGATGTCCAACCTCAAGGCTGGGCTGGGCCGAAGCCAGCCAAGCCGCCGAAGTCTGAACCCAATCAGATCTCAGTTCCAGAACACTTCGACAATTTCAGGCACCGTCAGTCGACAGGGACTTCGCGGGACTGAATTCAAATTCCAAGATACGAGCAGTTTTCTGCTCATCCAAGCAAAAACGGGGGCAACTCCAGGATTTCCAGAGTCACCTCCCCAGATTCCGCTATCGTCGTCAAGTACCGCTGAGTTTTCGCGGACGCCGCAGCTTGTGTGTCCGCTACGATTTGATATCTGCCCAAAAAAGGCAGACCGCGACAATCACAACCGCCCATTTTGCCGAATCGCTTTGACAAACTCAACAGTTGTGAAGTGTATCGGATTTTTGGTCCCTTCTAGTCCCTTCCGTCCTTTGGGTCCCTTTCAGTCGCTGATTTCCAACAAGAGGAAAGGGACAAAAAGGACGGAAAGGACGGAAGTTACAGCCCGCTAAGATCCTGCTTGATGTTCGTTGAGTTGATCCAGCAGGGATTTGGCCCCCTCTTCGGACGGGTCGAATTTCAACAGTTGTTGCAGAACTTCACGCGCCTGCTGAGGCTCTTTCCGCGAGATCAGACAGCGGGCCAGACCTCTTCCGGCCGCATAGAAATGGGGGTTGTAGCCCTCCTGGCA
Organism: Planctomycetaceae bacterium; assembly: GCA_021732415.1. GTDB lineage: Bacteria > Planctomycetota > Planctomycetia > Planctomycetales > Planctomycetaceae > JAKFVC01. Next base: position 109,989 of record JAKFVC010000077.1, read on the forward strand.
GGGTAACTGGCCGCGAAAATTCAACGGCAGGATGTCGAGACCATTCTCATAGGCGAACGCAAAATGCCCCTTGGCGAGGGCGATGTCCTCGTCTTCGAGAGCCAGTTCGGCCAATTGGATGTAGGCTTCCAGAAATCCACGGCAATCGGCCACGAGGTACAGCAGTTCGTCGCGCGCGATTTCAAACTCGCCATTGGCGCGGATTTCCAGAACTTCCGCCAAATCCAGATCGCGATCCAAGGCACATTCCGGGGCCTGAAAGGCGTACCGATTGCCGCCGAGTGACTTCAGTTCCAAGGCTCCGGGAGGCAGTTTTTTGGGTTTCGACTGCGGAGCATTCGCCTGCGGTCCACGCTGTGGCCTGGAGTTGGGTTTCCCGCCCTTAGCTCCGGCATTTCGATTCGGCTTGGGGTTTTGCGACTTGTTGGCGGGTGGCTTACCGCCCGACCAAGCCCCGCCCGGTGCCGGTTTTTTGGGGGATTGATTGGATTTTGACGAACTTTCATCCTTCAAGCGAGCACCTGTATCTCTCAAGCGACTGAATTCGGAGTTTTCTTTCCCGGAACGAACATCTTAAACAAACCGGGCGCGAGAAATACTCTAAAAGGAGAGATTCGTTCTGTCGGAGTGTCAAATTGGCGGTCCCGGCGTTCGCCAGAGCACGAGTTCGGTGCAAAACGGCCCACGTTCTGGCGGACGTGGCGGCATGATTTCTTAGCAAAATCTTCCACAAGACCGCCACAGTTGATCTGTTCGGAGCAAATTATTGTTGTTTCGAGCAGACATTCCGTCGTTCGCAATGGTAAACTCTCGTTCCAGGCTGGTAGGTTACAGGCGACTATCTGAATCCCGCCCAAATACAATCAAGCTGCCATTAAAAAACACCCAGCCTACGAGACTTAACTCCGCCACACATTGGATTTGCAGGTATTCCCCATGCGACGAAGTGGCTCCATTCTCGCCGTCTGTTGTCTCGTGTGGTTACTCCACGGTGATCCTGCCGATCTCTTCGCGATGCAGCGCAAAGGCATCAGAGTGCCTGGCGGCGCGCCGATGGTGGTAGAAAGTGCTGCGGAAGAATCGCCGGCCGGTCCTGCCAATGGGGCGCCGGGAAAAGGACCGGGTGGAGGTCCATCGGCGAACGGGCAACCCATGCCAAATGGGGGCGCAACGCCGCCTGGGGGAACTCCGGCGGCCGAACCTGCCACCAAACCTCTCGCGCGCGACAGCAAACCGAAGCTGCCCCCCAATCCCGCCGAATTGAAAGTTCGCCCCGATGTGAACGGCAAGGTCCGTTTCAATTTTCAGGGTCAGCCGTGGCTCGACGTTCTGGAATGGCTGGCGCTGATTTCGAACCTCAGTCTCGACTGGCAGGAGATGCCCGGTGATCACCTCAACCTGGCAACCCAGCGATCCTACACAGTGGTCGAAGCCCGCGATCTCATCAACCGCCATCTGCTCGACCGCGGTTATACGATGCTCCGTAACGGGGAAGTTCTGACTGTCGCCAATATCAAAAAGCTCGATCCGGGAATGGTTCCGCGTGTCCGTCCAGAGGAACTCAAGGGACGCGAGCCGCATGAATTTGTCAAAGTGTCGTTTGCTCTCGATTGGATGATTGCCGAGCAAGCTGTCGAAGAACTGAAGCCAATGCTCAGCCAGAACGGCAAGCTCACCGCGCTGCGAACGACGAACCGCGTCGAAGCGATGGACTCCGTGACCAACCTGCGGGAGATTTTCGAAGTTCTCAACGACGAGCAATCGCGTGACGGACAAGAGCAGTTGGTGAAAGAATTCCAATTGAAGCACGTC